>CAOKJJ010000041.1 GCA_948468465.1 uncultured Eubacterium sp. | reverse complement strand
CATTGAAATTATTGGAATCATTGAAATCATTGAAATTATTGGAATCATTGAAATCATTGAAATTATTGGAATCATTGAAATCGCTGAAATCTGAGATGAAGGCTGCTTTTTATATCAAAATACTGGCAAAAAGCATATTGGAACAAAGCTTTGCGGTACCCTGGGCGGCGCTGTATTACAGAAAGAGACTGAAAAAGCCGGGCGTCTGTCACCTGATCATATGTGATCATATCGGAGATTTTTTATGTGTGATGGGATATGCCAGGGCATTTCAGGCCCAAAAGCATATAAAAAAGCTGCGTATTGTGTGTACGGAAAAATTTCGGGAACTGGCGGATATGTATCCGCAGCTGGACTGCGAATACTGTGCCATTTCCAAAAGGAAGCTGGAGCTTTTATGTACGGCAAACAGGAATGTGTTAGGGCAGCAGCTGTTTGCGTCATGGAACGATAACTGCGTCATAGAGCCTGCGGCTGGATTTGTGCAGGGATTTGCTTATGCGAGGCGGTATCCGGGGCTTCATCTTAAGGAATGCATTTGTTATGGGTCGCTCGGATTAAAGGAAAACAGTCCGTTTGATCTGCCGTCTTTTGCACAAAGTACATGCCGCCGTACAGCCAAACGGACAGGCCGCGCCGCAGAAGCCGGAAACGTGCTGCTGTGCCCGGATGCACAATCGGTATGTTACGCGCAGGCGCAGCCGTTCTTCCGGCAGCTTTCCAAAGCATTCAAAGACAGGGGATGGAAGGTCTTTGTCAATATGAAGCCAGGCCGAAAGACCGCGGTCCAAGCGATACCCATATACTGCGGGTTCCGGCAGCTGTGCGGAAAACTGGGACAGTTTCAGTGTGTGGTCGGCCTGCGCAGCGGCATCCTTGATCTCGCGGCATTTGCCCCATGCAGGGTCATCGCGCTGTATCCGCCAGACTGCGGTATGGATCGGTTTTTTGACCTCCATCATATGAATCCAGCAAAAAAAGATATTTATCAGTATCAGCTTACCGGTGACAGAATCTTAGATACGGATGCGGTGATGCAAATAGCAGCAAAGCCGGATGGCTATGAACACGATCAAAACGAATGAGGAGGAAAAATATGGAGATTCCATATATTATTGTTCAGGCAGGCGGAAAGGGGACGCGCATGCAGAAGCTGACGCGCAATAAGCCAAAAGCGCTGGTGCCGGTTCAAAATCTGCCGATGATATTTCACCTGTTCCGTAAATATCCAAAGAAAAAGTACATCATTATCGGTGATTATAAATATGAAGTATTGCAGCGGTATCTGGAAGCGTTTGCAGACGTGGATTACCAAATGGTGAACGCCGGGGGCCGCCAGGGCACGCTGGGCGGCTTAAATAAAGCGGTGTCCTGCATTCCGCAGGGACAGTCGTTCATGCTGATCTGGAGTGACCTGATACTGCCGGAGCATTTTAAACTGCCAAAGGAGCCGGGAAATTACGTCGGCATCTCAAAAGATTTTACCTGCAGGTGGATGTATCAAAATGGACATTTTAAAGAACACCCAAGTGAGGAATGCGGTGTGGCAGGACTGTTTGTCTTTCCGGATCCGTCTGTGCTTAAGGACCTTCCAAGCGAAGGGGAATTTGTCCGATGGCTGGGCGAGTCCGGGATACCGTTTCGTGAACTGGCTTTGGCACATACAAAAGAATACGGCCTGCTGTCAGAATATGAAAAACTGCAGCCGGAAACGTGCCGGCCGTTCAACCGCCTGACGATGCAGGAAAGCCTGGTTATCAAAGAAGGCATTGACATGCAGGGACAGGAGCTTGCAGTGCGGGAACGCAGATGGTACAAAAAGCTCGCAGAAAAAAAGTTTGCGAATATCCCAAAAATCTATGCACTGGATCCGTTAACAATGGAAAAAGTGGACGGAAAAAATATTTACGCATATGCAGATATCCCATTTGCGCAAAAAAAAGAAATATTAAAACGGATCATCAGCTGCTTAAAGCAGATTCATGCCCTGGAGTCTGTACCCGCGGATGCGGACAGCTATCTGGAAGCATACATAGGGAAAACATACAGCCGTCTGGAAAAAGTAAGAAATCTGGTGCCGTTTGCGAATGATGAAACGGTAATGATCAATGGAAGACGGTGCCGCAACATATTTTTTGTAAAGGAATTGCTGCAGGAGAAAATCATGCGGTATATGCCGCAGACATTTGTGCTGCTGCATGGAGACTGCACGTTCAGCAATATTTTGCTGAAACAGGATCAGACACCCGTACTGATTGATCCGAGAGGCTATTTTGGCAGCACGGAGCTGTACGGTGATCCTGCTTATGACTGGGTGAAGCTGTATTATTCGATTGCGGGCAATTATGACCAGTTTAATTTAAAGCGGTTTGACTTAACGATTTGCCCGCGGGAAGTCCTGCTGCAGACAGAGTCAAACCACTGGGAAGAAATGGAACAGACGTTTTTTAAGCTGCTGCAGGGCGAGGCAGGAAAGGAGCAGATGCATCTTCTGCATGCGGTGGTCTGGCTGTCTCTGACAACGTATGCGTGGGAAGATTATGATTCGATCTGCGGAGCTTTTTATAACGGCTTGTATTATTTGGAGGAAGCATTGTGATAACTTATTTTGAAAACATTCTGTCTGTCATAGACAAGTCCGTCCATTCGCTGGACAGTGAGAAATTCGAGCAGTTAGTGACAGAAGCCTCAGAGACGATAGATGGCGGCCACAAGGTGATCGTCAGCGGACTTGGAAAAAACGTTCCGGTATGCGACAAGTTCGTAGGTACCATGAATTCCCTTGGGCAGCCTGCCAGTTATATGAATACGAACAGTGCGGTACACGGGGATATCGGCATGGTGGATAAAGACGACCTTGTGATTATATTGACAAAAAGCGGTGAGACGGCGGAGTCGGTTTATCTTACGCAGCTTTTGCAGAAGAGAGGCTGCAACCTGTGGCTGCTTTCCTTTGAAGAACAGTCGACATTAGCGCGGGAGATCGGCAAATGCATTATTCTAAAGCTAGAGCATGAAGGTGATCTTTGGAATGTGGTGCCGAATAATTCTACGACAGTGAACCTGATCATCCTGCAGGGACTTGCGATGGAGATTACAAAAAGAAGGGGCGTTGCACTGGGGGAATTTAAAAAAAATCATCCAGGCGGCCATATTGGGGTGCAGTTAAAAGATGTTTAGCGAAGAAAAGGGCAGCGAGCCTATCGGTTTGTCATCGTTGGGACATACCTGGATATTGGATCTGGATGGAACGATGGTAAAGCATAACGGTTATAAAACAGATGGCCGGGATACGTTTTTGCCGGGCGCTGAAAAATTTCTCCGATCCATACCGGAAGGCGACATGGTTTTATTTTTGACGTCAAGAACGAAAGAGCATGCGGAGATGACAGAGAAGTTTCTGCGTGAACACAAAGTGCGTTATGACCTGATTATATACGGGGCGCCTTATGGGGAAAGGGTGCTGGTAAACGACGCGAAGCCTTCGGGCCTTCGGACGGCGGTGGCGGTGAATACGGTGCGGGATGTATTTATGGAGGAGAGCTTTACGATATGTGCCGGGGATTAGAAGGGATAACGACCGTGAAAAGAAAGATACAAAGGAATGTGATGTGGTCTGTATATGGAATGTTATGGTTCCGGGCATTTAAGCGAAAAAATAAACTGTCTCCGTCTACAGCCATTATTGTATGTCCGAATAACAACGGAAAATGTACGGAGTATGCAGTCAGATATCTGGATGCGTTTTTAAAACAGACACATCGGCAGGACGCCGTATTTATTGCAGAAACGGGACATCATCACAGCATCATAAAAAATGAAAATATAAGAAAAGTAGAGTATGTATCCCATCGGAAAATGAAAGGGCTGCTGCAGTTGTATACTGTGTATTGTTTTTATTGCAATGTGGTTGTGGCGTCTTTATATCATCCGGATGTGAGGGCTGGCGAACGCATGCGTCGAGCAGGCAAATGCACGGAAGAACAGATTTTTATCAATGGGATTTATAATCTGGATGAGGAGAAGATATGAGTGGTCAAGCAGCGTTTTCTATTATTATTCCTGTCTATAATGTACAAAACGATATTGGAAACTGTCTGGACAGCATACTTGCACAGTCATATCCAAATTTTGAAGTATTGTGCATAGATGATGGGTCTACGGACCGCAGCAGGCAGGTGATTCAAAAATATGCAAAAAAAGATAAGCGTATCCGATGCTTCCATCATGAGAATAAAGGTGTGTCATATACGAGGAATATTGGGATACACAAAGCCAGGGGAATGTACATATGGTTTGTGGACGCGGACGACTGGGTGGAACCAAATGCGCTGCGGTGCCTTGCGCAAGAAATCAAAAAACAGAAAAGTGATATTTTAGTCTTTGGCGGAGAGGTGTTTTTTTCAAAAGATTATGATGGTAAAGACAGCTATATGGACCAGGCGTTTATTTATTTTAAAAAGAATCTTGATACCCGCAGGACGCATTACCGCAATAATTCAGTGGCGGCTCTTTTCTATGAGACAGGGAGTTATCCGCTGATCTGGAATAAAGTATACAAAAGGAGCCTGATCGTTTCAAACCATATCCGCTATGAAGAAGGACTGAAATTGGGAGAAGACGAGGCGTTTTTGTTTCAGGTCTACACACTGGCAGAGCGGGTTGATTATATCCCGGACCGACTCTACCATTATCAGCGGAACCGTCAGGGCAGCGCGACGGAACTGATTGTGAAAAAGGAAAAAAAGAGGGCGGAACAAAATCTCAAGATGGCGCGGATTGTAGCAGCAGATTGGGAAAAGAAAGGACTTTTTCCGGAATATTCCTATCAATATTTGGAAAGATATACATCTTTATTATATAACAGCGCTATGGCAGTAAAGTCCGACCGGTCATTTTATAAGCAGTACGTGAAGCGGGCCAACGACTTTTTTTCGGAAAATTTTGAAATGTATCAGGAGTTTTCCCTGTGCGCACTTGATCAGAGCAAAGTATGGGGATGGCGGGAATTTCGACTGGGAGCGAAGCTTTTGTACTGGCCGAATAAGGCCAGGGTTTTTAGGGATTACAGAAAATGTTTTGGATTTGATACTGCAGTAAAAAAGATGATACCGTATTGGAAATGCATGATTACAGAGCGGATGCAGAAAACGCAGTTTGGAGCATTTTTATATAACTTTTACTTTTATATCTGGAAAGGCTATGAAGAATATGCAGTGTTAAAAGAAAAGTGGGGGAAAGACTGCGTGTTTGTTTCTTGTGCCGCACTGGGTACCGGGGATTTGTATCAGGTTTCTTTAATGCTTCCGCAATGGCTGAGAGAAAACCATATCAGACAATATTGCATGCTTGTTGTTGGGAACAGTGAAAAGGCGCTTGCGGAAAAGATGTTTTCAAATTTATATGAGGGGCATTTGCAGAAAATAGATATGCGTACCCATGAACGCCTGCGCAGGCTAAGGACGTTTGTAGGAAAAGATGAGATAGATTTCCATTATTTTTGCCATTATGACAATATTTCGGACTATTTGCAGATTACGTGGAAAATCCAGGGGAAATATGGCTGGAATATGCTGGAGCTGTATAAATATAAGGGCATGAATTTGACCAATCCGGTTTTCCTGCAGCTGCCGGATATTAACAGAGAGGAAAATAACAGCGAACATATTTTCGTTTCCATGCAGCTGCCGCAGGGCAAGACGGCGCTGCTTTCCCCGTATGCGACCTGTGCGGAGGAGATACCGGAAAAGTTCTGGGTTCATATTGCCGGAATTTTGAGGAAGAAAGGGTATAGTGTCTGCACAAACTGCGGAAAAGATGAACAGCCGGTTGCCGGGACAAAAAGCGTATTTGTCCCATATAACCAGATCATAGATTTTTGTGACAGGGCGGGCTTGTTTATAGGAATCAGAAGCGGGCTTTCTGATATTATATCTTCTTCTTCCTGTAAAAAGATATTGATCTATCCGCAGTATTCGAATGCGTGGCCGGATGACGTAGCTGTTGCGTATGTTGGATTACAGGAAATGGGTCTGGCGCAGGATGTAAAGGAGTATGCTGTGGGAGATGCGTCATGGCGGGAAATCTGTGAATATTGTGAAAAGTACCTTTGAATGGAAAATTGGTCAGGAGATGGTATTATGGAGCATTATGAAAAAATTATTATAGGTGCAGGATTATATGGACTGTATGCGGCTCTTTTCTGTGGACAGAAACAACAAAAGGTTCTTGTGTTGGAGTGTGATCGGATGCCTTTTAGTCGTGCTACTTATATAAATCAGGCACGTGTCCATCAAGGATATCACTATCCGAGGTCTATATCTACTGCGATGAAATCAGCTGGGTACTTTGCAAGATTTAATAAGGACTATGGTTTTTGCATTAACCGCAAGTTTGATAAGGTGTATGCGACATCAAGCCAGTATTCATGGTCTGATGGAGAACAGTTTAAGAATTTTTGTAAAGCGGCAAATATTCCATGCGAAGAACTGCATCCAGAGAGATTTTTCAAAAGCCAAATGTGTGACGGTGCTTTTTTAACTAGAGAGTATACATATGATGCGATGATTCTAAAGGATTATTTGCTGTCAAAAATAGAATTGTTAAAAAATGTTGAAATAAAGTATGGCATTACGATAGAACGCATTCGAAAGCTTCATGAGGAATATGCGGTTTGCATGGATGATGGGATGGAGTATCGAACAGGTTTTTTGTTGAATGCAACTTATGCAGGGACAAATCAGATTCTTGAGTTGGCTGGTTATGAAAAATTTCAAATTAAGTATGAGCTTTGTGAAATTATTTTATGTAATGCCAATGATAAGTTAAAATCATATGGTTTTACAGTGATGGATGGTCCTTTTTTTTCGATCATGCCTTTTGGGAAGACAGGTCTGCATTCGCTCACATCTGTGACATTTACGCCACATGCCACGAGTTATGATGAAGAACCATTGTTTAGCTGTCAGGAGAAAAGCAATGGATTTTGCTCATCATTTCGTCTGGGTAACTGCAATGACTGCCCGGTAAAACCAAAAACGGCTTTCCCATATATGGCAAGCCTTGCAAGAAAATATTTAAAAGAAGAGTTTGCGTTTACGTATCAAAAATCATTGTTTTCAATGAAGCCAATCTTGATGAGTTCGGAGATAGACGATTCCAGGCCGACAGTAATCAGGACATATTCACAGAATCCGACTTTTGTGAGTGTACTTTCTGGAAAAATAAATACGGTTTACGACATGGATGAGGTACTTGGTGATGAATAATAAAGAGAAGAATTTTATATCAGCTGTTATCTATGTGCATAATGCTGAGCATAGAATAAAAAGATTTTTAGAGGCAATCATCAGTGTTTTAGAAAATAATTTTGAACATTCAGAGATTATCTGCGTGAATGATTGTTCACAAGACAACAGCTTACAGATTATAAAAAATACGAGTACTGAAGCCAGAACTACCAGTGTATCGGTACTTAATATGAGCTATTTCCATGGTCAGGAACTGGCGATGAATGCGGGAATGGATTTATCCATAGGAGATTTTGTACTGGAGTTTGATAACACGGTTTTGGATTTTGAGGAGCATGTGGTTATGCAGGTATATCATAGGTCATTGCAGGGTTATGATATTGTTAGCGCATCTCCTGATAGGAAGGAAAAGTTTTCGTCAAGGTTATTTTACAGGATCTTTGATCATTTTGCAGGTCTTCCATATAAGATGAATACGGAGAGCTTTCGTATTCTTAGCCGCAGGGTGATTAATCGGATCAAATCCATGAATACGGCTGTCATATACAGAAAAGCAATGTATGCGCATAGCGGACTTAAGGCGGACAATATGAAATATGCCTGTAATAAGGACGTGGGAGAAGGGATAGCGCGGCAAAAAGATAAGACAGAACGATACTATAAATCCGGTCTTGCTGTGGATGCGCTGATTTTGTTCACAGAAGTAGGGTACAGATTTTCCATTGATATGACATTTATCATGATGCTGATGTCAGTGTTTATGATTATATATTGCATTGTGGTTTATGTGGCTTCACATCCAGTAGCAGGGTGGACAACGATTATTTTAATCCTTTCGGTAGCGTTTTTTGGGTTGTTTGGGACATTGACAATTATAATCAAGTATCTGCAGCTTTTGATCAATCTGGTATTTAAAAGAAAGCAGTATAGTTTTGAGAGCATAGAGAAGTTAACAAAATAAAAGAAGGGATGAAGATGCTCGAATGGGATTATTTTGCATGATTTTTCCTGCTATAGTATTTTGCCGAATCAGGAACAGAGAATTTGGAATTAAATATGAAAAAACAACAGATGGTTTTTTGAAGTTGTTTTTTGAGTATTTATGTGGGAATGCAATCATAAATACAATGATAATCTTATTTAGATCGGTTGTATTGCATGCAGCTGGAAATATATATGAAGAACTAAATAAGTACAGTGGATTTGCGGCCAAATATCTGATACTGGCTGTGGGATTAGCGTATATTTTGCCGTTTGGGGAAAGGACTATGGCTAAATATTTTAATTTTCATCTGGAATTATGTCCAATGAAATTAAGCAAAGGGTTAAAGGCAGGTATGGTTTTTAGTTATGCGGCAGTCATGGCTTTTCATCACCTGATAAGAATATTTAATAATAGTTTTTGGGGCGATGAAGGTATCGTTATCAACGCAGCCAGAAAGCCATGGAGTGACATGTTAGAATATGTGGCAGGAAACGGGCATTCGCCGCTTCATTATGTGTTTGCGTGGGGCTGTGTGAAGGTGTTCGGTGAGTCTGGGTTCATCTACCATTTGTCCGCTGCGCTGCCATACTTTATGTCGGTATTTTTTACTGTAGCGTTCGTGAGAAAATGGTTTGGAAATAAAGCATCTGTGCTGCTGGTGACAATATCAGCGCTTTTAGAGTCGGCTGTAACGTATAACCTTGAAGTTAGAATGTATGCTTGGTGCCAGATGTTTATATTTCTTACATATTTGATGTTTTATGCTTTTTTAGAAACGAAAAAGGACATCTGTTATTTGTGGATGTCTATCTGTTCATTGGGTGCAGTGTATTCACACTATTTTGCTCTTGCCAGCATAGGGTTTTTGTATTTAGTTCTGTTTGTATATATTGTCAGGTCAAAATCTGGTGATATATGGAAGGTTTTTATATCTGGCGGGGCTGTATTAGCTTTGCTGCTGCCCTGGCTTGTTTTTGCAAAAAAAACAAAAGGTGTTGTTATGTCAGACTATAAGATAGAAACGGTCAGCTGGCAAGACTGTTTTGAATTTATTTTTTATTCAAAATATTCGCTTTTTTTACTGACATTGTTTTTTACAGTAGTATTGCTTCGGTTTGTATACGGACTTGGCATAGTTGAAATAAAAGAGAATGAAAATGACAAAAAGACATTATCAGTTAGATTTGATTTGCATAACATGCATTTGGATAGGGAATGGATATGGACGCTTGGCGGATTGATTTCAGTATTTGGAACCATCGTCATGTCTGAGGTAATTTCAACAATCGTATATCCAATCATTGTCCTACGTTATTTATATCCTGCCTTTATTATTATTTGGCTCCTGTTTGCAGTAAATATTTCCAGGTGCAGGTATGGGAGTTTGTTTACAGCTTTATTGGTCGTATTTATGTTTGTCACTTGTTATCCTGCGTGCTTAAATACGATAAAAGTTGAATGTGCACAGAACAGGATATTAGCATCGACATTAGCGGCTGTGTCCGAGATCGGCAATGATGATTTTATATATACAGATATCGTGCACTTTGATTGGACGGTAGCAGATGTTTATTTTACGGATCGTTCACATGGACTATTTGGACAGGCACAATGGTGGGGGCCTGCTGAGATTCCTGAATTAGATGACAATATACAATATTGGTTGTTTTTAGGGGAGCCAATATCTAAGGAGATAACAGATCATCTGGAAGATCTGGGATATGGGGCTGAACTCATTGTTGATAATGGTTTTATAGGGACGGGGAGTGTATGGATATATAAGGCGATTTCGCAAGCAAAGGGGGAGATGAATGGATGATTGCGCTGGTGGGGCATACAGGATTCGTAGGAAGTAATATTTATGAAGCTGCTGGTGATCAGATTCAGGCAGTGTATAATTCTAAAAATATAGAAAGGGCATATGGAACAAATCCGGATCTTTTAATTTATGCCGGAGTAAGGGCTGAAAAGTATCTGGCTAACCATGAGCCAGACAAAGATATGGAACTTATATGCCAGGCGGAAGAAAATATGGAAAGGATCGGCCCGAAGAGATTGGTTCTTATCTCTACGGTAGATGTATTTAAGGCACCCAAAGATGTAGATGAAAATTCTGAGGTTCATACAGAAAAACTTAATGCTTATGGCTATCATAGATATCAATTGGAACTTTGGGCAAGGAAGAAATATCCGGATGCATTGATCATCAGGCTTCCGGGACTTTTTGGGAAAAATATAAAAAAGAATTTTATTTATGATTGCATCCATGTAATTCCATTTATGCTGACAGCTGAGAAATATGAAGAACTGGCGGCAAAGGATCAGGACTTAAAAAACTATTATAAGATCCAGGATCATGGGTTTTATAAGGTAGATGTGGAAGATGATGACAGAGATGTATTAAAGGAAAAGTTTAGGCAGCTGGGTTTTTCAGCGCTTAATTTTACGGACAGCAGAAGCGTGTATCAATTTTATAATCTAGCTCATTTGTGGCGGGATATACAAACGGCATTAAGCGTTGGCATTACTTTATGGCATGCGGCAACGGAACCTGTATCTACTGGAGAAGTTTATGAATACATCACAGGGAAAAAATTTGTGAATGAACTGGAAGGGGATCTGGCAGATTATGGCTACAGGACAATTCATGCTGCAATATTTGGCGGAAGGGATGGATATGTTGAAAACAAAGCCACGATACTGGCCGATATCAAGAACTTTGTAAAGGGTTTTTAATCGGTTTATGTCTGCTTATATAATGGGAAACCGCAACAGATAAACGGGAGGATTTGTAACATGAATTCCGAAAAGTTATATAATTTTGGAAGGGGGGAGCAAAAGCTGCATGTGATGAAAAAAGTGATCATTACGGGGGCAGATGGATTTTTAGGATCTCATCTGGTTCAAAAATTAATGGAAGAGCACATTGAAATATGGGCGGTTATTTATCCGGAAAGCAGGACAAAGGAAAAAGCAATGGCCTGGAGCGGCGTTCACTGCATAGAATGCGATTTGCATTTGCTGGAACAGAATAAAGCTGAATTTCCGGCAGATGCAGATGCGTTCTATCATTTGGCATGGCAGGGAGTGGGGGCAAATGACAGGGATA
The DNA here is from genome assembly GCA_948468465.1 of uncultured Eubacterium sp. Next base: position 21,033 of record CAOKJJ010000041.1, on the reverse strand, counting down.
ACTATGAGATACAAATAAAAAATATTGCATTATGCATGAACTGCATCAAACTTGCGGCGGATTTAAATGTAAAAAAATTTATATTGCCGGGATCTACAAGCGAGTATCTGTATTATGGAAAACCGATTAATAAATGCGCGGTTCCGTCACCTCAAAACGCATATGGGTGTGTAAAAGCGGTTTTGCATTTTTTGGCGAAGGATTACGCAAAAGAGCAGGGAATATCGTTCATTTATACCGTAATTACCGGAATTTACGCATCGGACAGGCGGGATGACAACCTGATTTTTTATACAATTGATAAATTGCTCAGAAAGGAAAAGCCGTCTGTTACAAAGCTAGAACAGCTGTGGGATTATGTCAATATTGAAGATGTTGTGGATGCGTTGTTTTTAATCGGTGAAAAAGGGAAAGAAGATGCTTTTTATGCCATTGGGCATGGAGACAACCAGCCGTTGTATCAGTATATGGAAAAAATACGTCAATCTATTGATCCGGGTCTGCCGATCGGAGTTGGCGAGGTGGCTTATCAAAAGGAACAGCTGCCAAGCTCCTGTGTTGACCTGTCAGCCATATATGAAGATACAGGGTTTGTGCCAAAAGTCGATTTTGAAACGGGCATCAAAGAGGTCATAAAAAGAATGAAAGAGGAGTACTGAGTTATGATGCAGACAGCATTGGTCATAGGCTGTGGTATTACAGGCAGTGTGATTGCGCGTTATCTGGCGGAAGAAAAAGGCATGCAGGTAACTGTATGGGAGAAAAGAAATCATATTGGAGGCAATCTGTATGATTATACAGATGCCCATGGAATTAGAGTTCATAAGTATGGCCCGCACATTTTCCATACAAAAACGAAAGAAATATTTGATTATGTATGCAGATTCAGCCAATGGGAACCGTTTCAGCTGATCTGCGGGGCAGTCATAGATGGCATCTGCACGCCAACGGCGTTTAATTTTAAAACGATTGATTTGTTTTATGCGCCTAAGGAGGCGGAGCATATCAAAAACCGTTTAAAAGAAAAGTTTGGAATGCATGAAGCCGTATCGGTCATCGAGTTAATGAACAGTGATGATGAGGTTATAAGAAACTACGCGCGGTTTTTATTTGATAAAGATTATGGGCCGTATACCGCCAAACAATGGGGGATCCCATTAAAGGATGTTGATGTGAGCATACTAGGCAGGGTTCCGGTCAGGCTTTCTTATGAAGAAGCCTATTTTTCAGATGAATTTCAGGCCATGCCAAAGCACGGTTATACGAACTTTATTGCGAATATTTTAGATCATGAGAATATATCTGTAAAGCTTGAAATGGATGCATTGGAACATTTAAAAATAGAGAATGCACGCTTGACGGCAGATGGAAAAGCGGTGGACAGGCCGGTTATTTATACGGGACCTTTGGATGAATTATGGAAATGCTTTAAAGGAAAGCTGCCTTACAGGTCTTTAAGGTTTGAATGGCATTATGATCAGGCAGACAGTTTTCAGCAAATGCCCGTAGTGGCTTATCCGCAGGCGGAAGGATATACAAGAATTACAGAATATAAAAAACTTCCGGTTCAGGATGTTAAGGGAACGTCTTATGCGGTAGAATATCCGCTGCCCTACAGCCAGGAGCAAAAAGATGCGGAGCCATACTATCCGGTTCTGACCAGGCAGAGTAAAAAGCTGCATGAGAAGTATTGTGCGGCCACAGACCGGGTGGAACATTTTTATTATTGCGGAAGACTCGCGGACTTTCAATATTATGATATGGATCAGGCAATCGAACATGCATTTCAGTTTTTAAAAAGGAATCCTTTTTAGGAGGGAAACGGAAGATGGACCAATTATTTTTAGTGATGCCGGCATACAATGAGGAAAAGAATATCGTGTCTGTGGTAAGTGAATGGTATAAGACTTTGGAAGCGGGGCGGATAGATTTTCAATTGATTGTCGCGGATGGGGGAAGCAGTGACAATACCCTGCAGCTGCTGCATGAATTACAGAAAGAATATCCGAGGCTGGAAATATTTGAAAAGCCTGGGACAGACCATGGCACGAAATTAATGTTTTTATATCAGCATGCGGTTCAAAGTGGGGCGGATTATATTTTTCAAACGGATTCTGATGGACAGACAAAACCGGAAGAATTTGAGAAATTCTGGAGGCTGCGCAAAAAATATGACGCGGTGATCGGATGCCGCCTGCATCGTGAAGATGGAAAAATGCGTATTTTTGTGGAAAATGTTCTAAGGATGCTTTTATGGATTTTTTTTAATGCAAAAGTACCGGACGCAAATGCCCCGTTCCGGCTGATGAAGGCAGGGCTGGTACATAAATATCTGAAAAGGCTGCCGGAGGATTTTAATCTTCCAAATGCTGTGCTTACCGCCTACTTTGTAAGGTTTCATGAAAATGTTAAATTTGTAAGCATTACATTCAGATCCCGGCGGGGAGGGACAAATTATATGAATCTGAAACGCATTATAAAAATCGGCTGGGATTCCTTAAGAAATTTTTATCGGCTGCGCAGACAGTTATAGGAGTTCCCAAATGTGCTTAAAAAAGAGGGAGGCACCATATGAAAGTTGTTATATTAGCAGGCGGCTTTGGTACGCGCATCAGTGAGGAAAGCCATCTAAAGCCAAAACCAATGATTGAGATTGGGGGGGGGTATCCGATCCTTTGGCATATCATGAAATTTTATTCGACCTATGGATTTCATGAGTTTATTATATGCTGCGGTTATAAAGGATATGTAATCAAAGAATATTTTGCGGATTATTATCTCCACAGAAGTGACATTACGTTCGATTTTGGAAATGGGTCTGACATCATCGTGCATAATCATAACATAGAGCCATGGAAGGTGACGTTGATTGACACGGGACTGCATACGATGACAGGCGGGAGGATTAAAAGAGTGCGGGAATATATCGGAAACGATACATTTATGATGACATATGGAGATGGGGTTTCGAATGTGGATCTGAAACAGCTGCTGAAATTTCATCAAAGACATGGAAAATATGCAACCATTACGGCCGTACAGCCAAAAGGACGTTTTGGGGCACTGGACATTAACAAACTGGATTTTGTAGAAAGGTTCAGCGAAAAATCGAAAGAAGACGGCGGATGGATCAATGCCGGATTTATGGTGCTGGAGCCGGAAGTGATGGATTACATTGCGGGAGATGAGACTTATTTTGAACGGGAACCGTTGGAAAAGCTGGCACGGGATGGACAGCTGGTAGGATATAAGCATGAGGGATTTTGGAAATGCATGGATACGCTGAGAGACAAAGAGGCTTTGGAGCATATGTGGGAAACTGGAAGAGCTGAATGGAAGATTTGGGATTAGGGGTGGAGGCTGTAATGAAGTTCATGCAGAATAAGGCTGTCTTTTTTTCATCGAAAGGGGTTAAGCGGCTGCTATTGTGCGCTCTTTTTTATTTAGCAGTTCCGCAGATGATTTATATGAGCATTTGTCTGAAAAGGGGATATGCTATTTTGACATTTATTTTAACGCTGGCGGCATTATGGGAGGCATGGAAGGTTATTTTAACTACTGATGCACAGATGAAAATGCCGCTGCGCGTTTTGGTCGTTATGGAACTGATGATTGTCGGACTTTTTCTGTTCTCAGGAACAGGAGGGCTCTGCGGGCAGCAGATGGCGGACTATACAAGGTCAAATGCGATTTTGTCAGACCTTGTATTTCGAAAGTGGCCAGTCGTGTATGAGGAATATCGCAATATAAGTGTCATGAATTATTATATTGCCTATTTTATTCCGGGAGCGTTTGCCGGCAAGCTGCTGAACAGTTTTCACGCCGCGGAGCTGGTGACGTTATTGTGGTCCATGCTGGGGCTGAACATTGGAGTCTTACTGATCTTTTTAGTAACGAAGGCTGTGAAGATAAAAACCTTATGGCTTTTTTTCTGCTGGGCGGGCCTGGACTGCCTGGGACAGATCATTGTTTCCGGAACGCTGTTTAAAGGCATGGACCATTTGGAACACTGGGCGAATATAGAAGGGATGGGCAATGCGCATATTGCGAATTACCAGTCTGTGGCGTCGGGTTTTCTTTGGGGGCCGCAGCATTATATATCCGCCATCATTGTCTGCTTTTTTATGATTTACATGGTAAGGCAGGGAATTTATAAAGTATGTATGTTTCCGGCGGTTTTGCTCTTGTTCTGGTCGCCGTTAGCCGCCATTGGCATCCTTCCATTTGCGGCTGTTTTTTTTGTACATGAAAAGGGAAACATAAGCAGGTTTCTATCAAAAGCGGATTTGTTAGGCTGTGCAGGGATTGGAATTCCGATTGTTTTTTACTATTTGTCCATGAATTTGAAGTCATCCGGAGGCAGAGAGGATTATATTAGGGGCATCCGGTGGCTGTTGCAGAACTGGACGATACTGCTGCTGTTTATAGTGCTGGAATTTGGGATTGCGGGTTATATCATCTGGAAAACCAATGGTTCGTCCTGCCGGCTTCACAGATTATTGTGCATGACTGCGCTGGCCGCGATGACGGCATTTTTATTTGTGGATTGGGGATTATGCCATGATTTTTCCATGCGGGCCTCGATCATTCCATGGTTTGTATTATTTTCATTTGTACCGGAGATATTTGAAACGGCTGATTTAAAATGGAAAAAAGCGCTGCTGTTTTATATGGCCGGCGCTACGGTAACCAGCTGCACAGAATACGCCAGGATTCTGGAAGGGATGCTGGAACATCCGTTTGCTGTTTCCAGGGCTGTTTTAGCAGAAAATACGATCAGCGGATGGGATATACAGTATCAATATGTGGGCATGCCGGATGCGTTCTTTTTTTCAAAGTTATGTGACATAGACTTTCATGCCGGACAGTATATGTCAGACTTGCAAAACAGCGTGAATGATTGTTTATTATATTCTGATGAAACATGGAATGTTTACTTTTATGAAAATGTACTATATTTTCTTGTCAAAGACGATCATGTGCAGGAACCGTATGTAAGCATTTCGATGACTTTTGATAACGAGCCGGTTCGGACGGTAAATTATGCGTTGGATGATATGATAAAATACGGCACACTAAGCGCGATAGATCATTTGGGATTGTATCACATTTCGGAGAATGGCTGGAGGGAACTGGATTTACTGTTGAGTACGGAAAAAGGTTCTGTTTCGCTTCACTGGTCAGAGGCGGATTTTATCAAACAGGCTGCGGCCAGTCATTAATGCTTGATTAGGATAATGAAAGTTTGAAAAGGTGGTAAGTAAATGAGTAAATTGTCAATATCTAATATAGCTTGGCATAAGCGTTCCGACACACAGGTCTATGCGTTGATGAAAGAACATGGATTCAGCGGCCTGGAGATTGCGCCAACAAGGATATTTCAGGAGATGCCGTATGACAGACTGGTAGAGGCGGCTGCATGGGTTAAGGAGTTAAAGCGGCAATATGGTTTTGTTATTTCTTCTATGCAGTCTATATGGTTTGGCAGACAAGAGCAGATTTTTGGTACAGAGGAAGAACGGAAGGTGTTGGCGGATTATACCAGGAAAGCCATTGATTTTGCGGCGGTTATAGAGTGTAAAAATTTGGTGTTTGGCTGTCCAAGAAACCGGTCTATTTCGGACAGCACAGATATTGCGAAAGGCATCCGATTTTTCAAAGAAATTGGGAATTACGCTTATTCCAAAGGGACAGTCATTGGCATGGAACCCAATCCGCCAATTTATAATACCAATTATATAAATGATACATTTGCGGCCTTTGAATTAATTGAAAGGGTAAATTCCAAAGGATTTTTATTAAATCTTGATCTGGGTACGATGCTGCAGAATGAAGAACCGATAGACATGCTTAGGGGCAGAGTGAAGTATATGAATCACGTACATATCAGTGAGCCGGGGCTTAAACCTATCAAAAAGAGAATGCTGCATAAACAATTAAAACAACTGCTTAATACTGAGGGATATCAAGGTTTTGTCTCTATTGAGATGACTGAAAATGAAGATATTTCAGTTATCGGAAATAGTCTGGAATATGTAAGGGGTGTGTTTCAGTGATATATGAGAAAATAAATGGCGTACCTAAATTTGAGTGTACGGAATATGAGAAAAAATCAAAGGAGTATGTGTTATTGATCCCAATTATCAACGAGGGGAAGCGGATTATAAAAGAATTAGAGCGTGCGCATAAGCATGATGTAGCTGATGACGCAGATATTGTCATCTGTGATGGAGGGTCAACAGATGGCTGTACAAAGGGGGAGGTTCTTAAGCGTCTGAAAGTGAATACGCTTTTAGTGAAACAAGATGTCGGGAAACAGGGAGCACAGCTGCGGATGGGTATCTGGTGGGCTTTGCAAAGAGGGTATAAAGGTGTTGTGACAATAGATGGCAATAATAAGGACAACATAGAGAATGTACCGAATTTCATTGAGAAGCTTAAAGAGGGGTATGACTTTGTTCAAGGATCGAGGTTTGTAAAAGGAGGAAAAGCAATAAATACGCCGTTTATCCGAAAAGCAGCTGTTAAATGGATCCATGCGCCTGTGATATCGTTAACCGCGCGTAAGAGATTTACAGATACAACGAATGCATACAGGGCTTATTCGGCAAGATATTTAACAGATCAAAGAGTACAGCCGTTACGTGATATTTTTATGACATATGAGCTTTTAGCATATCTGTCAGTGCGTGCGACCCAGATTGGAATGAATGCATGTGAAATACCAGTTACACGCAGATATCCAATTCATGGAAAAGTTCCTACGAAGATAAGTTTCTTTAAAGGAAATGGTGAGTTAATAAAAATTCTCTTTAAGAATGCAATGGGTGCTTATAATCCTAAGTAAAAAAATGAAAAGCAAATTGGCAAAGCATTTATATAAGTTACGGAAAGGTTAAAACGGATAGCAACATGCGTCAAAATAAAAAACAACCGGTTATCCTGATCAACTACACAGGAAGGCGGGGCGGAGGCCCGTTAGCGGCTTATGAAATGACAAAGGCGCTGATAGAGGCTGGAAATCCTGTCGCTGCCGTCATTTCCAGAGACATTGAAAACCTGCCTTTCTGGAAACAGCTGCCATTAAAACGGCTGCTTGTCATCCCGACATATTCTTCTGCTTTATCGTTTGCATACAGCCATATCCTGTTTTTGTTATTTCGAAAATACGCGGTACGTGACAGCTTCAAAGATTATGATATCCAGGCGATTTACTGCCCGATGTGTACATTCTGGACAGCGCCGATTAACAGGCTGTTTCCAAAAGCTAAAAAAATAGTAGCCTGCCATGACCCCATCCCGCATTCAGGGGAAACGTATACGGCCCTGAACCGGCTGTGCGGGGTAGACAGGGCTTATTTCGAAGCGGATGAGATTATTGTGCACACAGAAAAGTTTATCCGTGAGGTGGAAAAGCGTTATGAAAAGACGGGACATGTCCACTATCTGCCGTTCGGCAGGCCGGATTACTATAAAAAGATAACCCAAAAACGGATTGCGGTGCAGTATCGGCCAGATGCGATAAATTTTATTTTTTTTGGAAGGATTTCTCCATATAAAGGTCTGGATCTGCTGGCAAAAGCTTATCAGGACGTATCAGCCCGGTGCGGCCATGTAACGCTGACCATAGCAGGCGATGGGGATTTTGCGCCTTACCGAAGGGCATATGACAGGCTTTTGCATGTAACCGTCATCAACCGCTGGATCCGTGATGATGAGGTGGAAAGCATTTTTACCGGAAAAAATCTGGTTGCGGTACTGCCGTATACAGATGCTACGCAGTCCGGGGTCGCATTAGTGGCGATGAATTATGGAGTGCCTGTCATTGCGTCAGATACAGGCGGACTGTCCGAACAGATCGAAGACGGGGTGACGGGCATTTTGGTACGGCCGGGTGACCCCAGGGAGCTTGCAAGGAAAATGGCTGTGCTGATGGAGGACAGGCAGCTGTATGATAAAATGTGCGTGAATGTAAAAAGCAGAACAGGGAAGATGGAATGGAAGAATGCGGCAAAAAGGCTGGCGGAAATTATTAGAGAATAAATTGTTACTTTTCACGGGTCAGGAACACGCTCTAGCTGCGCGTTCCGTGAGAACATGATTCAATAAATTTGAGATATTATAATTTGGAAGTCTTAGAAGGCTTTACACTTTTTCTGTCATCTGTTATGATAAAGCTGCAGCAATCAGTACAAAGATAGAAAGACAGGTGATGATATGGTACTGGAAGAACAAAGACAAGCCGCTATTTTCACATATGTTAATTTAATGAGGATCAAAGCGCATGAAACAGGTGAAAATAAAGAACTGGAGTATCAGATTAAAGTAGCAAAAATTGTATTGCAAAATTTTGGAATTGATTATTCTGAGCTGGAATATTAAAAATGAATGACAAACAAAGTACGTAAAACAATAAGATTTAGATAGTTTGCATAAAAAACAAGAGATTTGGCATTAACTCTTAGTGCCAAATCTCTTTTTCTATTGCTTGAAACAGGCAGGCAGGACAACGTATAATAGACTCAGCAAAATCCTAAACAACGAAATGGCTGGCCGGCCCCGTGATGGATGAACATTTTACGAAAACAAAAAAGAGGTGTGATTATGAAAGAAAGAGTACAGACTTTTGGAAGATTTCTAAGCGGCATGGTAATGCCGAATATCGGCGCTTTCATTGCGTGGGGGCTGATTGCAGCGCTGTTTATTGAGAAAGGCTGGATACCGAACGCGGCGTTTGCGCAGCTGGTGAATCCGATGTCTCATGTAATGCTTCCGTTGTTAATCGCTTATACCGGAGGCAAAGTCGTTGCCGGCGACCGCGGCGCGCTGACAGGCGCCATTGCGGCGATGGGCGTGATTGTAGCTTCGGAAAACCCGATGTTTTTAGGCGCCATGGTTGTAGGCCCGGTATCCGCGCTTGTCATTAAAAAATTTGACGAGATGATGGATGGGCACATTCCAGCCGGATTTGAGATGTTAATTAACAACTTTTCGATCGGCATTATCGGCGGCATTCTTGCGCTGCTTTCGATGGTTGGAATTACGCCGCTTGTCAATGGCCTGACGTCTGCGATGAGCGCCGGCGTAGGATTTTTAGTAGATCACAGCCTGCTGCCATTAGTCAGCATTTTAATTGAACCTGCGAAGGTGCTGTTTTTAAATAATGCGATTAACCAGGGTATTTTTTCACCGCTTGGCATTCAGCAGGTGCAGGAAGCCGGAAAGTCCATTTTCTTCCTGCTGGAAGCAAATCCGGGTCCGGGACTTGGCATTCTGCTTGCTTACTGCATCGCAGGAAAAGGAAGCGCGAAAAGCTCTGCGCCGGGTGCTGTGATTATTCACTTTTTAGGCGGCATTCATGAGATTTATTTCCCGTACATACTGATGAATCCATTTTTATTGTTATCAGCTATCGCGGGCGGCATGACAGGAGTGTTATGTTTCAGCCTGTTTGATGTTGGCCTTGTATCTACTGCTTCTCCAGGAAGCATTATCGCGATTACGATGATGGCGGAACGGCATTGCTACCTTGGACTTTTTGCAGGCGTATTGCTGTCTGCGGCAGTTTCGTTTTTGATTTCCGTACCGCTGTTAAAATTCATGGGCAAGGATGCTTCATTAGAAGAAGCGCAGGCAAAGAAAGACGCGATGAAGCGCCAGTCCAAGGGTATCGCAGAAGCTCCGTCAAAGGCAGCCGGCGCGGCATCCGGCAATGCAGGCGGAAAAATCAAAAAAATCGCGTTTGCGTGTGACGCAGGCATGGGTTCCAGCGCAATGGGTGCGACTGTATTGAAAAAGAAAATCAATGCGGCGGGACTCTCCGGCATCGAGGTCATTCATACGCCGGTATCTTCGATCCCGCAGGATGTGCAGATCGTCGTGACGCATCAGGAACTGGGAGAACGGGCGGCGCACAGCAATCCGAACGCAGAGCTTGTGCTGATTACCAACTTCCTGGCAGCGCCGGAATACGAGACGCTTGTAGAGGATTTGAAAAAACGAAATTCATGATAATTGATTAAGAACAAAGAGAAAAGAAGGGGTACGTCATTATGGAAATAACACCAAGGATGAAACAGATTTTTCAAATATTGCTGCGAGAGTCCACTGCTGTTTCCGTAAAGTATCTTGCAGAACAGATCGGTGTCAGCAGACGTACGGTGCAGCGGGAATTAGAGTATATCAGCGCTTCTTTAAAGGATTACGATCTGACATTTGTTTCGAAAACAGGTGTCGGCATCTGGATCGAAGGCAGCGAGGAAGAAAAAGAGCGCCTGCTTGCCGTATGCAGCACGGGAGATGATTATGATGTCAGCAACCGTGAGGAACGCAGAAAACGTCTGATTCTGGAAATTTTAAAAGAAAAGGGACTGCGTAAGCTTTATTATTACAGCAGCCAGTTCGAAGTCAGTGAGGCGACCGTAAGCGCGGATCTGGAAGCGATAGAAGGGTGGCTGGCGAATTACGGGTTAATCGTCAGCCGCAAGCCGGGCAGCGGCATTTCGATTGAAGGCAGCGAGGAGAATTACCGCAGGGCAATTCGCGGATTTATAGATGAAAATATAGATACAAAGATGATGCGGGAAGTGTACGGAGAAGACGGGTATGACATGTCTTCGTACCGTACGCTGAAAAAAAGCAGCATTGGACAGATTTTAAATGATGACATTGTAAAGCGTGTGATGGACTGCATTACCAGAATGGGCGATCACAAGGTGCTGACTTTGACGGAAAATTCTTATGTCGGCCTGATTATCCATCTTTCGATCGCGATTAACCGGATTCGGAAAAATGAAGTGATCGACTATGATGAAAACTGGAAGAGCAATATTTCAGATGATGAAGATTACGAGCTGGCAAAAGTCATTGTCGAAGAGCTGGAGCGCGAATTTCAGATTGAAATTCCAAAAGTGGAGATTGCTTATATCTGCCTGCACTTAAAAGGAGCTAAGCATGAGAAAATCCAGTGGAATCAAAAAGACCAGCTGGAGATGGAAAACAAGCAGCTCCAGCAGCTGGTCAATGATATGATCGACGCCTATGATGCGAAGCAGGCATATTTAATGAAGCAGGACGATGGATTTATTCAGGGACTTTTGGCGCATTTACAGCCTACGCTCATTCGGCTTATTTATGGAATGCAGATTCAAAATCCAGTATTGGAAGACATCAAAGTCAGTTACCCGGACATATACAGACGCTGTGAAAAGGTCGCAGGCGTGCTGCAGGCTTATACAGGAAAAGAAGTGCCGGAGCAGGAAATCGGATTTTTAACGGTGCATTTTGGCGCGGCAATGGTACGGTTAGAAGGCAGACAGGAAAAGATACGTAAAGTACAGGCTGGGGTCGTCTGTTCCAGCGGCATCGGGATCTCCCGCCTGATGTCCTCCAAGCTTGAAAAGCTGTTTCACGGCAGAATGGAAATTACCGCATATGGAAAGCATGATATTACGCCGTATATTATGAGCCGTACAGATTTCTTTATTTCCAGCATCCCAATGGAGCAGCTGGATATACCGATCGTATTTGTAAATCCGCTCTTAAATGAAGAAGATATTGAAAACATCCGCCAGATGATCCGCAAGTACGAGCGTCTTCCCAAAAAGCACAAGGAAGCAGATGAATTTTCCATGCAGCTGGAAGAGATCAATTTTGTGGCATCACAGATTCATACCGTCATTCAGTATATGGATCTATTCCGAGTGGATAACCAGATCAGCTTCGGAGAGCTTTTAATCGCGATCGGAGAGAAAATGTCGCCGTACTCAGACTGCCAGGAAATGATACGGGAGGATATTTTAAAGCGGGAACAGATTGCCAGCCAGGTATTTGCAGAATTTGGATTTGCACTGTTCCACGCACGCACAAAAGGAGTAACGCGCCCGGCATTTTCCGTCTGTATGACAAAAGACCTGGGAGCGTTTGCAGATGCTTATTTTAAAGGCATCCAGATTGTGTTTATCATGCTGGCACCGATAGATGACCACATGAAAATCAATGGGGACATTATGGGGTATATCAGCAGCATGCTCATCGAGGACTATGAATTTATGGATATCGTCGTAAAGGGCGATAAGGAAGAAATCCGCGGTGCCTTGTCCAGAAATCTGAAAAAATATTTCAATAAATACATCGGAGCAATGTAATATATATCATTGTGGATTCCCGGACGACTCTGCACCTGGCGAGATGGTTTTGGCGGTCGGAACATGCTCTGAGCGGACTGGGGCAACGCTGCGGTGAACTAATCGCTAACTGCGACTAAGACGCTCAGCAAGGGCTTCGCGCCTAAGTCTCCGTAAGCGCTGGATTTCACCTCCGCTAAAAGCGCCCCTCTAACGTCCTTTCAGAGCATGTTCCGACCGCCAAAACCATCCCGCCAGGCGCAGAGTCTGACTGTGAAAAGCTTAAGTAAATGGTATTGATTCACAGAGGCTGCTTGAAATAAGCTACCACTATATTGAAGCTTTTAAATGTACATTGCGAATTATATATAACTAATTTGATAAAAGTACTGTTTTAAAATATATTTTATTTACGGCTTTTTCGTAACCAGCTGGGAGAGGGACTTTGCCTGGTCTGCCGGTGGCTTTGTAAGAATGCTTAGAATCACTTAGTATTCTGCTAAATAACCAGGGGCGAAGCCCAGCGGCACCCTTTAGCTGCTGGCGTTTAGCCAGAAGCGGACTAGGTGACGCGACCGTCCGGTATCATAGCGTAGATGCAGAATGCTTAGTGATTCTTAGCATTCTGGAGCGGACATTGGCAGACCAGGCAAAGTCCCTCTCCCAGCGTCCGGGAATCCATTATATGCAACACATATATCTGAACGGTTGTATTGTGCCGTATTTAAATATAAAAATGGCACTATCAGATAATGCCAAATCCCTGCTTCTTTCCTTTGAAATATAAGGCAGCAGTATATTATAATAAACTCAGAAACAAGAAAGAGAATTCGAAAGCCAAAGCAAAACAGTTTGTATCACAGAGTTTGCATGAAAAATGAGAAAAAACAGAGCGTGAAAAAGGAGGAGCATCATGTTTTTTAAAAAGAAAAAAGAAGAAAAAACGCAGGAGAAAAAGGAGCTGCTTTACCGTGAAAACATCCGGGTGAATTGTGAATCTGCTGCAAAAGAGCAGGTAATCCGCACGGTTGGGCAGATGTTAGTGGACAGCGGATATGTAGATCAGCCGTATGTAGATGCGATGGTAGAAAGGGAAAAGACATTTTCTACGTTTATGGGCAGTGGCTTGGCGCTGCCGCATGGCGTGGAAGAGGCAAAAAAAGAGGTGAAAGCTTCCGGCATTGCGGTCATGACATTTCCAAAGGGCATAGACTGGGACGGCAATGAAGTGCATGTAGTGATCGGCATTGCGGGTGTTGGCGAAGAACATCTGGATATTCTTTCTACGATTGCAGATAAAATGCTTGACGACACAGCGGCTGAGCGGCTGGCAACAGGTGATGCGGATACGGTATATAAGATTTTAACAGGGAAGGAGTAACAGGATATGATAGTAACAGTTACGATGAATCCGGCGATAGATAAGACGATTGATATTGAAAAGCTGGAACATGGAGGTTTAAATCGGATCCAGAAGGTAGAATATGACGCGGGCGGCAAAGGCATAAATGTGTCCAAGACAATCCGGGAGCTGGGCGGCAAGAGCATCGCGGCAGGATTTTTAGGAGGAAACGCAGGAAGAACGATTGAGAGCGTATTAAATGAAAAAGGAATTCAGAATGATTTTATCTGGGTGGATGGGGAAACACGTACCAATACAAAAGTATTTGAAAAGACCGGAGAAGTGACAGAATTAAATGAACCTGGACCGCAGATTTCGGATGAACAGATGGAGCAGCTCGTTAAAAAGCTGGAAGGATATGCGGATGCGCAGACATTGTTTATTCTGGCTGGCAGCATTCCAAATGGCGTGGATAAAGGCATTTACGGCAAGATTATTGAAAGGGTGCATGCACATGGCGCAAAAGTGCTGCTGGATGCAGACGGAGAACTGTTCCGTCAGGCGCTGGATGCGGGACCGGATATTATCAAGCCTAATCGTGTGGAATTGGAAGAGTATGCGGGATTTGACTATCGTGCTTCCATCGAAGAGCTGCTGCAGGTTGCAAAGGGCTTAAAGAGCAAAGGCATTGAGACAGTTGCGGTATCCATGGGCAAGAGCGGTGCGATGCTTGTACGTGACGGATATGAAGTAAAATGTCCGGCGCTGTCTGTGAAGGCACATTCCACAGTGGGAGCCGGGGACGCGATGGTGGCAGCTTTGGCGTATGCATGGGATCAAAAGCTGGACAATGAGCAGACCGTACGGATGTGTATCGCAACGTCCGCGGGCGCAGTCACTACGATCGGCACGAAACCGCCGGCAAGAGAGCTTGTTGATGAGCTGATGAAGCAGGTTGTGATTGAAAAAATATAAAGAAGTTACTGTAAAATATATGATTAAATAAAAAGGAGAGTCATTATGAAAACAAAAGCAGTCAGAATGTATGGAACAAGAGATTTAAGACTGGAAGAGTTCGAGCTTCCTGCAATCAAAGACGATGAGATCTTAGTCAAGGTTATGAGCGACAGTATCTGCATGTCTACATACAAGCTCGTAGAGCAGGGCAAAAAACATAAACGCGCACCGCAGAATATAGATACAAATCCGATTATTATCGGGCATGAATTTGCGGGTGTGATTGTAGAAGTCGGCGAGAAGTGGAAAGATCAGTTCCATCCGGGCATGAAATTTGCACAGCAGCCTGCGTTGAATTATAAAGGAAGCCTGGCTTCTCCTGGATATTCTTATGAATTTTTCGGAGGCGCCTGCACGTACTGCATTATTCCTCACGAAGTCATGGAGCTTGGATGCCTGATGCCATATGAAGGTGAGAGCTTTTTTGAAGCTTCGCTGGGCGAGCCGATGAGCTGTATTATCGGCGGATATCATGGCAATTATCATACCAATAAAAGAAATCATGATCTGGCAGGCGGTACGAAGGAAGGCGGAGATATTATTATTCTTGGCGGCTGCGGCCCGATGGGACTTGGCGCGGTCAGCTATGGAATTCAGTTCGAAAATAAGCCGAAACGGATTGTTGTTACAGATATAGATGACGCAAAGATCGAGCGCGCCAGAGAGGTAATTTCTGAGGCTACGGCAAAGGAAAACGGTGTGGAGCTTATGTATGTGAATACCGCTGCGATGGCCGATCCGGTAAAAGAGCTGATAGATATCACAGGCGGCAAAGGCTATGACGACGTATTTGTCTATGTGCCAAACCGTGCGGTTGCAGAGCTGGGTGATAAAATACTGGCATTTGACGGCTGCATGAACTTCTTTGCAGGCCCGACAGATAATCAGTTTAAGGCAGAGATCAATCTGTATGACGTGCATTATACGAGCCAGCATATTGTTGGTACGACAGGCGGCAATAATGATGACTTAATAGAAGCAAATGACCTTGCGGCGAAAGGAAAGATCGAACCGTCTGTTATGGTAACACATGTCGGCGGCATTGACAGCATTGCGGATGCGACACTGAACCTGCCGAAGATTCCTGGCGGAAAAAAACTGACCTATACACAGTTTGACATGCCGCTGACAGCGATTGAAGATTTTGAAGAGAAAGGCAAGACGGATCCGTTGTTTAAAAAGCTTGATGAAGTATGCAAGAAGAACAGAGGCTTGTGGTGCGCACAGGCAGAGAAAATCTTATTTGAACATTTTGGAGTAGAAGTTTAAAGGGAAAAATATTTGGGAGTTTGAAGCGTATGCATGAGAGCGTGCCTGAGACAGAGCAGTCTGTTTCAGGTGCGCTCTTAAGCATTATGCTTGGGTTACGGCAGTATCGTTTCAGGAAGACAGGAACTGTATGCAGACAGCGGAAAGCATTTGCATACAGTTCCTTCATTTTCCTGCATACGGTACTGCTTAGAAAAAGTTATTATCATCAATATGTTCCATAATATCATTTACACTGCACTGCAGAATATTGCACAGTCTGTCAATCGTGTTTACTTCTACGTTTTTGTTGTGCTTTAGACGATTTATCTGCGAACGGTTCACATGGAAATGGGTGTATAAATCATACTGCGTAATTCCTTTTTCTTTCATCGTTTTCCAAAGACGGTCATATGTAATCATATTTTACCAGTCCTTTTCAATAGTTCTTGTGTCTATTTCATTATCTGTGTTAAATTGCAAGAATGATAGTGTTCGTATAGCGACACGACGGACATGTGAATGGTTAGTATCATATTTTGCGTATAATAAAAGCAACAGGCTAAATTTATGCAGAGTTTTAAATTTGCTATTTATATAGGGTATGAATTGTGTTAAAATACCCTTTAAAAAGGAGGAGGTTATACAATGGAACAGCAGGAACTCATCAAAACGTTTGCGGTAGAGGGAACCGTAACGGAGCTTAGGGAATACGGCAGCGGACATATTAACCGCACGCAGCTGGTGGAGCTGGAGCATGATGGACGGCGGGAAAAGTATATCTTACAGCAGATTAATACGGATATTTTTCAAAACGTGGATGAACTGATGGAAAATATAGTAGCTGTAACAAATTATTTAAGGGAAAAAATTATTGCCCGTGCAGGCAATCCGGACAGGGAGACGCTTCAGGTAATCCGGACAAGGGACGGTGCAAGCTATTGCCGCGCAGAAGGCAGGTGTTATCGGATGTACCGGTTTATCGCGGACGCAGTCAGCTATGACGCGGTGCAGCGGCCAAATGATTTTTATGAAAGCGCGCTGGCTTTTGGAACTTTCCAGTCCTTGCTGGCGGATTATCCGGCGGATACGCTGCATGAGACGATCCCGGATTTTCATCACACGCCAAAAAGGTTTGCGGCATTTTTAAAGGCCGTAAAGGAAGACAGCAAAGGACGTGCGGCTTCTGTGCAAAAAGAGATTGCGTTTTTGATGGAACGGGAGCAGGAGATGTCCGTGCTGATGGATTTGCTGGAGGCAAAAGAACTGCCGCTTCGGGTCACGCATAATGACACAAAGCTGAATAATGTAATGCTGGATGCAAAGACAGGAAAAGGGGTATGTGTCATTGACCTGGATACGGTGATGCCGGGGCTGTCGGTCAATGACTTTGGGGATTCGATCCGTTTTGGCGCCAATACGGCAGCAGAAGATGAGACGGATCTGTCTAAAGTTTCTTTGGATTTGGAGCTTTATGAACGGTATGTCAGCGGATTTTTACAAGGCTGTCAGGGGAGCCTGACGCAAAAAGAGCTGGAAATGCTGCCAATGGGCGCGAAGATGATGACGATGGAGTGTGGTATGCGGTTTTTGGCGGATTACCTTTCCGGGGATACGTATTTTCGCATTCACAGGGAGCACCATAATCTGGACCGGTGCAGAACGCAGCTCGCTCTGACGGCGGATATGGAGCGTAAGTGGACACAGATGGCGAAAATCGTAAAAAAATACAGCTGATAAATGAAATGCATGGAGTTTGTATGGCATTAAAAAAATACAGCTGATCGAAGCTGTCTGTCATGTTTTTTATCAGAAATGAAATGTATGGAGGGTTTTATGGAATTAAAAAAAGGACGTGTAACGATACCGACAGATATGGATGTAGTCAAAGAGACGGTGCGTCTGGCCAGGCAATGGGGAGCGGATGCGGTACGTGACTGCGACGGCACGGAGTTTCCTGCCGAGCTGAAAGACGCAGGCTTAAAAGTATATGCAACGTATTATACGACGCGCAAAGACAATGACTGGGCGAAGGCGCATCCGCATGAAATCCAGCAGATGTATCTGATGACGCCGATTTATACGGCCTGTGATGACAAGCTGTGCATACCGCTGATGAAAGGGCTGCATCCGGATATGCTGATGCTGAATACCAATGATGATATGACCCGCTGGTGGGAGGTGATTGACCGCAGTACAGGTGCGGTTGTACCGGCGGATGAATGGAGTTTTGACGAAGCAGGCGGGGAAGTATCCGTTAACAGTATCCCGTTTCATGATTATACGGTAAGCTTTCTTGCTTATATTATATGGGACCCGGTGCATATGTATAATGCGACCGTAAACAGCTGGGAAGGCGTGGAACACCAGATGACCTTTGACGTACGCCAGCCGCAGACACATGCGTTTACGATGAAGCGGCTGGAACAGTTTATCCAGGAACATCCGTATGTGGATGTCCTTCGGTTTACGACATTTTTTCATCAGTTTACGCTCATTTTTGATGAACTGCGGCGGGAAAAATATGTAGACTGGTATGGTTATTCCGCTTCGGTAAGCCCTTATATTTTGGAACAGTTTGAGCGGGAAGCAGGGTATCCGTTCCGCCCGGAATATATTATTGACGAAGGGTATTATAATAACCAGTATCGGATTCCGTCGAAACAATATATGGATTTTATCGCGTTCCAGAAAAGGGAGGTTGCAAAAATTATCAAAGAGATGGTCGGGATTACACATGCGCATCAAAAAGAAGCCATGATGTTTTTAGGCGACCATTGGATTGGGACAGAGCCATATTTGGAAGAATTTGCAAAAATCGGCCTGGACGCAGTCGTCGGCAGTGTCGGCAACGGCGCTACGCTGCGCCTGATCAGTGATATTGAGGGTGTCGATTATACGGAAGGACGGCTGCTGCCGTATTTTTTCCCGGATACGTTTTATGAAGGAGGAGATCCGGTCAAAGAAGCAAAGGAGAACTGGGTTACCGCAAGACGCGCGATTCTGCGCAAACCGGTTGACCGGATCGGGTATGGCGGATATTTAAAGCTGGCGCTGGATTTTCCTGAATTTGTAGACTATGTGGAAAAAGTCTGCTGTGAATTCCGTCAGCTGTATGAAAATATCGCGGGCAGCAAGCCTTACTGTGCCTGTAAAGTGGCGGTATTAAACTGTTGGGGGAAAATGCGCTCGTGGGGATGCCATATGGTACACCATGCCATTTATTTTCCGCAGAATTATTCTTATGCGGGAGTGATAGAGGCGCTTTCCGGCGCGCCGTTTGATGTCAGCTTTATCAGCTTTGACGACATTGTCAGACAGCCGGAGCTGTTAAAGGAGTATGATGTGCTTATGAATATCGGAGATGCGGATACAGCGCATACAGGCGGGGAATGGTGGTGCAATCCTGCAGTATCCGCCGCTGTCAAACGGTTCGTATATGAGGGCGGCGGTATCATCGGCGTAGGAGAACCGTCGGCGCATCAGGCAGGCGGACATTTCTTCCAGCTGTCAAATATTTTCGGCGTGGATAAGGAACTGGGATTTACGTTGGGTTATGATAAATATAACTGGGAGGAGCATTCGCATTTTATCACGGAAGACGTTGAAGGTGAAATAGATTTTGGAGAAGGAAAGAAAAATATTTACGCACTGGAAGGCACTAGAGTGCTGGTGGCGCGTGACAAACATGTACAGCTTGCGGTCAACAGCTTTGGAGCCGGACGGGCAGTTTATATCAGCGGGCTGCCGTATAATTTTACGAATAACCGCTTGCTGCACCGGGCAATCTTGTGGAGTGCGGGACAGGAAGACAGGCTTTGCCGCTGGTTTTCTGAAAATATATATGTGGAAGTGCATGCATATGTGGAGAATGGTAAATATTGCGTTGTGAATAATACCGATCAAATGCAGCATACGGTTATCCACCGCGCAGATGGAACTGGTTTTGCGCTTACAATGGAAGCAAATCAGATTCTGTGGTATGAAATTTGATCATAAATGCAAGTTATCCATATATTCAGATATCCATTATCCAGAGGGCATTTGCATCAACGAGGCAAGGGGGAATATTTGCGATGTATAATTACCGGATTACCGCACAGGTGATAAGAAAACGAAAAGCAATGTCAGGATTGCTGCAGAAGATGATGATTTTTTTTGCGGTATGTTTTATATTGCTGGGCATTATGATATCACAGGGATTTATGCTGCCGGGCTTTCTGCTTGTGTTATTGTATTTTTTTTACAGTGTGTTAAGTCAGAAAGAGTATGAGTATGTTCTGGACGGGCAGACACTTACGATTGACGTGATTTTTGGAAAGCGTTACCGCAGGACCGCCCATGTGCTGGAATTAAATACGATGGAAGCTACAGCTCCAAGCAGGCATGACGCGGTAGCCAGATATCGGAAGGATACAGGGACGATCCAGCTTCCGAAATATGATTATACTTCTTATGAGAAAGATACGCCGTTTTATACGATGATCATTATGGAAAACAAGCAAAAGATAAAATTGCTGCTGGACTTAACGGATGAGATGCTTATGGCATTAAAGAAAAGCTATCCGGACAGAGTGTTTTTATCGTAATGGAATTATATTTTATTATGGATAATATAGATAAAAAATGTATTGTTTTCTTATAATTATTATGCAATCAATATATTTTTTGATCAAATTTGCAAATTATATAAGCGATTTTGCAAACTTTCAAAACCTATGTATTGCTATAATATTTTTATCCAAAATAATTAATAAATAAGGAGGATAAATATGAAAAAGAAATTATTTGCAGTATTACTTGCCAGTGCTATGGTAGTATCAACAGCAGCATGCGGTGGGGGGGATGATTCATCTAGTGATAATGCTAACGACGCAAACAGCGCGGATGACAGCGGTTCTGATGCTGCGGACGCAGAGGGGGATGACAGCGGCTCCGACGCTGCAGACGCAGAGGGGGATGACAGCGGTTCCACAGGCAGCGGCAAGCTGACCGTTTGGGCATGGGATCAGACATTCAATATCAAAGCGATGAATCTTGCAGCAGAGCAGTATAAAAAAGACCATCCGGATTTTGAACTGGAAGTGATCGAGACATCCTCAGATGACTGCCAGACAAAGCTTACCACTTGTGCAAACGCTGGCGACTACAGCACAATGCCTGATATCGTACTGATGCAGGACAACAGCTACCAGAAGTTCTTAAAGAGCTATCCGGACGCATTTACGGATCTGACAGACATTGGCATTAACTGGGATGATTTCGCAGCATTAAAACAGAGCTATTCCATGGTAGACGGCA
>CAOKJJ010000040.1 GCA_948468465.1 uncultured Eubacterium sp. | reverse complement strand
GATAGTGAGTTTTTTCATGGCAAGGATTGGGATATATTGAAGAAAAAGCTGGAGCAGAGTAATAATGGTGAATTCTGGATTAAGAAGATTGCCAGGAACAAAGAGCGGGATGAAGAGATTGGCAAACGATTATCCTATATGGGCTGGACAGTTTTGCGATTTTGGGGGAGAGATATTTTAAAGAATACAGATGAATGTGTACGGGTAATCGAAGAGACATTATGGCAACAGAAAATATCAGACGCATGTTGGATACAATGGGATGAATAAATGTCCCGAATGGAGGTTTCAGGATGGCTAATTTCAGAACGAAAGCCAGAGCGATTGATTTATTGGGAAAAACCCAGATTGCTGATCTGCCAACGGCAATTACGGAGTTGTGGAAAAATGGGTATGATGCGTATGGTGATTATCTTGCAGCAAGATTATATCATGGTGGTTATCGAGATGTTCAGGATGATATCTTTCTGATTTCAGATGATGGACGTGGAATGGATGAAAATGATATTCTGAATAACTGGATTGTAATAGGCACGGGAAATAAAAGGGAATATGGCGGTGGGCTAAGTGAGGAAGATCGTTTATATAAAAAGGAAAGAGTACCGCTGGGAGAAAAAGGAATTGGACGTTTATCCGTGGCATATCTGGGAAATCATATGCTGATGTTTTCCAAAAAGGCAGACAGCGATATTCAGATACTTTTCATGAACTGGAAGATCCTTGATAATTATGAAATGTTTTTGGATGAAGTTGAAATTCCTCTGACTCATTTGAAAACTTTAGATTCTTTGGATGAGGCTTATGCGGAACTTGAAAATGAATTCAGAAAAAATTTTGACAGTGAATCATGGGGAAAGTTTGAAGGGGTTAAAGAAAGCGTTTTAAATGATTTGATTAGCTATCATCGGATTCCTGAAACGATAAAAGAAGCGGTGAAGGGACATTTTGAAACATTTAAACATGGAACAATCTTTGTCGTTTTTGATCCGATTTCAGAATTAAGGGAACTGGAAATGGAAAATAGTCCTGAAATCGTACTTGCAGAAGATCGGGAGAAGTTTGCGGAACAGACGAATTATATCCGTTCTGCTTTATCAGGCTTATTTAATCCGTTTGATAAAAAACTAGTGGCTGAAAGAGAAGCTGATTTAAAAAAGAGCCAGAATGAAACAGAAGAAGACAGTCCGTGTTTTATGATATATAGCAATGATGGTACAGGAGAGAATGCCCATGACTTTTTGCAGTTGAAAGAATCTTTTTCAGAGGCGGAATTTCAGGCTTGTGAGCACTGGATTACAGGGACATTTGCTTTGGATGGCAGCTTTACAGGAAAGATAAAAGCATATAATGACGAGATTCTGGAGTACCATTTTGTTCCCAGAAATAAATTGAGAACAAAAATTGGCAGGATGGAACTGAAGGTTGCTTTTTGGGAAGCCAAGAAGAAAAATAGTATTATGTCTGGAGATAACTGGGAAGTATATGAAAAAAAAGCTGAAAACTACGGAGGACTTGCGATATACAGAGATGGGTTCCGTGTTCTTCCTTATGGACGTGTAGATTTTGATTTTCTGGGATTTGAAGAGAACAGATCCAAAGGTGCAGGCTATTATTACTTTTCTCACCGGAAGATGTTTGGATATATCGGCATTTCCAAGAAAGAAAATCCTAGGCTGGTAGACAAGTCAGGAAGAGAGGGATTGATTTCCAACGAGGCATACAGAAGTATGCGGGGACTGCTGAAGGATTTTTTTAAAGAGACAGCTGTGAAATATTTTGGGACGGCTTCCGAAAGAAGAAAAAAATTTACTGAAGAATTGCAGCAGAGAAAGCAAAGGGAAGAACTGATAGAGAAGGAAAAGCAAAGAAACAGAAAGCAGCTTATGGAACTTAATAAGCGCTTGAAAATTCAGCAAAAAGAGTTGATCGCCCTTGAAAAAGAGATAAAGAATCTGAAGTTGCAACTGGATGAAAAACTTAAAAAGGAGCAAATTGTAAAGAGCGAAGAACGGAGGTTACTTTCGGAAATTAACAGCCTGCAATTAAAAGTGATCAACGTTAAGACCATGCTGGATCCGGATATCAGCTTTGAGGGAAATGAAAGTATTCAGAGTCTGTATTATTCATATGAAGATCAACGGAAGAAGATGATAAACGAATTGACCGAATTAAATAATATAGTCATGAACAATGTCTACAAAAACGGGTTGGCAGAAGAATATACGGAAAAGTACAAGGAAATATCTAAAGAAATTGGCCGGATATTGGAGGTATGTAAAAAGCAGTTAGATGACCTTGTTTATCAGATACGGTTGAACGTAAATCAGAAGATTGATGAACTGAGGAATATATTGAAAAATCTGTCCCCGGAAACAATTAATCTGGAAGAACTCAGTGAAGAAAATACACGAACCTGTATTTCCAATCTCAATTCCCAATATGGGGAAATGCTGGATATATGTAATCAATATCTGATGAATTATTTTAAGGCGTTATCTTCACAGGAACCGGGTGGTCAGGGGCTAAGTTTGCTGGAGGCATACAAAAGCAGGGAAATTGAGCTGACAAACCGGGTGGATATGTTTTATGAGCTTGCCCAGGTAGGATTATCTATAGATGTTATAGATCATCAGTTTAATGTGTTATATTCAGAAATCAGCAAGAAACTGCAGAATTTTGCATATGAAGCCAGAGGTAATCAGAAGCTGGAAGAAATCTGTCAGTCCATAAAGATGTCGTTTCAGCATATGGAGGCAAATCATAAGATGTTAATGCCTTTATATAGAAATACAAGACGGGTAAGGAAAAATATATCAGGAGAAAATATAAAGAATACTCTGCTTGATTTCTATGGAAAAGCAATGGATAAGGCCAATATTTCTTTTGAGTGTACGGATGTTTTCTGCAGACAGATATATTACACTTTTGAATCCATGTTATTGCCGGTATTTATTAATATAGTGAATAATGCCATATACTGGGTTGGATTCGCGGAGAAAAAGATAATAAAGATTGATGTGTTCAATAACAAAACACTGATTATGAATTCAGGGCCTCAGATGTCTCGCGCGGAACTGGAAAGATGTTTTGACGTTTTTTATACTAAAAAACCAAATGGAAGGGGAATCGGACTTTTCCTGGCCAAAAGAAACCTGAATGCAATAGATTTTGATATTTACGCAACAAATGACCAGGAGTTAAATCAGTTACATGGTTCCTGCTTTGTTATTATAAGTTTACATGGAGA
This sequence comes from uncultured Eubacterium sp., assembly GCA_948468465.1. The sequence goes on along the minus strand of CAOKJJ010000040.1, from coordinate 29,916 downwards.
TGAGTGAGAATGGAAGTAAGAAATGCGTATGAGAAAATAGTGCAGGATTCACTGCAGCATGTTATATGTATTGATGATGATTTTATTGATCCATATGTATGCACGAATGAAACCGATGAAGAAAAGCAAAAGTTTACTCAGAATATGTATAATAACCTGAAAGACAGATGCGATGGCCATGTTGAACTGCAGCGATATTATAGAGACATAGACAGTATAATACTGGATAAATGTATGAGGAACAAGGATTTGTTAGTATTGGACTGGGAATTGACAGGAGGCAATGACAAATCTGTATTGGAGATCATTGCCCAGGCTGTAGGTTTACAGATCCCATTTATCTGCATTTATACAAACAGACCGGATGTTGAAAATATTTATCCAGTTATATGTGATTATTTTTCCGGCTATACAAATTCGTCTGTGGAAGAGGCGTGTGAAAAGTGGATGGGTATTGGAGTATTTGAGGAAGAATTTAAAGCTGATGTGGGAGATTTGTTTGCTGGTTCTGACAGAAAACTATGTGAGTTGAAGAAACGTTTCAGCCACGAGAGTGAAGAAATTAAAGAGATTTTGAAGGACTTAAAGTATGATAAAAAAGAATCATGGCATCCACTGTGGTTGAAGTGGAATAATGCTATTTTGCCAGACAAATTATTTCCTATAGCAGCAAGATTGTCTGATAAAGCAGTTATTATTGATGGGAAAATTATCATCTGTCTTTCAAAGTCAGGTTCTGGAGCAGAAAACAGCGTTTGCATTGATGAACTGATATCTTCTATAGCCAGCTATATTACAAATGTGCCGAATAGTGTCTTTGATATTATATGGTTAAATTATACCAATTCTCTTCGCAGAGTATTACAGGCAAGAACCAATTTGTTTTCTGGAATAGATTCTAAGGCGTTAGGGTATTTTGCTAAAGGTTTACTGGATGAAAGTATAGAAACATTTGATGATTTTATGAAGGGCCTATATCGGGATGAAATTATGGACCGTGTAGACGGTCAGGGAGTAAGTCTTCCAGAGTGCATTATTAAAGATATGAAAAAAGAATATTCTAAAATTGAACCTCATAATTATGCTAAACAGTTGATGGAACTAAATGAAAAGATAACAGTGAATCATCTTTATTCCAGCATCCGGCATAAGGTTGATTTCGGAGATATATTTGTAGTTAGTCAGGAAGGAGATGAGGAAACTTTTTGGCTATGTGTAACGGCAAAATGCGAGTGTCTGCGAGAGAATAAGATAGATAATAATTACCTTTTTATCAAAGGGACGAGAATTGAAAATGCATCAAAGGCCTTAAAAAACGCAGAGTCAGGATTTCGCAGCTTTGTGAAACATAAAGGGGAAGTAGTTGCCATAGACTGGTTTGGGAAACTGAGAAGCGTTTATATCAAAACAGGAGAAAATATTATTGATGGAATCGGAACGTCGATAAGGGGGAATTATCAGGGGAACAATTTTAATTATACATATATCTGCAATTTGAAGGAAAATTATGCACAAAGAATGGCAAATGAAGCTTTTTCAGAGGGAAATAAAGTAGGAATTACATTAGCGCAGGTAAGGAACTGTTAAGGAATAAATCTTTACGTTTGGCTTGACTGAATTCCTGTCGGCTGTGTTGTTATTAGGCGTCGCAGTAAAATAAAAGTAAAAGGAAGAAGAGCCATAAATGGATTTCTTCTTCCTAAGGAAGCTGCTTTAATTGATTAAGCAGATTTAAGAAATATTTTCCGCTTGCTTCAGCCAGCAAAGGAGGAACAGCATTTCCAACCTGAAGGGCAGTCTGACCTCTGGAACCGTGAAAAACAAAAGTATCTGGAAAGGATTGAAGACGGGCGGCTTCACGAACAGTGATAGCCCGGTTCTCATAGGGATGGCCATAGCGGCCTTTACTGTATGTAATACAGCCACCTGTCATAGTCGGAGCAGGAAGGTTAGGATCCATAATGCCATACACATCTGTATATCCCATATGCCCGTTTTGATGGCAAGGTAATTGCAGATGTTTCGGCAGACAGGTGCGGCTTCCGCCGTTTGCGCGTATATGCTTGATTCTCTGGATATTTATGTCCGTCAGACCATTGGTTTCGTGATTTGGAAAACCATTTGGCGCAGGAGCACCAGCAGCAACAGGGGGCAGATTCATAAATGCAGTTCCGGCAGTTACCCAGGGGAGCAGAGAGGGAGTACTTGCTGTATCAGAAGTATGTGTTGCCGGAGGAAGCAATACTTTGAAATTTTTATCAGCAATATGAAATAATTCAAAGATATCTTTCCGAATACCATGCATAACCAGACGGCGCCGGGTCTGAGGAATGCCGTAATCCGCACAATTTAAAATATCATAGTCTAATTGATACCATTGTTTTAGTTCATCTACTGCTCTGTTGAAAATTTTTTTGCCACGTCCGTTTTTTAATCCGGGAACATTCTCTAATTGTATAAATAAAGGGTTAAGATCTTTTACCAGACGTATATACTCAAAAATAAGATTATTGCGTTCATCTTTAGCAGTATTATCCTTTTGAAGCGAAGAAAATGTCTGGCAGGGAGGGCATCCGGCTAACAAAAAAAGCTCTCCACATCTTTTATGAAGCCTTTGAAGTATGTTATTGGCAGAAACGGTTTTTATATCTTCAATGATGACATGACCAGGAAGATTATTTGTATAGGTAGCAGCGGCAGTTTGATTAATCTCTATTCCAAGCCGTACATGGATACCAGCATTTTCCAACCCTAATGAGAGGCCGCCAGCGCCACAAAATAAGTCGATTGCATCCGGCTGTATATTGTTAAATGCCATTGGTACATCTCCCCTCCTTGTTCAAAAATATATTTAATTCAAATAATCGAACAAAAAACCTACTATCTTTAAATGTCATTTTAAGATATTTAAAGGCAAATGTCAAATTTTTCTCACACAAATCTGTTCTATTGCAAAGAAAATTTTTAGCCCTAATTTGACAGGAGAGTATGTGTCAAGGATTGAGAAGAAGGCGGTGGAGAAGCTGCGGGTGGAGGATGAATTGTATGGGGTAGCAGGGAAAATTAACAGAACACAGGGAATAAGGCGGGGATAAAGCGAGAAAAGCCATAGATAGGGCCGGGACTTGCTTTGTCCTTGCTTTTTTTGTTGTAAAGAGGTGGAGAATCCATTATAATTAGGATAAAGAAATCCTGGCTGAGAAAATAGATATGGAAGCTTTGCAAAATAGATATAGAAGCTATGCAAAATAGGGAAAATACATAAAAGAATGGCTGGTGTAAGAAAGGATATAAGGAGAGGTTATAATGGCAAGGGTAGTAGGGATAGGAATTCAGAACTTTGAGAAATTGATAACAGAGTCTTGCTTCTATATTGATAAGACGGATTTTATTAGAGAATGGTGGGAAAATAAAGACGATGTAACATTGATTACACGCCCCAGACGTTTTGGAAAAACTCTGAATATGAATATGCTGGAGAGATTTCTTTCTATAGAATATGAAGGTAAGGGAGAGGTATTCGAAGGGTTATCCATTTGGAGCGATGAAAAATATCAAAAACTGCAGGGAACCTATCCAGTGATTTTTTTAAGTTTTGCAGATATTAAAGCAAATACTTATTTTTTGGCAAGAGAAAAAATTTGTATGGTGATACAAAAATTGTACAGCAGATTTGACTTTTTGTTAGCCGGCAAATTACTAAAGGAAGAGGAAAGAAAGTTTTATAATAAGATATTTTCGGGAATCACAGATTCGGCAGCTTCTGCTTCTTTGCGGGAACTTGCCGGTTACCTTTCCAGGTATTATGAAAAAAAAGTGATTATCCTGCTGGATGAATATGATACGCCTCTTCAGGAGGCATGGGTATATGGTTATTGGAAAGAGATGGCAGAATTTATCCGGAGCCTTTTCAATTCCACATTTAAGACGAATCCGTATCTGGAACGGGCAGTTATGACGGGTATTACAAGGATCAGCAAGGAATCCATTTTTTCTGATTTAAATAATTTTGAGGTAGTGACTACTACATCAGAGAAATATGAAGACAGCTTCGGATTTACAGAGGAAGAGGTATGGGCGGCATTGCAGGAATGCGGCCTGTATGAAAACCGTCTGGCTGTAAAATCCTGGTATGACGGTTTCACATTCGGAAAAAGGAAAGATATCTATAATCCCTGGTCGATCATCAATTATCTGGATAAAAAAAGGCTTTCCACATACTGGGCCAACACCAGCAGCAACGGATTGGTAGACCAGCTGATACGGGAGGGGAGTGCGGACATAAAAATATCTATGGAGAACCTGCTGAAAGGCAGGCATCTGTACAAGGAAGTCGATGAACAGATTATTTTCGACCAGTTGGACGCAGATGAGAACGCTATCTGGAGCCTGTTTCTGGCAGGCGGATATCTGAAAGCGGAGAGCTGCGCATTTAATGAGGATACGGGAGCAGATTTGTATGAATTAGCGCTGACAAACAAGGAAGTACAGATTATGTTCCAAAAGATGATCCGGAAATGGTTTACCCGTTCCGGGACGGTTTATAACGGCTTTATCAGGGCATTGTTACAGGATGATGTAAAATCCATGAACGCCTATATGAACCGTGTAGCCCTGGCTACGTTCAGCTACTTTGACAGCGGAAGAAATCCTTCTGTAGAGACGCAGCCGGAGCGGTTCTATCACGGCTTTGTGCTGGGGCTGGTTGTGGAACTGGCAGACCGCTACATTCTTACATCCAACAGGGAGAGCGGCTTTGGAAGATATGATGTGGTGATGGAGCCGAAGAATGGAACGGACAATGCGGTTATCATGGAATTCAAGGTGAGGGATTCAGGTGAAGAGAAATCATTGGAGGAAACTGCGGATGCTGCGCTAAAGCAGATTAAGAAGCAGCGATATGAGGCGGATTTGGAAAGCAGAGGATTCCCAGGCGATCGCATCCGGAAATATGGCTTTGCCTTTGAAGGGAAAGAGGTTTTGATAAAAAATGGATAAAATTTTTATCCATTTCCTCTTTCCAATCTATATCATATATGATAAAATAAGCACATCTTTTTTGAAATATATCTGACAGGCCCGTCACTTCCCAGACGCGGCCGTTCTTAACAATTCCCGGTTTGTATGATGATTGAAAAAGATTGGAGGAACAGATTGTACAGTATCGTATCAACTGCAATTATCCGGGGAATCAACAGCCTGCCGGTACAAGTAGAGGCAGATGTCAGCGACGGCATGCCGATGTTTGAAATGGTAGGATTTTTAGCCTCAGAAGTAAAGGAAGCAAGGGAGCGTGTCCGCACAGCCTTGCGCAACAGCGGCTGTTATCTTCCAGCCAAACGGATTACGGTCAATTTATCCCCGGCAAATATAAAAAAGACAGGCTCAGCGTTTGACCTTCCGGTAGCGGCAGCGATTTTAGCCGCGCTTGGCATAATACCGTCTGAGCGCCTTGAAACATTGCTGATCGTAGGCGAAATAGGCTTAAACGGCAAAGTGCAGCCAGTGGAAGGGATATTGCCGATTGTGGCGGAAGCAGGCGGACATGGATTTACGCATTGCATGGTGCCTTATGAAAACCGTAAAGAAGCATCTTTGATTGAAAATATTCAGATTATACCGGTAAAAAGTATTACGGAAATGATAGATATTTTAACTGGCAGGGTGTCTGCGGATGCCGTGTCTTTATCTTATCATAGGCTGCATGAGGGGATAAAAGAGCAAACAGGCTGCAAAACACAGGAAAAAGAACTGGATTTTTCACAGATTCATGGACAGCGCTTGGTTCGGCGTGCCAGTGAAGTGGCCACGGCAGGCATGCATAACCTTTTAATGATTGGCCCGCCGGGAGCCGGAAAGACGATGATTGCACAAAGGATCCCGACGATTCTGCCGCCGATGTGTCGCAATGAACAATTGGAACTGGCCAGAATTTACAGTGTGAGCGGGATGCTGATGCATGACTATGACAGTATGCGCAGGCGGCCGTTTCGCAGCCCGCATCATACGATTACGCCGCAGGGGCTTGTGGGCGGCGGCATGGTGCCAAAACCTGGAGAAGTTTCTTTGGCGCACAAAGGGGTGCTGTTTTTGGATGAACTTGCGGAATTTCAAAAGTCTACGCTGGAGCTGCTACGCCAGCCGCTGGAAGATAAAAAAATCCAAATATCCAGGCTGCATGGAAGCTGCAGCTATCCGGCGGATTTTATGCTCGTAGCGGCTACAAACCCATGCCCCTGCGGCGCATATCCGGACATGAACCGTTGCCGCTGTACGCAAAATGCGATTGACCGTTATCTTGGGAAGATTTCTCAGCCTTTGTTAGACCGCATTGACATCTGTGTGGAGACATCACAGCTTACGTTTGCGGAACTCACCTCCGGGACAAAAAATGAAAGCTCTGAACAAATACGCGAAAGGGTCTGCAGTGCCTGGGAGCTGCAAAAGGAGAGGTATGCGCAAAACGGTATATATTTTAACAGTCAGGTTCCGGCGGACATGCTCAAACAGGTCTGCCAGCTTACGGAAAAAGAAGAGGCTTATTTAAAAAATATGTATCAGCAGTCCAATCTGACGGCACGCGCGTATCATAAGATCCTGCGCGTAGCAAGGACGATTGCCGACCTTTCTTACAGCAGGCAGGTGCATGTGGAACATATCGCTGAAGCGTTTTGCTATCGCAGCCTGGACCGCAAATATTGGGAAAGGCGGTGAAGGATCAATGAAATATGCCTATTGGCTTACGTGCATCGAAGGCTGCAGCGCCAGAGTAAGAAGGTGCCTGTTTGCTGTTTGTGAAAATGCGCAGGAAGTGTATCGGCTGCACAGTACGGATCTGGAAAGAATTCCCGGAATGATGCATAAGGATGTGATGCGCATCATAGAATCAAAAAAAACGTGGGACATTGACGGCAGGTGGCAGGAGTTAGAACAGTCCGGCGTCCGGTTTGTGAGCATGGAGCAAAAGGACTATCCACAGCAGTTTTCAGAGCTTGCGGATGCGCCGTACGGGATTTTTTACCGTGGCAGCCTGCCGGTACCGGACGAATTCAGAGTGGCGATCGTAGGAGCCAGGATGTGTTCGGAATATGGCAGGACGATGGCGAGGGAAATTGCAAGAGAACTGGCCGTACGGGACGCGGCGGTAGTCAGCGGAATGGCCAGGGGGATTGACGCGGCAGGCCACAGGGGCGCTTTGGACTGCGGCGGCAGTACGTACGCGGTATTTGGATGCGGAGCGGATGTCTGCTATCCCAATGGCCATCGGCAGTTATATGAAGAAATCGCGCAGCATGGCGGGCTGATCAGTGAATATCCGCCTGGCACAAAACCGCTGCCAGCTTTTTTTCCGCGCAGGAACCGCCTGATCAGCTCACTTTCAGACGTAGTACTTATAATAGAAGCAAAAGAAAAGAGCGGGTCATTAATTACGGCGGATTTTGCACTGGAACAAGGCCGGGACATCTATGCGCTTCCAGGCCGCACGACAGACCAGCTAAGCTATGGATGCAATCGGCTGATCGCGCAGGGGGCGGGCATTATTTTATCTGTGGAGGACTGTCTGGCGGAGCTTTCCATGCATGCGGTCCGCAAAAAGGAACCCGCGGCAAGAAGCGGACCAGACGGTTGCGGGCAAATGGATGTTCCATATCAGAAAGAAAGACTGAAAACAGCAGGAAAAACGGGGAATTGTGAAAATTTTGACAATTTACATAAATTTTCTCTTGAAAAAGATGAGCGGTTGGTGTATGGTTGTCTTGGTCTTTTGCCAACGGGCTTTGAAACGTTACTGGAAAAAACAGGATTAGACATACAGGCACTCAGCCAAATATTGGCAGCCCTGATGCAGAAGCACCATATTGAAGAAGTATATAAGAATTATTATAAAATTATTACGGAATGAGTAAGGTGAGGAGTAGTCATGGCAAAATATCTGGTAATTGTGGAGTCACCGGCTAAGGTAAAGACAATCAAAAAATTTCTGGGAAAAAATTATGAGGTTACCGCGTCGAACGGACATGTCAGAGATCTGCCAAAAAGTAAGATGGGAATTGATTTCGAACATGATTTTGAGCCAAAATATATTACAATCCGGGGAAAAGGAGATCTTCTTGCAAAGCTTAGAAAAGAAGCGAAAAAAGCGGACCGCGTGTATCTGGCGACCGACCCTGACCGGGAAGGCGAGGCCATTTCCTGGCATTTATCGAAAGCTCTGAATTTAGAGGACAAAAAGGAAGTCTACCGCATCAGTTTTAATGAGATTACAAAAAACGCGGTAAAAGCATCGCTCAAACAGCCAAGAGAAATTGACATGGATCTTGTCAACGCGCAGCAGGCAAGACGCATCTTAGACCGCATGGTAGGATATAAGATCAGTCCACTGCTTTGGGAAAAAGTAAAACGCGGATTAAGCGCCGGACGGGTACAGTCAGTGGCGCTGCGCATTATCGCAGACAGGGAAAAAGAGATCAATGATTTTATACCTGAAGAATACTGGACGATCGGCGTACAGTTAAACGTAGCCGGAGAAAAAAAGAAACTGGACGCAAAATTTTATGGAACGAAAGCAGGGCGTGTGAAAATTGAAAACAAAGAGCAGGCTGAAACAATCCGTCAGGAGCTGGAACAGGCAAAATACGAAGTATTGGATGTAAAAAAGAGCGAACGCACGAAAAAAGCGCCTTTTCCATTTACAACGAGCACGCTCCAGCAGGAAGCATCCAAAGTATTGAACTTTTCAACGTTAAAGACGATGCGCCTCGCGCAGCAGCTGTATGAAGGGGTGGAAATCAAAGGAGCCGGAGTGATCGGCCTGATTACCTATTTAAGAACAGATTCGGTACGTATATCCGAAGAAGCGGATACGCAGGCAAGAGACTACATTGGGAAAAATTACGGAGAAGCTTATATTGCCGCCGCTTCTACGGAAAAGAAGAAATCCGGCAAGATTCAGGACGCCCATGAAGCCATTCGTCCGACAGACATTACAAGGACGCCGGTAGAAGTCAAAGAGTCGCTTTCCAGAGATCAGTTTCGTCTGTATCAGCTCATCTGGAAACGCTTTGCCGCCAGCCGCATGAGCGCGGCAAAATATGAGACGACAAGCGTAAAAATAGGCGCAAATGATTATCGTCTGACAGTATCTGCGTCCAGAGTCGCATTTGATGGTTTTATGTCCGTATATATGAGCGATGAAGATGAAAAAGGAGAAAACAACGGATTGCTCAAATCCATTGACGCCTCATCAAAGCTGACACTTGCCGATATGGAATGCACGCAGCATTTTACACAGCCTCCGGCTCATTATACCGAAGCTGCCTTAGTCAAAACACTGGAAGAACACGGCATAGGCCGTCCAAGTACGTACGCTCCGACAATTACGACACTGCTCGCCCGCCGTTATGTATTAAAAGAAAATAAAAATCTGCATCTGACAGAACTTGGCGAAGCTGTTAATACGATCATGAAAGAAGCCTTTTCCACGATCGTAGATGAAGAATTTACCGCAAATATGGAAATGCTGCTGGATAAAGTAGAAGAAGGAGACATCGGCTGGAAAACGATCGTAAGCAATTTTTATCCGGATTTGGAACAAGCGGTGGAAAAAGCAGAAAAAACACTGGAAAAGGTACAGATCGCAGACGAGGTTACAGATGTCATCTGCGAAGAATGCGGCCGCAACATGGTCGTCAAATACGGCCCGCACGGCAAATTTCTGGCATGTCCAGGTTTTCCGGACTGCAGAAACACAAAGCCTTACCTGGAAAAAATTGGCGTCGCCTGTCCAAAATGCGGAAAAGACATCGTAATCCGCAAGACAAAAAAAGGCAGACGCTTCTACGGCTGCGAAGCAGGGCCAGATGACTGCGATTTTATGTCCTGGCAGAAACCATATGCAGAAAAATGCCCGAAATGCGGCAGCTATATGGTGGAAAAAGGAAATAAGGTCGTCTGCGCACAGGCACAATGCGGGTATGTATGCGATCGGAAAAACGATTCACAAAAAGAAGTATGAAAATGTAGTGGCTGCAGGCATCCGGCCCATCGCGAAGCGATTTTCAATGGCCGGATGCGTAACAGTTCAAGGGTTATCTGAACTGTTACGGTTGTTTCACAGGGAGGATAAAAGGGGTATGGGCAATGAGGAGATTGTATATCAGAATAAAGACATAACAAGCAAAGTGCTTGCTGAAAATTTTAAGGGGAAGACATTCCGGGTATAAAAATAAGGAGGGCGATTGAAATGACACAGGTAGCAATGATATTTGAAGAGGAAAAACAGCAGGCAGTAGAGGCTGAAAGGAAGAGAGCGTTGGATGACAAACGGCAGACGATCGAAAAAATGATCGAAAAAGGATATCCTACAGAGGAGATTATGTTCCTGGTGGCTGGGTATTCAAAAAATGAGATTGATGAATTGCGCAGGAATCCATAAATCAAAAGTATTATAACAATTCAGAAAATATTACAGGAAATCATCAAAATCAGTTGAATTATCAGACAGAAAATGTTATCATAGTTCCATATAGGGCAAAAGGGGACAATACTGCCCAAAATTATGCCGACAAAAAAGGAGGTGCAGTCAGGGAATGAGTGTTCAATTGCTTGATAAGACGAGAAAGATCAATAAGCTGCTGCATAACAATAATTCATCCAAAGTTGTATTTAATGACATCTGTGAAGTCATGACGGATATTTTAAAGTCCAATATCCTTGTCATCAGCAAAAAAGGGAAGATACTCGGAACGAGCCGGTGCAGCACAATTCCGGAGATTTCTGAACTGATCGTGGATGAAGTCGGTGAACATATTGATGCTATGTTAAATGAGCGGTTGCTTGGCATTTTGTCTACGAAAGAAAATGTGAATCTCGAGACGCTTGGCTTTGTACATAATATCCGCAAATATGCGGCGATTATCACGCCGATTGATATTGCGGGAGAACGATTAGGGACATTATTTGTATACCGCTGTGATGATCCGTACGATATTGATGATATCATTTTATGCGAATATGGAACTACGGTAGTAGGACTTGAGATGATGCGTTCGGTGAACGAAGAAAGCGAGGAGGAGACAAGAAAGATTCAGATCGTTCGTTCAGCGATCAGTACGCTGTCTTTTTCGGAACTGGAAGCAATTATTCATATTTTTGATGAATTAAACGGTACAGAAGGTATTCTGGTAGCGAGCAAAGTGGCTGACCGTGTGGGTATTACACGTTCTGTCATTGTAAATGCGCTGCGCAAGTTTGAAAGCGCCGGCGTGATTGAATCCCGTTCATCCGGAATGAAGGGGACTTATATTAAAGTTGTAAATGATGTTGTATTTTCAGAGCTGGAGGCACTGAAAAAGAAAGATCAGAAAGGAATCTGAGCAGCAATATGCAAAAAAGGTTCCTTTTTTTACTGATTTTGGCTAAACATGGCAGTTAGTTGACAAAAAAAATACAATATCGGGAAAAAATACTCTTGTAAAAATTTTATGATTAATTATAATGTATTATAGGAAAGAAATAAAAAGAATTTGGTGGCGGATCAAACTAAAAAGCTAAGAAAATGCAAAAAATAAAAAGCTAAGATTAAGATAAATAAAATAAGATAAAACAAAACAAAAATAAGATAAAACAAAACAGGAGGATATCATATGTTTCAGTCATCTGCGTTTGATTATATCAACGTATTAGATAAAGCAGCAGATGCAAGCTGGCTGCGGGAAAATACGCTTGCAAATAATATCGCAAATGCGACAACGCCGGAATATAAGCGGTATGATGTAAATTTCCAGTCTTTATTGGAACGGGAATTAATGGATTCCAAGTTCAACCGTAATCTGGATGAAAAAATACATAATGTAAATCTGGATCATCTGACAGCGACTTCACAGATTGATATGGCCGCGGAATCTTATTCTTATCGTCTGGATGAAAATAATGTAGACATGCATACGGAAAATGTGGAACTGGCTTCTGAACAGATTCGCTACAAAGGAATTACAGACAGCATTTCACAGGAATTTGCCCGTATGCGTACGGCGATGGGCAAATAACAGCAGTTTTGAGTTTTAAGAAAGGAATGAGAATTTATGGCAATATTTCAGTCATTTGGAATCAGTGCGTCAGGCATGACTGCGCAGCAGTTCCGCGCAGATATTATCGCAGAAAACCTTGCGAACGTAAATACAACGAGAACGGAGGACGGCGATACCTACCGGCGTAAGGTAGTAGCGTTTCAGGAGCGGGGTGTGGATCGGTTTGACCGTTATCTGACAGAGAGCAGAAAACGCGGCAGCCATATCGGAAACGGTGTAAAGGTTGTGGAAGTCAGAGAAGATACGAGTTCGGACTTTATTATGGAATATGATCCGGACCATCCGGATGCGGATGAAAATGGATATGTTTCTTATCCGAATGTGAACATCGTAACGGAAATGACAAATTTGATTGATGCCAGCCGGGCATATGAAGCGAACATTACCGCGTTTGAAGCGAGCAAATCTATGGCTCAAAACGGTTTGTCAATTGGAAAATAAGTGGAATAAATCAGTTGAAATAAAACGGTTGAAATAGAAGCTGTTGAAATAAAATCAGGAGTTGAAGGAAAATGGATGTATCAAATATTACAGGGGTTTCTGAGGCAGAAGCGGCATTTTTATCAGCGCAAAAGCAGTTTGAAGTTTCGGCACAGGAAAATACGCAGGATTTTGAGACGGTTTTCCAGTCCGCGCTTGGCATGGTGGAAGAGACAAATGATCTTCATAATGATGCCGAGTCAGCAATGATTCAGTTTGCGATGGGGCAGTCAGAAAATACGCATGATCTTTTGATTGCGCAGTCAAAGGCAAATATAGCTCTGCAGTATACGGTGGCGGTAAAAGATAAATTGCAGGAAGCTTATCGTGAAATTATGCAGATGCAGATTTAAAATAATCCTAATCATGCGGCTGTGTGGCGGACAGCCTGCGTGTGAAGAAAGAAAAATTAGGAGATTTGAATACGGAGAGTGGATGAAAAATGCCTGATAAAATAAGGGAAATACTAAATAGTATTGTAGAGTGGTGGAAAAAGTTTACAAAAAAACAGCAAATGATTCTTGTGAGTTCGACGCTGATTGTTATCATAGCGGTTGCTATTTTGTCGGTTGTGCTGACGAAGCCGAAGATGATGATTATTAAAATATGCGAGAATGCGAAAGAAGCGTCTACGGTGCAGCAGCTGTTGACAGATGCGGAAATCTATCATGAGGTATCGGATACGGGGCTGACGTTTTCGATCCGGGAAAAGGATGCGGCTGCGGCGAATATTTTGCTTGGTTCCAATGCCATCAGCACAGAAGATGAAGGGCTTAAGGCAATTTTAAACGGAAGCCTGAGCACGACAGAATCAGATAAGACGAAGCTGGAAAAAGAATATCAGGAAAAGCATATCGCAAAGGTGCTGGAGTCTTTGGAAAATGTGGAAAAGGCAAGCGTTATGCTGGATATTCCAAATGATGACGGTACACTGATTGCCAGTAATAAGGAATCTTTTGCAGAGGTATTTCTGACACTGAATGGGGAAATGTCGGAAGAACAGGCGCTTGGGCTGGCACGTATGATCGCAACTGGCCTTGGAAACAAGACGACGGATAATATCTCGATCATGGACAGTAATCTGAATATGCTTTATTCCGGCGGTATGGGCGATTTGACAACAGCCTCCGGCATGACGGCTTCCCAGCTTTCTTTTCAGCAGAAGGTAGAGAATAAAGTCAAAGGAAATGTAAAAGACGTACTGCTCGGTACCGGACAATATCAGAATGTGGAGGTCGGTGTGAACCTGCCTTTGAATTTTGATAAGAGGACAACAAGTTCAAAGACTTATGATCCGGGAGAAGGACGAGAACAGGGGCCTTATAAAAGCGACCGGACTTATGATGAAACTACGACATCCAGAGGAGCGAATGTGCCGGGTACAGACGCAAACGGAGAAGACGGCAATTATATGATTACGGACGGAGAGGAGACCGAACAAAATATTTCGGACTCTTCGAGAGATTATGCGCTAAATGAAACGATTGAAAATATAGAAGCCGGCATTGGAAATATTATATATGACGAAGCATCTTTGGCTGTTACACTGAAAACATACATAAAATATGACGAAGACACGCTGCGGGCAAATGGTGATCTGGAAGGGACAACGTTTGAAGAGTACCGTGCGCAGATTGAGAGCCAGGGTTCGCAAATGCAGAACGTAGACGCGCAGACGATTGATGCGATTGCAAAAGCAAGCGGAATCGACGCGGAGCGGATTTCGGTTATTGCATATCAGGAACCGCTGTTTATCCCGACAGAAGGAAGCGGAAGAACATTTTCTGATTATTTAGAGATTGCCCTGGCGGTATTGATTTTTGCACTGCTTGGATTTGTAGTATTTATGAGTACAAGAAAAGAAAAAGCACCGGAGCTGGAGCCGGAATTATCGGTTGAGACACTGTTGCAGACAACGAAGGAAAACGAAGAAGAAAGTCTGGAAGATATTGGCTTCAAAGAAAAATCCGAAGCGAGAGTATTGATTGAAAAATTCGTAGATGAGAAACCTGAGGCAGTTGCATCATTGCTGCGCAACTGGCTCAATGAGGATTGGGAATAAGATAAATTGAGGGAGCGGACATGGCAGATAAGATGAGTGGTCTTCAAAAAGCGGCAGTTCTTTTGATCGCGTTGGGACCGGAAAAATCGGCAAGTATATTCAGATATTTAAAGGAAGATGAGATTGAGGAACTAACGCTGGAGATTGCGAATACGAGAAGCATCGCGCCGCAGCTCAAAGACGATGTCATCAATGAATTTTATCAGGTGTGTCTGGCACAGCAATACATATCAGAAGGCGGTATCGGTTATGCAAAAGACCTGTTGGACAAGGCGCTTGGCGAAGAACGTGCTCAGCAGGTAATTACGAAGCTGACGGCGTCCCTGCAGGTGCGTCCGTTTGAATTTGTGCGTAAGACAGATGCAAGCCAGGTGCTGAACTTTATTCAGGACGAGCATCCGCAGACAATCGCTATGATTTTGTCTTATTTATCTCCAAATCAGGCATCCATGATTATTGGATCGCTTGATCCGGAAAAACAGGCGGATGTTGCAAGGCGTATCGCCATGATGGACCGGACATCTCCGGATGTTATTAAAGAAGTGGAAAGTGTTTTGGAACGGAAACTTGCATCCCTGGCGAATCAGGATTACACGATTGTCGGTGGTGTAGATGCTATTGTTAACATTTTAAATACGGTAGACCGCAGTACAGAAAAACATATTATGGAAACACTCGAAGTGGAAGAGCCGGAACTGGCAGACGAAATCCGCAAGAAGATGTTTGTATTCGAAGACATTCTTCTGCTGGACGACCGTGCGATTCAGCGTGTGCTGCGTGATGTCGAAAACAGCGATCTTGCGATTGCGTTAAAGGGTGCAAACGACGAAGTAAAGGGCGCGATTTTGAAAAACCTGTCCAAGCGTTTGGCTGCCATGATCGAAGAAGATATGGAATTTATGGGTCCTGTAAGAATGAAAGACGTGGAAGAAGCACAGCAGAAGATTGTGGCTGTTATACGTAAGTTGGAGGATTCCGCTGAAATCGTTATTTCCAGAGGCGGAGGTGACGAGATCGTTGTCTAATTTGTATAAAGCAAACGTAAATATGAATAAAGGGGATGTCTATACCCGCGTAATTGATTATAATGAACTGCTGGAACAAAAACTGAGCGCCCTTTCTTTTGAACGGCAGTCTCAGCTTCGCAGACAGCAGATGGAAGAGAGGAAAAGACGGCAGGAAGCCGGAGAAGATGCGGCGGAAAATGCAGAACAGGGAGCACAGCCGTCAGAATTTTCGGAAGGGCTTATGGACCTTGGCCTGGAAGTGCTGCCGGAAATGCAGATTGATTATGTCGAACGCGCAAAAGAAGAAGCGGATAAGATAGTTTCGAAGGCAACCGCGGATGCGGAGGCGATTTTGACAAAAGCGGTGCAGGAAGCGGAAAATCTGAAAGAACGCACAAGAAAAGAAGCCGAAGAGCAGGGATATGCGCTTGGCATGGAGCGCGTACATGAGCAGGAAGCACAGATGAGGGCGCAGCTGCAGCAATTGAAACAGGAGCAGGAACAGGCTTATGCGGACCGCTTGTATACGATGGAGCCGGAGCTTATGGATGCGGTGATTGAAGTGTTTGACCAGGTGCTGCATACAGACTTTGCGGACCATCGAAGCATTCTGCTTTATTTAATCCGGCGTACCGTCCGGCATATTAAAAACAGCAGGGAATTCCGTATTTTTGTGAGTTCTGAGGATTATGCGGATCTGTCCGCGAAAAAAGATGAGATTATCGAAAAAATCGGCGGGGAAGTAGTGCTGGATATTATTATGGACGAATCCATGCAGCCGGGGCAGTGTACGATTGATACGGATGAGGGCCTGTTTGAATGCGGATTGGACATACAGCTTTCCAATCTGGTCAAAGACCTGAAAGCATTATCTCATGCAGACTGAGGAAATCATTGTGAATGGAGTTATAAAAAAGCAGTATCATAAATATATTAATTTAATTGATCATACATATTTTAACCGTTACGGAAAAGTGGCAAAAGTTGTCGGGCTGACGATTGAATCACTGGGGCCGGATGCCAAATTGAATGATTTGTGCCGCATTATGATTGACAGGGAAAACGACATAGCTGTTATGGCGGAAGTCGTTGGATTTCGTGACAAGCATATTTTGCTGATGCCATTTGAAAATGTGGAAGGCATCGGTGTTGGATGCATTGTTGAAAATACGGGGTATCCTTTGTCGGTAAAGGTGGATGACAATATACTTGGACATACGCTGGACGGACTGGGAAGACCAACGGATGTGGAAGAACTGGAATTAAAAAAAGAATATCCGGTGGACGCGATGCCTCCGGATCCCATGTCCCGCGTGATTATCCGCGATGTGCTGCCTTTGGGCGTAAAAGCAGTGGATGGGCTGATTACGGTTGGCAAAGGGCAGCGAATTGGTATTTTTGCCGGCTCCGGTGTTGGAAAAAGTACGCTGATGGGCATGTTTGCACGAAATACGAGAGCGGATATTAATGTGATTGCGCTGATTGGAGAGCGCGGGCGTGAGGTACGCGAGTTTATAGAAAACGATATGGGAGAGGAAGGCATGAGGCGCTCTGTTGTAGTCGTTGCCACCTCCGACAAACCGGCGCTGATTCGTAACAGGGCGGCAAAAACAGCGACAGCGATAGCGGAATATTTCAGGGATCAGGGTAAAGATGTGTTATTGATGATGGATTCCTTAACGCGTTTTTGCATGGCGCAAAGGGAAATCGGATTGGCATCCGGAGAACCGCCGGTTACAAGAGGATATCCGCCAAGCATTTATTCAGAGATGCCAAAACTGTTAGAGCGTGCCGGCAATTCAGATAAAGGTTCTATTACAGGCTTATATACGGTGCTTGTAGACGGTGATGATTTTAACGAACCGATTACAGATACGGCGCGAAGCATCCTGGATGGGCATATTGTATTATCCAGAAGGCTCGGACAGAAAAACCATTATCCGGCGATTGATGTGCTTGCGAGTATTTCCAGATGTATGAGCGCAATTGCGTCAGATGAACACAAAACCGCTGCCGGAAAGATGCGGAATGTACTTGGTACCTATGACGAAGCAGAAGACCTGATTAATATCGGGGCTTATAAAAGCGGCTCGAATGTTGCGATTGATTATGCGATTCAAAAAATCAACGCTGTCAATCAGTTTTTAATGCAGGGGACGGCGGAAAAGTTTACATTTGAAGAGATTACACAGCGTCTGGAAGCGATTTTTCAGGATTAAAGGAGCCGGAACATGGCGAAGTTTATTTTTAAGCTCCAAAGTATTTTGGACATTAAGCTGAAGCTGGAAAGCCAGGCAAAAATTGCATACGGACAGGCAAACGCCAAACTGCGCAAGGAAGAAGCCGCGCTGCAGATGCTCATTACACAGCGTTCGATGTATGAAAAACGGGCGGTAGAGCTCGTAAAAGGCGCGATCAGCGTGCGCGATATCAGGGAAAATAAACAGTCGATTGACATTATGAAGACAAAAATCCGTGCACAGATGATGGTAGTGCATGCGGCGGAAAAACAAGTGGAAGCAGCAAGGGTAAAATTAAATGAAGCTATGATCGAGCGCAAAACGTTTGAAAAATTACGTGAACGCGCGTTTGAAGAGTTTAAACAGGAAGTAGCCTATGAGGAAAACCAGGCTGTAAACGAGCTTGTCAGCTATACCTATCATGGAGGAAGTGCGTAATCGTCTGACACAGGACGGGTGCGAAAGTATATAAGGAGGGTGTCTCAATGCCGGAAGAAGCAATGGAATCACAGGCAGATGCCAAAAAACAGGAAAAGGCAAGAAAAAAAGAAGAAAAAAAGAAAAAAAAGCAGGAGAAAAAAGCTGCAAAGCAGGATAAGGAGATGGCTGAAGAGCAGGAAACGGTCGGCGGCAAGCTGATTGTAGCGTTTGCAACGATCGTCATTATCGCTATCTGGCTTGGGATTTTAGCGCTTTTAATCCGTCTGGATGTCGGTGGTTTTGGATCAACTGTGCTGTATCCGATGTTAAAAGACGTTCCATACATCAATAAGATTCTTCCGGAAGTAAAGCCGGAAGGAAATGGCGAAGACGCAGACTATCCGTACCAGACATTGGAAGAGGCAATTGCAAGGATCAAGGAACTGGAAGGAGAGTTGGAAACAGCTCTGCAGACAGATAAAGACAGCTCGGCAAAAATCGAAGATCTGCAGTCACAGGTGCGCAAGCTGAGAAAATACCGTGATAATGAAGCGGAATTTGAAACTCTGCGCCAGCAGTTCTATGAGGAGGTTGTATTTGGCGAAGACGCGCCGGATATTTCAGAATACCAGAAGTTTTACGAAGCGATCAATCCGGACAATGCGGAGGTGCTCTACAAAGAGGTCGTGGAACAGACAGAGTATGACAGTGAAGTGGACGATTATGTAAAGACCTATTCTTCGATGAAGCCGAAAGAAGCGGCTGCGATTTTTGATACGATGACAGATAACCTTTCACTTGTAAGAAGGATTCTGGAAAAGATGTCATCTACAAACAGGGCCAATATACTGGCTGCCATGAACCAGGACACGGCAGCGAAGCTCACAGAAATGCTGGAGCCTTCCAAGCGTTAGCAAACCAAAGCAGGCTTACTGCATAGAATACTATAAAATGGTATATTCCGTGTATGAAACCTCAGCCGGATTTCACATACGGTTTATATAAATAAAAGAAATTTAAGAAAGGAGGCAGAAGATGCCAGCAATACAACTTATGACAGTATCCGCGCCAGAGTCGGCACAGGCAGCGGAGACAGTCAGCCAAAAGCAGCAAAAGCCGGAAGGGCTGCAAAGCACATTTTCCAATTATATGCGGCAAAATTCTTCCAATACCGCGCAGACTGCAAGAGAACAAAGTGTCATGCCGCAGGCAAAGCAGGCCACGGGCGATACAAACGTCAAACAGCAGTATGAGCAGTACCAGAGCAAATCAGCGGCTTCGGCGGAAAAGATTGCAAGCAGCAAAGATACTGGGAATGCCGATATGGATGCTGTCCAGGAAACAGTAGAGGAAGCTGTGGAAAACATCAAGGAAGTGATCAAAGAAAATCTTGGTGTAGATGACGAGCAGATAGAAGCTGCCATGGAGCTTCTTGGCCTGACGCAGGCGGATTTGCTCGACCCGCAGCAGCTTGTCGCACTGGCGGTGGAATTAACAGGCAGTGAAGACGTGGGCAGCATGCTGTTCCAGGAAAACTTCCAGCTTGTGATGCAGGAAACAGCGGTTATTACGAATGATCTGCTGCAGGAACTGGGAATGTCTATGGATGAACTGATGAATCAGATTCATACGATGTTAGAAAATTTAGAAAATACGGAGCAGACGATACCGATAGAATCGATGCTGCCGCAGCAGGAAGCACAGGTTCAGACACAGCAGGAAGCGCAGCCGCAGCAAATGATGCAGCAGGAGCAGACGCAGGCTCAGGCCGTACCGCAGGAGACAAAGCAGGCCGCTCAGCCTGAGACAGAAGCAGTGCAGACCGTCCAGGCACAGCCGCAGCAGGTACAGGAGCAAAATCCTGCACAGGAAACGGCTTATGTGCAAAAGGAACAGCCACAGGAGACAAAACAGGCCGCAGATGTACAGCCGCAGCAGGAAAATACGCAGAACGAAGCGGAGACGAATACCGGGCAGAATCCGGCGGATACATTGGCCGGAAACAGCGAAACGCAGGAAAATACAAGATTTGATTTCCAGACCCATGTACATGCACAGGAACCGTCTGTCCATATGCAGACACAGCAGAATCCTGTCGCAGAAGCGCCGCTGCCGCAGGTTCATATGCAGGAAGTGATCGACCAGATCGTGCAGCATGCAAGAGTCCATCTTTCTGAAAATGTAAAATCCATTGAGATGCAGCTGAATCCTGAAAATCTCGGCAAAGTGTACATCCATGTTTCCGAAAAACAAGGAGCAGTAACGGCGCAGCTGACCGCGCAAAATGAAAATATGAAAGAAGCGCTCGTACAGCAGGCAGCGATTTTAAAGGAAAATCTGAATCAGCAGGGCATCAAGGTCGATGCGGTGGAAGTTACCGCAGGCACACATGAGTTTGAAAACAGCTTAGAGCGTGACGCACGCGGCCAGGAAGAACAGGCAAGACAGCAGGAAGAGCAGAATGCGAGACGTTCCAGAAGAAGCATTAATTTAAATGATCTTGGTGATCTGGAAGGAATGTCAGGACTTATGTCTGAGGAAGAGACGCTTGTAGCGCAGATTATGCGTGACAACGGCAACAATGTTGATTTTAAGGCATAAAATAAGAAAAGCAGCAGCCTTTTTTCCTGCTAAGAAAATGGAAAAAAAGCAGGTTAGGCATTGCGAAGCAATTACAAATAAGTATGATAGAAAGGAGAGCATATATGGCTATTATACAGGAAGTCAAAGACGGAAGATTTGTTGAAGATACATCTGAATCCACGTCCACAAGTAAAGGCGGAAAGAAAAAAAATGTAGACAACACAATGGGCCAGGATCAGTTTCTGCAGTTATTAGTAGCACAGATGCAGTATCAGGATCCGTTAGAGCCGACAAGCAATACGGAATGGGTTGCGCAGATGGCGACGTTTTCCATGGTAGAATCATTGAACAATATGCAGACGGCGTTCGATAAACAGTCGGCAAATTCACTGGTCGGCAAATATGTGTTCATTAACGACGGAGATAACGGATTTGTAAAAGGCAAGGTTGATTTTATTACAAAACAGGACGGCAAGACAAAATTGTCGGTTGGAGATAAGCTTTATGATTTAGACCAGCTCGATACGGTGTCTGACGAAGAATATTTCCAGGGAGCGGTGCTTGCCAACGACCTGCATAAGATGATACAGCTTCTGCCGAGTGAAAATAATCTGACGGTATCCGATGCGGGATTAGTAAAATCCGCTCGTGAAGAATACGAAAAGATGACAGAAACGCAAAAACAGTTTGTAGATAAAGCAGATCTGGATAAGCTCAAGGCATTAGAAGCAAAAATGGACGCGCTCAAGGCAACGGAATTTACCGGTTCTGTCAATCAGCTGCCAACCGTTGGAGAGATTGAAAACGCGGATGCGGATACGCTGATGAAATATAACGCACAGTTTGCGGATACGACAAAGCTTTATGACGGATTGACAGATTCCCAGCGCCAAAAGGTAGCCGAGCAGACCATCAAGCAGTACGGCGTCATTAAAGACGCGTTAAAACAAGCTTCTGATAAGCTGGGCATTAAGCCGGGCGGTGATGATTCTTCCGACGATTCACAGTCACAGGTATCGGATCTTTTGCAGAAGATTTTGGAAGAACTGCAGGCACAGAACAAGGGTGACCAGACAACGAGCAATTAAAGCCGTAATCTTTGCAGGATAGGCATTGCATGGAGGCTTTGTGTATCAGGCAAAAGGATGGAGTTGAAAATATGAAAGGAATCGAAAAACAGTTCACTTCCATACAACAGATGACGGATCAGTATCTGACGCAGAAAAACGATGCGGCGGCGGATACAGGCGCACGCATATCTTTTGAGGAAGTATTAAGAAAGACGACAGAATCCAAACAGACGCTGAAATTTTCCAAGCATGCTTCCATGCGCTTAGAAAACCGCAACATCAGTCTTTCCAGAGAGCAGAACGAACGTCTGGAGTCCGGCGTCAGAAAAGCAGGCGAAAAAGGAATCCATGATTCCCTCGTAATCGTTGATTCCCTGGCGTTTATTGTAAACGTACCAAATAAAACGGTAGTAACCGCTTTAGATAAAAGTGAAACAGGCGAAAATATCTTTACAAATATTGACGGCGCTGTGATTATGTAGGCCGGACCTATCAGGAGGCTGCGGATTCTGACTGACAGAAGGATCCGCACAGCGCCTCAAAAAAGAAATCAGGAGGTCATTTTACTATGATGAGAGCATTGTATTCGTCGGTAGCAGGTCTTAAGACCCACCAGACGAAAATGGACGTAATTGGTAACAACATTGCAAATGTAAATACGGTAGGGTTTAAATCCTCACGTACAACATTCAGCACGATGATGTATCAGACTACATCTTTCGCATCCGGCGCAAACGCACAGACAGGCAGAGGCGGTGTAAACGCGAAACAGATCGGTCTTGGTACCACGTTCGCATCTACCGCGGTTGATATCGACACAGGCGGTGCATCTGAATCTACCGGAAAAGCTTTTGACTTAAAGCTGTCGGATAAAAACTCCACCAGTTTTTACATCGTAAACACCGGAACAGAAAATGTATTTACAAGAGCAGGCGCTTTTTATGTGGATGGCGCAGGTAACCTTTGTATGGAATCCACCGGCTATACGGTGATGGGCTGGCAGGTTGACGCAAACGGCAACATCCGTAAAGGCACGGTAACGCCGCTTAAGATTATGTCAAATGACAACCAGACATCCAATCCGGAATATACGACGCAGGGTGTCTGCTCCGGCATTTTGGATGACAACAGTACAAACGTCAATTCAGATGAAGGCTACGCGATGAACTTAAAGATTTTTGATAATCTGGGTTATGCGTATACCGCTAAATTTGCCGCACAAAAGACCGGGGATAAAGGAGAATATACGATCAACTTAACCGACATTATAGACAGCAACGGCAAGTCGATCCTTACAGCGGACGGCAAGGCAGGACTCGGTGACCTTTGGGGCGGCGGACAAGGAAGCGGCGTTTTTATTACAGACAATTATAAGATTGCAAGCGGCATGGGCAATACGATGACGAAGCTTGCGAATGACCTTGTAAATGCAAATGCTACAACGGGCGTTCCTTTTAATTTTACATCGGAATACTTGAATGAATTGTTTGCGGAAAGCAAGGCAGATGTATTGCCATCGGGTTTACGGGTAGAGGCGGTTCATACATATGATCCGGCGACGAAAAAGTATACATTTGGTTCAGTGAAGATTTATGAGAGCAACGGCGCCGAATATACAGGAGCAGTACCTGCTTGGTTGGGTACAAGTGGCGCATTGATAAATCCGTCAAAAGAACATACTGTTGCAAAAGATTTACAAGACGAGTATGAAAAAGGAAACTTAAAAGAAGTAAAAGATTCGCAAGGCAACACCTTTTATGTTTTAGATGCTGCGAAAGCTGCCGAATTGTTTGAGGAATATACGGATAATGCGGATGATCCAGCAAATCCAACGGTAGGGAATAAGCTTGTAAACGGTGATTTGTGGGTAACAGTCGACGCAAGCGGAAAGGTGACGGGCCTTCAGGCTCCGACTGGAACAACATCTAACGATCTTGATACATTCGCAAAGGCTTTGTACGCTGGTAACTATAAAGATGAATTGACCGACCACCTTGGAGACGGATATCTTGTATTGGAGACTGCTAAAGTAAACAACGCAGGCATCTTTACAACAGACCTGCCAAAAGACGCAGAGGTACGCTACAAATTCGGTGAAAACGGTGCATGGTCTTATGAGATTACGACACCAGGAGCAGACGGCTATAAAGCGTATTTTTCCACAGCGGACGGCTCTTTGAACTACATCGGCTCTGAAGGCAAGATGACACAGACATTGCGGTTATCCAACTTTATGGATGAAGGCAACCCGTTCTCCGACATTGAGATTGATTTTTCCACACTGAAAAATCTTTCCAACGGCGCAACTTCCACAGCGGCAATGTCCAACGGCGATGACGCGGGCGAAGGCAGCGGCAAGCGTGTGGGTACGTTAATCGGGCTTTCGGTAGACCAGAGCGGCAAGATTTACGGTTCCTACAGCAACGGCAATACATCGCTACTTGGCCAGATTGCGGTAGCCAGATTTGCGAATGCATCCGGTTTGGAAAGCATCGGTGACAACTGCTATCGTACGACGATGAACTCCGGTGAGTTTGACGGCATCGGCGTGGAGATGGATTCTGACGGTTCCACGATTGACAGCGGCACGCTGGAAATGTCCAACGTGGATCTTGCGACAGAGTTTACGCAGATGATCACGACGCAGCGTGGATATCAGGCAAACTCCAGAGTTATTTCCACATCTGACGGCATTTTGGAAGAGCTTGTAAATCTGAAGAGATAATAGCTTGTAGATTCTAACAGTTTGAAACAATAAATACAGGAATGGCAGATAACGGCTGGCAGCTGGCTTTTATAAAACCAGCCAGAAACCAGCCGCTGTATCCTGCGGAACAGTTTTCCAGTCAGGCAGCCAAAAACCCGCTTGCGAGAACTGCTCCGCAGGATACAGCGGCGCCCGAGTGGCCGGTCATTCGTTCTGCAGCATATAACCGGCCCGGCAAAAGGAGCAGACCTTCATGATAGAAGTGACAAGACTTAACGATACAAAACTGTTAATAAATTCTGACCAGATCGAATTTGTGGAAGAAACACCGGATACCGTAATTTCATTTTTATCCGGGAAAAAAATAATTGTAAAAGAAAGTAGACAAGAGATACAAAATCTAGTAATATTATATAGAAGAAAAATATTAAATGATTGTCTAATATTCCGGAATCAGGCAGAACAGGTCTAGCCGTACATAAGGAGTGTTATACAAGAGAAAAAAATATTGGCAGGTGAAAAAAATTGGATATAGCAACTTTGTTTGGACTGGTAGTTGGTATCAGTATGATGATTTTTGGTATGACGTTTAATACCGACCTTATGACATTCCAATTTAATGTCATTACAGAATCATTTATTGATATTCCTTCGGTACTGATTACGCTTGGCGGTTCGTTGTGCGGTGTGATCGGATGTAACAAGCTTCCGGATACGATCAATTCTTTTAAGGCGTTCGCGCTGACGTTTAAACAGCCGAAGGCGGATGCAGCGGAAGCGATTCGAAACATTATCAGCATGTCGAATATCGCCAGAAAAGAAGGTTTGCTTGCGCTGGAAGAAGCGGCAAACGGTGTGGAAGATGAATTTTTGAAAAAAGGCATTATGCTCGTCGTCGATGGTACGGATCCGGAGCTTGTGCGGGGCATTTTAGAGACGGATTTAACCTGTATTGAGACGCGCCATAAGACAGTTATCGCGTTTTATGAAAAGTGGGGGGCGTTAGGTCCTGCCTGGGGTATGATCGGTACTTTGATCGGTCTGATTAAAATGTTAAAAGACTTAAGTGATCCGTCTTCGATCGGGCCGAATATGGCGGTTGCGCTGCTGACGACATACTATGGCTCCGTGATCGCGAACTGGCTGTGTGACCCTACGGCGTCCAAGCTCAAGGTAAACAACGATCTGGAAATGATGGTAAAGGAAATTACCGTGGAAGGACTGCTCTCAATTCAGGCAGGCGAGAACCCACGTGTCATAGAAGAAAAATTGAAATCATTCCTGGCTCCTGCAGCACGTGAAGAATTAAGCGGTGCAGGCCCGGGAGGCGGCGGAGGCGGTGAATAAACATGGCGAGAAAGAAACAGGAAGAAGCGCCAAAAGGCTCACCAGCCTGGATGGCTACGTTTAGTGACTTGATGAATCTGCTGTTATGCTTTTTCGTACTCTTGTTTTCAATGTCTTCGGTAGATGAAGAAAAGTTCGAGGCATTGATCGCATCTTTGCAGAGTCAATACAGCATTTTAAAAGGCGGAGGTTCCTCGGTCGGAGAAGGCAAGATGGTTTCTGCAGGTATTAACCAGATGCAGAAATATGATGTCTATTTTAACCCGAAAAACACCTCTTCCGGAGACGGAAAGTCTGACGCGGAGGAGAGGGATATTTTACATACGCTGGCGGATGATGATGGCGCTAACCACAATCCTGAAGATGGTTATGCGAATGATGAAGGACAGGAAGAGGGACTGGATGCCGCACGCGACGAGGGTGAACAGCAGGTGGCAGGTGTAGAAGATACTGATATTACAGAAGCGGCCGCAAGGGAAGTTTTAGAAGAAGCGCAGATCAGGGAATCGGAGCAGATTGCGGATAAAGTTGAGCGGATGCTGAACAAATACGGCATTCAGGATATGGTGGATGTGGATTTCAACGGGCAGTATGTGGCGATGACATTAAACGGCGCGATTTTGTTTGCCTCCGGTTCTTCGGAACTTGCACAAGACGCACAGCCGCTGGTAGATAAAATAGGAAAAATACTGCAGAAGTTCAACAGCCATACGATTGAGATTGAAGGGCATACGGACAATGTTCCGGTTCACAATGCACGGTTTGCAGACAATAATGTCCTTTCCATGTATCGTGCGCTCTCGGTAGCGGATTACCTGCGTGCGTCCACGCATCTGAATCCGGCGAATATAAAATCTTCCGGACGCGGAGATTATGTGCCGATTGCGGACAATGGGACGCCGGAAGGACGTGCACAGAACCGCAGGGTTGAGATTAAAGTATTTAATTCTTATAATTCAGATAATATCGAATAAAGGTAAAGGATGGTAGAACAGATGAAGAAGAATTTAATGTCTGTATTGATTATGGCGCTTGTGTTCGTCAATGTAGTGCTTTCTGCAGTGATTATGATTACGCTCGTGCCAACTGCCAAGCAGTCAAATAAGCTGATCACGGAAGTGTGCAGCGCAATCAAGCTGGAGTTAGAGAGCGGAAAAGTGTATAATGCAAATACAATCCCGATTGACCAGACAGAAGTAATAACGCTTACGGGTGACGACGTACAGACGTTTACCTTAAAACCGACGGTAACCAGCGAAGGCAAAAAAGAAGACCATTATGTAGTTACAAAAGTGTCTGTCACATTAAACGTAAAAGACACCGACTATGAAGAGAAGCAGCCGCAGATTGCAAACAGGGAAGTGCTGCTGCAGGAAATCGCTACCAATACGTTCCTCAAATATACGTATGATGAGATACGTACGCCGGAAGGGCAGGAGGAAATACGTGCGGATATGTTAGAGCAGATGCAGGAGTTGTTCGATTCAGACTTTATTGTAGCGGTTAATTTTTCGGAAACAAATTATCAGTAATATATTTATAAAAACAAATGACAGGTGGTGAGATTCATGGCTGATGTTCTGTCTCAAAGCGAGATAGATAATCTACTAAAGGCACTCAGCAGCGGCGAGGTCGATGTAGATGAAATGAAAGATGTAAAAGAAAAACCAGTCAAGAATTATGATTTTGCAAGACCTTCGAAATTTTCAAAAGAGCATCTTCGGACGCTGGAAATTATTTTTGAACATTACGGACGTCTGTTGTCTACCAACCTGCCTGTGTATTTGCGAAAAAATATACAGGTAGAGGTAGTCAATTCGGAAGCGGTTACTTATTCGGAGTTTGCGAATTCGCTTTCGAATCCAATGCTCCTTGGAGTCATTAATTTTGCTCCGCTCAAAGGAAATATTCTGCTGGAAATGGCGACGAATATCGGCTATGCGATGGTGGACAGGATGCTGGGAGGCTTGGGGGAACCGCTGGCCAAGGCAAGGGAATTTTCAGAAATCGAGCTTTTGATTATAGAAAGGCTTCTGACTGTCTGTGTAAACCTGCTGCGTGAGCCGTGGAAAAACGTTGTGGAACTGTCTCCGCGCCTGGAGCGTATTGAGACAAATTCACAGTTTGCACAGATCATTTCACCGAGTGAGATGATTGCAATTGTAACAATCAATATTAAGATTGGTGATGTAGAAGGACTGATGAACGTATGTCTTCCTTATATTACACTGGATCTGGTTATGGATAAGCTGAATACGAAGTTCTGGTATTCCAGCCAGCAGGAGAAAGAAGAGATTTCCTACAGCAATATGGTGGAAAGCCTGTTGGAAAAAGCACCAATACCTGTCAAAGCGGTTTTAGGCACCAGTTCATTTTCGATCAGCGATTTTACAGGACTGCGGGCAGGAGACATTATCCGGCTGGATACAAAAGTGGAAGACGAGCTGAGTATTTACGTTGGAAGCATGCGCAAGTTCACGGCGCTGCCTGGTGTATCGGGCGATAATTATGCAGTCAGGGTAACGTCAATTATAAGAGAGGAATAGAGTAAATTATGGATGGAGTATTGTCACAGGAAGAGATCACAGCGCTTCTTCAGAATGGCGGAGATGGGGCGGGTGCTCAGACAGCCGTTCCGGGAACCGATCAGATTACTGCTGATGAGTGTGATACAATTGGTGAAATTGCCAATATCAGTATGGGCACGGCGGCGACAACCTTGTTTTCACTCGTAAATCATAAAGTTGACATATCGACACCGGTTGTATCCATGGCAAGATGGGATGATATTGTCAGCCAATATGAAAGGCCGTGCGTATTTATTCGTATTGCATATACAGTAGGACTGGACGGCAGCAATCTGTTAGTTCTAAAGGAGCAGGATGTGAAAGTCATTACCGACCTGATGATGGGCGGTGACGGCACAAATACTGAAGTAGAGCTGGGAGAACTTCATTTGAGCGCGATCAGCGAAGCCATGAACCAGATGATGGGTTCGGCGGCGACTTCACTTTCTTCCATGCTGGATAAGACGATTGATATCAGCCCGCCGGAAGCGAACCTGATTGATTTGACGGACAGCCTGGATGAAAAAGAGATTGATGAATTTTTAACCGGCGATTTTATTAAGATTTCGTTTAAAATGGAAATCGGGGATTTGGTAGACAGCACGATTATGCAGCTGTACCCGATTTCATTTGCAAAAGAGATGTGTGAAAGTATCAAATCAAATATGTCAAAAGACCTGGAAGAAACGACACCGCAGCAGGCGGCTCCGCAGGCAGCGCCGCAGCAGCAGGCGGTTCCGCAGCAGGCGATGCAGCAGCCGATGATGCAGCAGGGACAGCCAATGATGCAGCAGCCGATGATGCAGGGACAACCAATGCCGATGATGCAGCAGCCAATGTACCAGCAGCCGATGATGCAGCCGGTAAATGTACAGCAGGCACAGTTCCAGAGCTTTTCCGGTGATTTCAATTCTGAAATTTTCCAAAAAGAAAATATTGATTTGATTATGGATGTGCCGCTGGAGGTTACTGTAGAATTGGGCCGTACAACAAAATCCATTCAGGAAATTTTGGATTTTGCGCCAGGTACGATTATTGAACTGGACAAAATTGCAGGTGAGCCGATCGATATTCTTGTAAACGGCAAGTACGTGGCAAAGGGCGAGGTTGTAGTCATTGAAGAAAGTTTTGGTGTAAGGATTACAGAAATTATAAAATAATTGCTAATACTCATTGTTTTATGTTATAATAGGTAAGGCATCTCTGCAAAGAGAAAAACAATCATATTAGAAAATAAGGGAGAACGTATAATTATGGCAAAGAAAGTTTTAATTTGTGATGACGCAGCATTTATGAGAATGATGATCAAGGATATTTTATCCAAAAACGGTTATGAAATTGCCG
>CAOKJJ010000039.1 GCA_948468465.1 uncultured Eubacterium sp. | reverse complement strand
TACAGTGACTTGTCGCCAGTTTCCTAACTTGACATTCGCTCCACGGAAAACCTGCTATTGTAAAGCAGCAACCTCACGCTTCATTGCTATCATGTCACAGCACTTTGGATTATATATGATAAAATGTGGGAATGCAACATTTTTTTGAAAAATATTGTATTTTTTTAAGTACAATGGTGATGGTTTGGTATTCACAAACGTTGCGCGAAAAACAAATATAGCGCACACTGCTACAAA
The DNA here is from genome assembly GCA_948468465.1 of uncultured Eubacterium sp. The sequence goes on along the minus strand of CAOKJJ010000039.1, from coordinate 33,196 downwards.
AGCGCAAATTCTTCTTTTATGTAATATTCATATAAAGATGTTTTTAACTTGTCCCAGTTCGGGTCAATATCACGTTCAAAATATTTGGAAACACGCTTTTGGCGTATTGATTTATTTATTATCTGGCCATAAGCGTCAAAAATGCTCTCTGTTAATTGTTTCGTCTCCTGGCAAAGTTTTTTGTTAAATAATTTAATAATCTCTGCTTCCCTTAAACAACCATGTACGCCAGCCATCACATAATCAGCAAGATCTTTCATCTCGCTTTCCTGAAAACCATGGCCTGCCATTCCATACAATTCTGCATTGATATACTCTATCTTTTTTTCTACTGTTTTTAGCACAGAATCTATCACCGTTTTTTTATACAATTCACTAAGCTTTCGTGTCTGTCTTTCTCTTTTTTGCTCATGCCGGTCATCTTTTATGCTTTTTATTGTGATGCCAACCGTAACTACCGCACATATTGCCGCAATTGCACTAGACAGACTGCCAACGATGCTCAAAATAATTTGCAGTTCCATATATCAATTAAACCCCCGCATTACATACTCAAAATCATCCTGAATATTCCTTTTGAGACTGTCGCTGATCTCTGTTCCGTCTGTATATTTGAAATCATAATTTTCATAAAATGATGTTTTCATACTTTTAATGCTAGTTTCAAACATTCCGCCAAAAAATGATGGATTTACTCCCCATGTATCTTCTGGCAATAATACGGTTACCAATCCCTTTTTCTCTAATTCATCCAGATCTAATTCTTTTCTGGCTGCAACTCCTCTGTCCCTGTCTGTAAATATCTTTGCTCCTTCGTCTTTATATTTTCCAATACTTACATGATTCATCATTCATATTCTCCTTTTCTCTTCGAAATATATCTATGATCCAAATATACCCTGAGCGAAATCACCGTCCCAGGAAAATTTTCCTGAAGCTTTTGTACAAATTCCGTATCCGCAGGCTTATAAATATTATTGCCGCCATTAAATGCGATAATACTCTTTTCCCCATTGCCAAATACTGGGTCATTATCAAACTTCATCTTTCTCATATTATACTTGCCATTAAATTTGATATATGTTCTGCCTGATATTATGGTCATTTCGGGCATTTGTCCATCATCACATTTCCCTATTAAATTTAACGTTTCGATCAAGCTGACAGTTCCCGTCCCTCTTCCTTCATATCCCTCTTTTTTCTTATCTCTCAGCCGACTGATTCCTTCTTGCAGGGCAAATACCGTACATGCCATTTCCTTGTCCCAATTTGCCGATAAATACGGTACATGCTTTCTTAAATAATGGTCTAATCTTTCTTCAGTTTCCTCTGTAGATTGTTCCTCTAATCCCTGATAAATGGTATCGCCTAAATTTAAAAAAAGCAGCTGCATTTCCCCATACAAATTATTGGGATTATTTTCATAATGTCCCTGTGTATACCATGTCGCATGCTCCCCGCCATGAATCTCACAATTGTCCAGCACTTCTCCAAGCAAAGTCGCCATCAGCAATTTACCTTCATCACGCAGCTCCATATTCTGATGTTCCAGACATCGGTTAAAATACTCTGTCAACTCCGTTGCAATAATACCAGACTTTCTTCTTTCCTCCCCCTGCACACCTGACCTTGTTGCAAATCGTTCCACCTTCGTTCTGCTATATTTCATTGGAATATTTAAATGATAGGGTAAGCCACTGGCTATTAAAACATCCTTTGCAAGCGGATCCTTAGGTACAATTCCTGCTAATTCTAAACGATTTTTCGATGATTTTCTTGCTTCATAAACCGAGAGTATAATGATGTCCATAATTGTACTTGCGGAAAGGCCTAAAAATTCACACTTGGAATGGTCAAATGTTATTTCACGGATATAATCACATTTCCCAAATGTATAAATACGCCTTAAAAATCTAATTGTTTCATTTGGCCGCTCCGAAATGGAGAATCTTTCGGGAATAACAATTTTAATTTTATCTTCTTTCCAATTGTTAATTGTCAACGCAAAATTTACATTTTCCAAGTGACTGATTACTTTCTGATAATCTGGAATAAAGCTCTTCTTCTGCACATCTATCACCTATATCATTCTCTTTTGATATGTATCTTCTAAATTACACTCACTTAATACTATTTTATAATTTAAAAAGCTAAACGTTCATACTCGAATCATATGTATTCTATTTTACTATAGAACTGTTTATTTATCAATCTTTTCTTCTCCGACAACTGTATTAGAAATTTTCACTTGACACCCCTCCTCCCTAACACTTATGATGTAGAAAGAATTTCTCAACATTCAGCAATGCATACACCAATAAAGGAGCCTAATATGTGGATCGCAGATCAATGGAAAGATTATGAAGTCATAGACTGTTCGGGCGGGGAAAAGCTGGAACGCTGGGACCGTTACATCCTGCTTCGCCCGGACCCGCAGGTCATCTGGGACGCACCCAGATCAGACAAGCGCTGGAAGCATCTGAACGCACATTATCACAGGAGTGCAAAAGGCGGCGGGGAATGGGAGTTTTTCGACCTGCCGAAGCAGTGGAATGTGCACTATAAAACATTAACCTTTCATTTAAAGCCATTCAGCTTTAAACATACCGGCCTGTTTCCGGAGCAGGCTGTAAACTGGGACTGGATTGCCGATCAGATCCGGCACGCGGGACGGCCGGTGCGTGTATTAAATCTGTTTGCCTATACCGGAGGCGCTACGCTTGCGGCAGCAAAGGCTGGTGCGGAGGTCACGCATGTGGACGCTTCCAAAGGTATGGTCACCTGGGCGAAGGAAAACGCGCTGGCGTCCGGCCTGGGAGCAGCCCCGATCCGGTGGCTGGTAGATGACTGCGTGAAATTTGTAGAACGGGAAATCCGGCGCGGACGGACTTATGACGCTGTCATTATGGATCCGCCTTCGTATGGCCGCGGACCAAAAGGTGAGATATGGAAGATCGAAGATGCCGTCTATTCACTCATACAAAACTGTACAAAAATTTTAACGCCCCAGCCTTTATTTTTTCTGATCAACTCTTATACTACCGGACTGCAGCCGGCGGTGCTTGCCTATATGCTTGGCCTCGTTATGAAGCAATATGGCGGGATTGCAAACGCACAGGAAATCGGCCTTCCTGTTTCGTCCAGCGGCCTGATTCTGCCTTGCGGTGCGTCCGGGCGCTGGAGCCTTTCGTAATGAAAATATTAATCATTGAAGATGATCCCGGCCTTAGCCGGGGCATTTCCTTTGCCTTACTGCAGGAAGGCTATGAAACGCTCACTGCTGCCGCAAAGCAGCAAGGCTGGGAGCTTTTTCAGCGTGAACAGCCGGATGCTGTGCTGCTCGATTTGAATCTGCCGGACGGTGACGGTATCGGCCTGTGTCAGCAGATCCGCAGACAATCCGATGTACCCGTTCTGATGCTTACTGCCCGTGATATGGAAACAGACGAAATTATGGGACTCAAAAGCGGTGCGGACGATTACATTACGAAGCCTTTTTCAATCTCTATATTAAAGCTCCGACTGGAAAAGGCGCTTCAAAAATATACGGCGCAGGCATCCAATGGAATGTCTGGGCAAAAACCGGAACTGCTGTCTGGTCCTGTCCGCCTGAATCCAAATACCGCCCGTGTCTTTCTGGATGGAAAAGAGCTGGAACTAAGCCTGACAGAATTTCGGCTGCTTCAGTATTTTCTGGAAAATAAAAATCAGGTACTGTTAAAAGAACAGATTTTGCAGCACATCTGGGACAATGACAGTAATTTTGTAGAAGAAAATACGCTGTCTGTCAATATCAGCCGGCTGCGGCGAAAAATCGGAAACGGCTTTATCAAAACGATTTATGGTATGGGTTATTTATGGGAGGAATCCTAATGTATACACAACTGTTATGCTGGATTTTATTTGGCTGTCTTGTATGCAGCGTCCTAGTACTGCTGCTGTGGGCTGCCTGGTTTTTCCATCAGTGGCATTGCCTGGAATCCACTTTGGAGTTTTTTCAAAAAGAAGATGCCTGGAACACGTTCAGCCAGAGCAGCGGCATGGACATCCGCGAAACAAGAGAATCCAGACTCGCAAACGACATGCAGCAGCTTTTAAGCCGTGCCGTATGGAGGGAAAACAAAGCGGTACAGGAAAAACAAAAGATTACGGAACTGCTTTCCGATCTGTCCCATCAGCTGAAAACACCGCTTGCAAATATCATTCTGGATTTGGAGCTGCTGGAGTCTGATACTTCCCATATGAATATGTCCCAAAAAAGAGAATTTTTATCCCATGCCAAAACACAGGCTGCCACTATGCAGTGGCTCGTACAGAACCTGTTAAAGGCTGCACGCCTGGAAGACGGCATGATACAGTTTCAGGCCGAAAACACAACCCTGCGCCCCACGGTTGCAAGAGCCGTAAGCGCGGTATACGCACAGGCTTCCAGCAAAAATATTGCTGTATGCGTGGAAGATACCGCCGATCTTTGTGTCTATCACAATCCAAAATGGACAGCGGAGGCACTGGCAAACGTGCTGGAAAACGCGGTGAAATATTCACCCGAAAACACACAAATACAAATACGAATGGAAAAAATGGAGATCTATACGAGAATTACGATCCAGGATCAGGGATGCGGCATACCGGAAACAGAATATAATAAAATATTTCAGAGATTCTACCGCGCCGAAAAGACTTCATCCGCGGAAGGACTTGGCCTTGGTTTGTATTTGACACAGCTTATTATACAAAGTGAGCATGGGTATGTTGCTGTCGATTCCAAGTGCGGGCAGGGAAGTCAGTTTCATTTTTTTCTGTTAAATGAACTCTAAATTGATAAATATTTCTTATTTATTATTATGCCACAAAAAATTCTTACAAATCCGTCACAATATTTTTCTCCACTGTCACGATGCTGTCAGCTTTTGCTGTTATCATATAACCATCACATAAAAAATATCCGAACTGTTAAGCATCCATATCATTTCCTTGTACAGCATGTTATGTTATCTAACATAACTAACATCTCTTAACAGTTCTCACAGGAGGTTATTTCATGAAAATCTTAGAAACACACAACCTGAAAAAATATTACGGCAGCGGCGACAATCAGGTAAAAGCTCTGGACGGCGTGTCTCTTCAGATCGAAGAAGGCGAGCTGGCGGCAATCGTCGGCTGCTCCGGTTCCGGCAAAAGCACGTTGCTGCATATGCTGGGCGGATTGGATTACCCGACTTCCGGCTCTGTTAAGGTAGCCGGCAAAGAAATCTTTCAGCTAAATGAAACGGAACTGACGATTTTCCGCCGCCGCAAAATCGGATTTGTATTTCAGAGTTATAATCTCATTCCTATTTTAAGCGTTTATGAAAACGTTGTGCTGCCTCTGGAACTGGACGGCAAAAAACCGGATGCAAAATTTATTCGTGCCATACTGCATACGCTGGGTATTGAAGATAAGGCCGACCGTCTGCCCGGCCAGCTGTCCGGCGGCCAGCAGCAGCGTGCGGCGATTGCCAGGGCGCTGGCAGCAAGACCCAGCATTATTCTTGCAGACGAGCCGACCGGAAATCTGGACAGCCGTTCCACGCAGGAAGTGCTTGGCCTGCTAAAGCTCACCGGGGAACGCTTTCATCAGACCATCGTTATGATCACCCACAATGAAGCACTTGCACAGCTGTGCGGGCGGGTCATTCATGTGGAAGACGGCAGGATCGTAGATGATACGAAAAAGGGAGGTGGCTCCGTTGAAAAATAATAATCGAACAGCCATCCGCAGGCTGTCTTCCCGCAGTTTAAAAAACAACCGCGTGCGCAATCTGTTTGCCATATGTGCCATTGTTCTAACCTCTATGCTGTTTACCGCCGTTTTCTCTCTGCTTGGCGGCACGCTGCAGGCCAGTGAAGAAAACACGATGCGTGAAGTCGGAACGCGTGCGCATGCCGGACTAAAAGACGTCACCATGGAGCAATACGAAAAAGCCGCCGCGGACTCTTCTGTCAAAAAATGCAATTACAATATTTTCATTGGCCTTGCGGAAAATCTGGAAACACGGCAGGCAGAAATTCGATATATGCCATTTGAAAATGCTTTGCCGGATTATTTTATCTCGCTTACAGAAGGCCGCATGCCGGCAGCAGAAGATGAAATTCTTGCAGATACGTTTATTATGGATGAGCTGAAAGTCCCGCATGAATTAAACAGCAAAATCCCGCTTACGTTTCAGTTCATGGGAAAAACGATAGAAAAAGAATTTAAAGTATGTGGTTATTACAGCGGCGACGCCATCGGCCATGCCAGCGAGCTGTTTATTTCCGAACCTTTCTGGCTGCAGCTTAAGGGCGGTTACACCGAAGCTGATTTCCTTGCATGGAACAAGGAACATCCAAATGAAAATGGCAAAGGTCTGTTGTCGGTAAATCTTACTTTTTCAGATTCCTCCCATTTGGAAGAAAAAGTACAGACGCTCATTCAAAATATGGGATACGAGCCAAAAACAGAACTGGATTACGGCGTCAACTGGGCCTATATGGGAAATCGTCTGGAATCATTAGATCCCATTTCCTTTTTTATCGTAGGCGGAGCGCTTGTAGTCATTTTACTGACTGGATACCTGATCATTTATAATATTTTTCAGATTTCCATTATGGGCGATATCCGATTTTACGGCCTTTTAAAAACAATCGGAACCACCAAAAAACAGCTGCGGCACCTGATTATGCGCCAGGTCATAAGGCTTTCCATCATCGGCATTCCTGCCGGACTGCTCGCGGGATATGCGGTTGGCAGCCTTGCCGTACCGATGTTAAGCAGCATCCTTTACACCTCCTCTGATCTGCGTATTTCCCTGCAGTTTCATCCATTCATTTTTCTGTTCGGAGCAGCGTTTTCCGCAGTGACTGTACTGCTAAGCTGCAGAAAGCCCGGAAAAATAGCAGGAAGCGTATCCCCGGTTGAGGCTGTGAAATACACAGAAACATCTGTCATCTCTGCCCGGAAAAAACGAAAGCAGCATGCCTTCTCCCCTATGTCCATGGCTCTTGCCAATCTCGGCAGGAACAAAAAAAAGACAAGTATTGTCATTGCGGCCATCACTTTAAGCATTATTTTGCTGACAATCGTAATGACAGGCGTTGGAAGCTTTCAGCTAGATGCTTTTTTAGAACAGCGCATTGCCGGTGATTTTATGATCGGCAACGCTGACATGTTCCGCAGTACCACATCAGGCGGCAGAGATTACAACATTGATGAATCATATATTTCCTTCGCTGATTCACAGCCTGGAATCGAAGAGACCAATGAAATGTGGTTCAACAGCAGCAGCAACTTTAAAATAGATCAAAAAGGAAGGGAACGTCTGTTAAAATTAGACCAGAAAGAAAAGCTGGATCATTCCTACGGCATGGATCCGCTGAACAAGGATTCATTTGGCGGATATATGTTTGGGTATACTGATGGATTATTTAAAAATATCACCGTTTTGGAAGGCAGCCTGGATGTGGAGAAATTTCAAAATGGAAACTATATACTGCTGCACCGTTTTTACGGCAACGATATTCTTGAACCAGAAGACAGCCCGTATCATCCCGGAGACATCGTCACGATTCGAAGCATTACAGATGACACCACCTCAACGGATATCACAAACGAGGCCGGAGAAGTCATCGACGTCACATACGATAACCTCGCTGAAAAAGAATACGAGGTCATGGCGATTATAGAATCTCCGCACAGCATGGACTTATCCGGTTATATTCCAAATGGCATGCACGGGGTACTCCCATTAAAAGAATTCCAAAATGCTGACCAGACTTACAATATCCGTTTTGCAAAATCCTATCAGGTTCAGGATGAATATAAAGAATCCTTTGCATCCGCCCTGACAGACTATACACAAAACACAGATCCCCTGATGGGATTTACGTCAAAGCAAACATTGGAAAAAGAATTTTCCGGTCTGATCAAAACGATATCCGCCATTGGTATTTCCCTGTCCGCAGTGATTGCCCTGATCGGCGTTTTGAATTTTATCAATGCCGTATTTACAAGCATTATTTCCAGGAAACGGGAATTTGCCATGCTTCAAAGCATCGGCATGACAAACGGTCAGCTAAAGCGCGTGATTATGTGTGAAGGCGTCAGCTATATCTGCGCAGCGGGCATTCTCAGCCTGATCGCAGGAAGCCTCCTGTCATATGCCGTGCTGCACGCATTGAACGATATTCTTATGTTTTTCGAATACCAGTTTCAGATACTGCCATTTTTCATCATGCTTCCTATCCTGCTTGCCGTAGCGATTGTTACACCGGTTCTGTCTTTTCGGCAGCTGCAAAAGGAAAGCGTTGTGGAAAGACTTCGGGATGCAGAATAGAATGCATCATAGTAATAAGGAAGTGAACAAAATGAAGAAAAAAAACGTTCTTATACTGCTTTTGTTTATAGCAGCAGAATGCAGCCTTGTCAGTGGATGCAATACCGCCTCAAAAGGAAATGTGGTCAATCCGGAAAAAAACATTGTAGATCCTGACAAGCATTCTGTAGATATTGATATACATACCGTAGATATTGATCAGCATACTGTAGATCTCATCTATGAATAAAAGTTGCTTCCAAAGCAACAAGCGGTCAGCATTCTAAAAGGCTGTTAAGGGATTTTGAGATTTGGTGGGGTTCATCATGGTAAATGGTGGCCCCACTTTTTCGTGTTTCGTATGCAAATGCTCTTGAAATATATTGAGGTGAGAAAATATTTTAGTAGAAACGTAGGTAAAAGTGATATATAATATTTGAATATAGAGCGCAAAAATACGATATACTAAAAGAAAGGAAACGAAAGTAGATGAAGGTTTTGTCAAGGATAGAAGATAAAAGAATTACAAGTTGGAATATTTTTGTGGAAATTACGATTGGTGATTACCTTGCGTTTGCTATGGATATTTTAGAAAATAATGATATGCAGAGAAAAAAGGTGAAATCTTCAAAATCAGTATATTCATTGCTTAAAACAGATTTGAAAAGGGGATGTGTCATTCCACCATTAGTTTTAGCTTTAACAGAGTCTGGGATCATAGATGAAAAGACTACCAACGATAAAATACAGGAATATATAAGCGAAAACCCACAAAATTTAATGATATTGGATGGTTTGCAGAGAACTTATACAATGATTGCAGCGAAGGAAGAACTTGAAAAGGAGAACGATTCCAAAGCTCTTAGCAATTTTTTGAACCAGAAACTGAGGTTGGAAATATATACTGGTATTAATAAGTTTGGAATACTGTATCGAATGCTGACATTGAATACAGGTCAGACACCTATGTCAACAAGGCATCAGATAGAGATATTGTATAAGAATTTGGTTGATACAGATATAGATGGTATTCGATTAGTTACGGAGACAGAGGGAAAAGTAAAACCATCTATATATGAACTTAAATTTAAAGATGCTGTAGAAGGTTTCAATTCATATATATATAGGGATGAATTGCCGATAGATCGGCAGGATTTATTAGATAATATAAAAATGCTGGAAAATTTATCACGTGAGAATACGCAAATAGATTTATTTAAGGAATTTATTTGCTCTTATGTTATGCTTATGGAAAAACTTGAAAAGCTTGTTGATATAGATGCATTGGAATTTGATGAATACAATTTTAGAAGTGAACCGTTTGGAAAAAATATTATTAAAGTATTTAATGGCTCTCAAGCGTTAACCGGCTTTGGCGCTGCGATTGGGCGTTTAAAAGATTTTGGCAAATTATCTTCATTTGAAGTTCTAACCTCTTTATTTAGTGAAATTGTGACAGGAGGAGACGAGCAAAATGAATGGTTTATTGAACTTCTCATAGGTTTAGAGAAAGTCAGAGCTGAATCAAAAAAGATTGGTAATGGTCAAAGAATGTTTTTTCAGTATTTTTTCAGAGAGTTATTTAATTCAGAAAGTGACTCTTATCTAAATTTGTATCATGCCGCCACAAATAGTTTTCAAAAGTACAGGAGTCAGGTGTAATTTTATGTACCTAAAATTTAGTGATGATGATGAGGTTTATACTCATGTAAAATATGATCCAGAGGAAAAGTGTTTTTGTGCCATTAATTCTAAGAATATGCGTCTGAAATGCGAGAACTACTTAAATTTAAATATTGAAGACAATTTAGAAGACTATTATTTCAATATATTAAATACAAGCATATTAAATAGAGAAAATGATATATTTCAGGTTTATGATAAGCAAGCAAATGTAAGATTAGGATGGATATTTCCAATTCAAGCTTTATTGTCCGGTGAACATGATTATGCCGAAAATAATTTCTTTTTGAAATATGCCTATATTGCAATTTATTTACTTCTGAATAATGTTAATGAAGAGAATATGCGAAATAGTAGTGAGGTTTTAAGAGTAACAGATTTCTATTCAGAGGATGCTATCATTTTCATTTTATGCAAAAGCAACTGCAAGCAAATAAAGGATTTTTGTTATGAGGATTATATTGTAGATTTATTTGGATATGGTTATTCATGCTTACCATATTCCGCTATTGGAGAGAAAAATGTTTATGTAGAAAAGCGGATCAATATACGGAAAATTTCTAAAGATGTAAAAGAGAAAATATTTATTGTGGAAGTGTTTAAAAGTCTTCTTGTGCAAACAAATCTTTTACCACTTGCAAAATTCCATATGTTATACCAAATAATAGAGTTGTTGATCGGAGATATTTTTTCCTATGAATTTACTGATTTTAGTAAAAAGATCAGTGAGGATACTAATAATCTATTTGATTTAAAGGATGAGTTACAAAAGCTAACAGGTGAAAAATATAGGGTAAAAGAATTATTTAATACATATTCTCGCATTGACAGAATACTTCAAAAAAGGTTAATGGATGTATGTAATGAATTATTAAAAAAAGCGTCCAAAAAAGAAAAAGTTGATGTTGGAGATAGTATATATTCGGTAAGGTGTTTAGTTTTTCATAATTATGGTAGTATTCCTTCTGAAGCGAGAGAATTAATAGAAGAGATAAATGAAATTTTTGAGGAAGTCGTTATTGAACTGTTGATTACATTTAACATTTCCTGTTTAAAATAAGTAATTTACCAAAAGACGGTTAAGAGATGAATGATCCCCATCCCTTAACCGTCTTTCATTATCACTAACTGCTCATTCAGACTCCCTGCGTTTCCAGCAACACAGTCTTTTCACATTTTCACAGCAAAACGTACCCTGCATTCCATACACAACCTGTGTAATTACCGTCTCACCGCCGTTTACAAAAATCTCTATGATTCCATGATCTGCATAGATTTCCAGATCACATCGTCCATTCGAAAGCTGTGTCCTTGTCCTGCGCAGCCAGCGCCCGGCATCCTTAGGAAATACTTTTGTACGGTCTGTATGCAGCAGCGTTCCCCTGCGTTTTATTTCATAACCGCCGATTTCGATCTTTCCGTCCTCTTCCAACTCCGCCTCCATGCGCACTGCTCCCTGAATAAAAAACTCCGGTCTGCATGAAATTAAAAACTGTTCCTTTACATACGGATGCACAGTATACCGCAGCTGTCCGTCCCTGACAGACACGATTCTTGGCAATGTATACATCCCAATCCACTGTTCTCCATCTATCGGCTGCGGCATCCGCATCCATGCCATCATGACATTCCGGCCCTGTTCATCCTTCATCGACTGCGCCGCATACAAATCCATGCCGGCATCCAGTGAAAAGAGTCTGGTGATGTCCGTCCGAAGCTTTCCGGATTCCGGATCAAAATCCACTACTCCGCCGCAGGAAATATGTTCTGGTTCTTCTCCCGTTCCACGTCCCATGAGAGAAGCCATCAAAACCCAGTTTCCATCTGCCTCAAACAGATCCGGACATTCTATCATTTCCACTTCCGGCATGCAGAAGCGGTTTTGAAACGACCAAGCAGTCCCATCCATGCTCCTGTAAAACAAAATCTGACCGGCCAGCTTTTTCTGCTGTTCGCACTGACTGCCTAATACCATATGCCAGCCGTCAGCATCTTTCCATACCTTCGGATCCCTTGTATGTACTCTGCTGCCCAGCTTGGGATCCGTAAACGCAGGAATCAGCAGCTTTTTCTCATGATTGTCAAATGAAAAACCATCTGAGGAAATCATACCAATCTGGCAGGAAGTAAATAATCCGTTTTCTGATTCATGTATGTTTTCCTTGTTTACCCCGTCATAATGCACTCCGGTATAAAACAAATACATTTTCCCGCCATCTTCTGCCGCGCTTCCTGAAAAACAGCCATTACAGTCTTCCAGCTTGGACGGATACAATGCGATCGGAAGATGCTGCCAGTTAACCAGATCCTTACTTACAGCATGGCCCCAGTGCATGGTCCCCCAGTGTTTTTCATAAGGGAAGTATTGATAAAACAGATGATAGTTTCCTTGATAATAAATCAGTCCCACAGGATCATTCATCCAGTTACGCAACGGCGTAAAATGTACTTCTGGTCTCATCAGCTATATTCTCCTAAATACAATTTCCATAACTCATCAGGCAATTTCCGGTCATTATTTTACGGCACCCTCTGTCATACCTGCTACAAAGTACTTCTGCAGACATAAGAACACAATGACAAGCGGAATGCAGCATACAAGAACTGCCGGGAAGATCAGTTCCCACGGACTGCCATACTGCCCGGCAGTCATTTTCGCGTAATACAGTTCCAACACAAGCGTCTTGCCGGACGCGGTACCAAGTGTCAAAAATGGAAGCAAATAGTCGTTCCAGATACCAATCCCCGTCAGGATAATAACAGTCACTGTAGAAGATTTAATCAGTGGAAATACGATCAGGAAAAAAATCTGAAACACATTTGCACCATCCATAAATGCAGCCTCTTCCAACGCAACCGGCACGCTTCGAATCGCACTGGAGTATAAAAATACTGACATCGCCATATTAAAGCCCGTGTACATGACAACAAGTCCTACCTGGTTTTTCAGTCCGAGCGTATCCATGACATTCATCAGCGGATACATAATAACCTGAAACGGCACAAGCATTGCCGAAACAAAAGCCATATAAATAAACGTTGATACTTTTGTATGGTTACGCGTAATGATCCATGCGCATACAGAGGAAAACAATACGGTTGGGATCACAGAGCCTACAGTAATGCCTACTGTAATCATTAACGCTTTTCCAAAATGGATGCTCTCGATGGCATTTTTCATATAGCTCAGTGACCAGCTTTCCGGCAGCGCCAGCGGATTGCGGACAATCTCGCTCTGCCCTTTAAAGGAATTGATCACAAGAAACAATAATGGCAAAAGAATAAACAAAGCTGCCAGGACTAAAAGCGTATAGATGATTACTTTGCTGATTACTCTGTTCGTTTTCATGCTGCTTTCCATTTACATCTGCACCTCCTTGCTTCTCGTTACGGATACCTGCACGATTGAAATCGTCGCTACAATCAAGAAGAAAATTACCGCCTGTGCCTGTGCCACACCATAATTTGGCGGATTGCTGTCCTGAATGGTACGCAGAATCTGCAGCGCGAGCATCCTTGTATTATAATCTCCATTTGTCAATGCTACGTTCTGGTCGAGCATTTTAAACGAATCAGAAATAACTAAAAACAGTGAAATCGTGATGGAAGGCATTAACAGCGGCAGCTTGATCTTAAAAAATGTCTGAAACGCATTTGCCCCATCAATAGATGCCGCTTCATATACATCACCAGGAATCGCGTTCAGGCCGATCACATACATCAGCATCAGATAGCCAGCCATGCTCCATGTATTCATGATCGCCAGCGCAAACAGCGCTTTCTTCGGATCCTGTGTCATATAAGTTAAAAACTCTGCATGAAGAAAGCCTTCCTCTCCAAACAAAATATCTGTAAAGATGACCTGGAAAATAAACTGCCATACAAATCCCATCGCAAGTCCGCCAAGCATCTTTGGCATAAACAAAATCGTCCGCAGCGCGCCGGCCCCTTTTGTAATGCTATTAATTAAAAGAGCCATTCCCAGTGCAATAACATTCAGCAAAATAACCGCAACCACCGCATAAGCAGCCGTATATACCAGCGAATAACCGAACTTTCCTCCGCTGAATACTTTCGCATAATTTTCTAATCCTACAAAAGACCCAAACAAACTCCCGCCTGCAAAATATGTACCGCGCCATGAAGTAAAGGAATACAGAATGCCGATAAAAAACGGGATAACAAGAACTAATGTATAGCATGCGACCGCTGGCAGCACAAGCGGCCAGAACCTTCTTTTATAAAATTTTTCCATCTACAAACTCACCCGCCTTTTCAGATTGATTCATCTCATTAATTTCCGCTTCTCTGGTCAAGCCATGCCTGAAGAATGGTATCCACAAATGCACCTGTCTCATCCTCTGTCCACTCTTCCTTTGTCAAAAACTGCTCCATCAGAGGTTTTGCAACAGAATCTGATGCCCAAATGCTTGGTGTTGCTTCCACACAGTTATAATACACTTTTCCTTCCGCCATATAACTCTGGATAGATGTTGCCAGCGCATCATTGATTTCTACAGAATCATCCGCATTATAAGGAATTGCCACAAAAGATTCCACAATATATTTCTGTACATTTTCCGGTTTCATCATCCATGCAAGAAATGTCTGCGCAGCTTCTTTTTCCACATCTGAGATCTTGTTATTAATCAGCCAGTAGCTGCCTGTTGAAAATGGAATAGAGGCATTTAAGTCTTCCACGCTAATGCCGCTTTGAATCATATCCGCTGTGATCGGCTGTTTTAATGGAATAAAGCTGATGCGTTTGGATACCTCTTCATTAATCTTTGCAATATTTGCTGATGCCCAGTTACCCTGCTGTAAAAATAACGCGTTGCCATCTGTCAGCATCTGTATAGACTGGTCATAGCCAAAGTTCGCGCTGTTTACCAGCTCCTGTCCTCTGCCAACGGAACCTTTTAAGCCTGCCGCATGCTCTGTCATATAATCAAGCGCCTGCATAAATGCCTGATATGCCGGCTTTGCGTTTAAGATCTGCTCATCCGTCAGCGCCTGTGTATCTCTGAGCGTGGATGCCAGTGTCGCTGTCGGCACACACAGCAGATGATTGCCATATGTCCAGTTTTCCGCGCCCGCCACTGCAAAGACACCATTCAGATTTGCAGCCAGTCCTGTTTTTTCCGGTACAAATGCATACTCGTTTCCATTAAGCGTTACTGCCGCTGCAGACGGACTGTCAATATAAGCCGTTACCGCGTCGCAAAATGCTATAAAATCTTCATAGGAACATGTTCTAAGCTCTGCAAGAACCTGTTCACCGCTTTCTCCAAACAGATCCTCTAACATTTGAGAATCTACAATAAATCCGAACCCTTCTACACCATAAGGAATGCCATAGCTTTTTGCACCGTCCTCAGAAGTCAGACGCATATTTTCCGGGATGGCATCTACGATTTTCTTTAAGTCTTCGTTCACCGACTCATTCAGATCAAAAGCCGCGCCGCTCTCTTCCCATTCCGGCAACCCGCGGAAATCCGTGTTAAAAATTGCCGGCGGCTCTTTTGACGTCATCTGCGCACGAAGCGGTTCCATCGAATCTTCTCCAGATCCAACTGTAAACGGTTCTGCCTGAATGCCCGTTTCAGCCGTAAAATCTTTGCACATCTGCTCAAACTGACTTGCGATCTCACCTTTTGTGTTAAAAATGTGCAGCGTTACTTCTGAGATATCCTGCGGCTCCTTTGCAGCCGTGCCTCCGCATGCTGTCAATGCCAGACATGCCAGTCCCGCACACGCAAGTCCTGCCCATTTCTTTAGTTTTTTCTTTTTGATAATACTCATGTTCATATCCTCTCTTTCTTTAATTTTTAATAATTTGATTCCTGATTTTCCAATAACCCTGCCGACTATGTTATCGGTAATGTTATCGGTAATGTTATCGGTAACATATTAAAATCATATATTGAAACTTCCATTTTGTCAATATAGAATTGTAAATATTGACATTATTACTAATTTTGCTCAGTCACTTTTATTTAAACTGCACAAATATATTTGCAAACAACTATTAAAGTTTTTTCTGTTGCCTGCTTTCTTTTATTTATGCTATACTAACGCTATAGACATGAGTTGTCTGAAATGTGATACGAAGGATTTTTGACCATGAAAAAACAGAACACAACCTACAGCGATATCGCCAGTTACACCAATTTATCCAAAATGACGATATCCAGATACTTCAACCAGCCGGATTCCCTGGCTGATGAAACAAAAGAAAAGATTGAAAAAGCGCTAAAAAAACTCGATTATACTGAAAATAAATTTGCAAAAGCTCTTTCCAGCGGAAAATCAGGCATTATCGGTATCATTACGCCAAACTTTTTTTACAATTTCTATACCGCCTTAATCGACGCTTTTATTCGGAATTATCCAAAAAGTCCTTATAAATTTCTTGTATTTACAAGCGACAACTCCCCGGAAATGGAGCGCAGCTTTATAGCAGAACTGCTTTCTTACCGCATAGAAGGCTTAATTAATCTCAGCCACATGCTAAGCTCCAAAGAACTGTCACAATATCCATTCCCGGTAATTGGCATCGAGCGCGAATCCGAATTTATATCCAGCGTAGATACCGACAATGTATCCGGCACAAAGCAAGCGGTGAAAAGGCTGCTGCAGGATGGATGTGAAGTACTGATCCACATTAATACTGCTACTGCTCCCTCGCTTCCCGCTTTCGCCCGTATCAAAATATTTGAAGAAATCACCACGCAGGGCAGTATCCCGCACCAGTGCTTTATTATCTCCAATGAAATACATACGGATGTACAAAAATTATACGACTACTTTGAAAAAGTCTGTCAGACTCTGAAAAAACAATATCCGCATAAGCGAATCGGCGCGTTTGTCTGCAATGATACGACGGCTCACCTGTTTTTAAACAGCGCATTGACAAACGGCTTTCTCGTTCCCGAACAGCTGGAGATCATTGGATTCGACAATTCACCCGTTTCAGAGCAGGCAATCCTTCCGATTACGACCGTCGGACAGAATGTCAACCGAATCGTATCCCAGACCGTACGCCTGCTGGACCAGCAGCTGGAAGAAAAAAAGAATCTTTCTTCAGACGAATTGCTGCAGAAGCATCTCGTGATCAAACCCAAACTGCTGCTGCGCAAAACAACTTTAAATGTCAGGTAACATACATAAGGCATGCATTTGAATCAACTGTTGTTCAAATGCATGCCCTCCATATCATCTATAAATATTTATATCATCTATAAACATTTATATCATCTATAAATATTTATCCATCGTTTTTACTGTCTCAAGCAGCTCTGTCATCAGCTGTCCAGCCTGTTCTGCTTTCCTGCTTGTATCCGCTCCAAGCTCCGCTGCCTGCTGTGTGCTTGCCGTTACTTCTTCACTAACCGCTGAAATATGATGAATACTGTCTACAATCACATGATTGGAATCCAGTATATCTTCAATCTTTTTATAAATCTCCTGTACATTCGTATGCAGACCGTCCATACGGCAGCCAATCTCGCCAAACTGCGTGCTTGCGTTTCCAATCAGCTCATACTCCAGATTCGCAGTACTCATCACATGATTGATCGTATTCTTTGCCAGAGCCGCATTGCTTTTTAACTCTTCCACAATGCTGCGTATTCTTTCTGTCAGATTTCTCGTCTCATCCGCAAGTGTGCGGATCTCTTCTGACACTACCGCAAATCCCCGCCCTGCATCTCCGGCCCTCGCACTCTCAATAGACGCATTGAGCGCCAGCAAGTTTGTCTGACTGGATATCGAAAAAATATGCTCCGTAATCTCTTCTACTGCTTCCGCATTGGAAATCAGGCTGGCAACAGCTGCAACAACCTGTTCATTCGCTTCTTTTGTCTTATTTGCCTGATTCTGCAGACGATCCACCGTCTGACGCCCTTCTATAACAGCTCCCTCCGAACTTTTTGCCACCGCAAGCATCTCATCCGACATCCGTTTTGTATCTAATATCATATTTTGAATATTTCCGGTCATCACCGTCTGCTGCTCAATGCTGCCCGCATTATTGCTGTTGCCTTCTGCAATGCCATTCAGCTCCGACACTGTCGAATCCACATACCGGCTCAGCTGCCTGATATGCTCTGCTGCTCCGGTGCAGTTTTCCCTGACAGAGCCTGCTACATGCAGCACCTCCTGCAGCAGCTGCATGCTCTTTTCTTTTTCTGCACGAATGCTGGCAATTTTCTTTGCATTATTATCATTGGAAATATGTGTAGTACCGCAAAGAACAATCATGTATACAACCGACGATGCACCCTGCAGCAGCAGCGACGTACTGTTCAGAGGCGCTCCAGAATGCGCATGGCCAAGTATTGTCGCTATATAAATCACATCGGCCACATTAATGCCGCCAAATATAACCGCAATGCCCAAAATCAGCTTGTAATCATAATACAAAATGTAAATAACCGTTAATGGAAACACCATAATAAATACAAGATCATTCTGTGCTCCAAATACAGCCATTCCATAGACAATCACATATCCTGCCATAGAAATATACTTAAACAGCGTGCTGTCTTTTTTACGGAAATAAATCGTATAGCAGACTCCTATAGAGATAATAACTGCAATGTCTACCATCAGCATAAAAGAAAAACTGATATTGCCCTGCGAATAATCTCCTATATAGCCAAAGAACAAAAACGAGTCAATAATCGTAATAATAACAAGTACAAACCGGTTGACCCTTTTGATTGTTTCAGCTTCATTTTGCAAATTACTTTCTGGCATCATGATCATTCTCCTTAAACTAAAATTTATATCCGGATGCTATTATAGCAGATTATTTGCAGTAAAAAGCTTATCATGGTATCATTTGCGCTTTTTCCGGTATAATTAGATAGTTAGGGAGTCTGACTGTGGAAAGCTTAAGTTAATGATATTGCCCGTGGACAGCAACGATTTCTTCCTCTATTCTGCACTGATGTATTTTCCTTCGGGTATCATAACTAATCCCTGTTAACAATATCTGTTTGATGCCTTCCCTTTTCAGCTTTTCACAATATTCCTGCTCCCTTATTTGCGATATCGCCTCTTCTGGAGTACTATCAGCTTTCAGTTCAATAATAATTCCCGCCATCCCTTTTCTTCTTGGATAAAATATGAAATCCGCAAATCCTTTCCCGCTCTTTTCTTCTCGTTCTATTCTGTACATATTTCTCGCCGAAAGATATGCAAGGGTTACAACACATGCCAAACTGTTTTCATCATTATACTTTAATATTGAAATCTCACTATTATGAATATCATGTAAAAATTCAGCAACCGTCTCTTCCTTTCGTTCTAAAGTTGCCTGCAGTACTTCATCGGAGTTTCTGACCAGCTGTGCCACATATCCAAAATCATCATCTTTTAGTGCCTTTTGAAACTCCAACATCATTTCTCTATTCGGAATAGACAATTCTCCATCATAGTATGTCAGCAGTCCATATACAATCATGGCAGCATATATCTCTTCCCTATTCCCAGGCTTCTTTTGTCCGGCAGTATATTCTTCCTGTATTTCCAGCCTGACGGGCATTTTATTTACCATCTTTACCACATCATCCCGAACTTCACTGATATTATGCTTCAGAAAAAAAAGCACCTCATCCATTTTTCCGGTTCGTGACCAATAACTGCGGCATTTCCCGTTCAGCAATGCAAGCACAACAGAACGCGGATTATAGATTTTTCTGCCATTATCATCTCGATATCCATCATACCATTCAGCAATTTCGTTTAATTTCAGGCGCGACTGCCTGGTGCAGAGTTCCTTTGTCTCTTCCTGCGTAAATCCAAAATATTCGTCAAAAACAGAATCGTGCAGCATCGTATATTCATCAAACATATTCAGCGCAGAACCCGTGCTGTATCTTTTAATCGGCAGCACTCCCGTCATATATGCGAGTGCCACATAAGTTCTGTCTTTTAACAAATCTCTTAAAAATTCCAGAAAATCAGCTTCATTTTCGGTGAACAGCTCATGATTAAAAATATAATCCCATTCATCAATGATAAAAATAAATTCGTCTCCTGTTGCTGTCAACAGATCCGGCAGGCTCGTAAACTCCTGTATCTGAAGCTTCGGATAAGCTTGTCTGATATCATTTCGAAGAATTGTTTCGAATCGTTCAATATAATCTGCATAAGATTTTTTCTGACCTGGCAGCTCATTCATGGAAAATCTTATAATATGATACTTATTTAAATGCAGAGAATAGCTCTGGCTCTTGCTTATATGCAGATCCTGAAATAACCCCTCCGTACAATAACATTTTCCATAATATGCTCCAAGCATATTCAATACCGATGTTTTTCCAAAACGGCGTGGTTTTGTAATGCAAAGAAACCGGTTTTTTGTTTTGATCCGTTCATTTACCATTTCTATCATAGCAGATTTATCAACAAAAAATCTGTCCGTTTTAAGCATCTTAAAATCTTTATATGCCGTATCTGTATTTAAGCAAAGCGCCATATTTCTACCTCTGATTTTCTTATATTCCAATCAGCATTAGCTGACCTTATATCTATAATTTCAAAAAGCACCTGAAATCATTCATTTCCGATGCTTTTCAAACTCTTTATTTCTACTTTTTAGATCACTATTTCTATATGCTTTTTAATCTTTCTATAAAAATATCTGATATTAAAATCGCAGCTAAACTCCCTGTTTCTTTCCAACGATCAACAATCCGCAGCCAATAAATACAAGCCCAAAAATCAGAAACAGCTTCGGATCCAAAGAACCGTCTCCCGTCTTCGGTGTTTCATCCAGTGTACGACCGCCTGACGAAGCACCTGCAGATGCTGTGCCGGAAGAGCTGGAACCGCCCGCAGACCGTACAACTGTGCTGCCGCCCTGTGAACCGCTGGAACTGCCGCCCTGTGAACTGCCGGATGCTGTACCGCCGCCGGAAGAAGCGCCGGATGCCGTGCCGCTGCCGGAACCGCCAGATGCTGTACCAGCCGTGCTGCCGGAGCCGCCGTTCGAAGAACTGCCGGAGCCTGAACCGCCTAAGTCAACAGATGTGCTGCCTGCCCCTTCTTCGTCTATGTCATCATCAGAACCGCTCGCAGAACCGGATGTTTCTTCACTTAAATCTACATCCACACTTCCTGACGGAGCAGAGTCGTCTTCCTCGTCGTCACTGTCATCCGAAGAGCTGCCGCCGTCCAGACTGTTAAATGTATAGCCTGCAGACGCCGCAAATGTCTCTGCCGCAGAATTGCTGTATCCTGTAATGACATCTGGCGACCATCCAGACTGAGATCCGATAGACGTCACTGAATTTGGGATCGTAATCGAATTAATGCCGCTGCCTGAAAATGCGCCGCTTTCGATGGTAGTTAATCCATTCGGCAAGGACAGAGAAGTTACTCTGCTGCAGCCAGCAAGCGCACCGCTGCCGATGATTTTTGTGGAAGAATTAATCGCCACACTGGATCTGCCTACCGGCACCATAATCAGTCTTGTTCTGGACGCGTTATACAGGCATCCGCCATCTGACGCATATGCGGAATTGCCGGACGCAACATTGATCGTCGTTAACGCAGAACACCCAGACAATGCGCTGCCGCCAATATTTGTCGTACTGGCTGGAATAGAAATGCCCGACAGACTGGAACAGTTCGCAAACGCACTATCTCCAATGCTGCTGACCCCTGACGGAATCGCCATTGTACTCAGGCTGCTGCAACCGGAAAACGCGCCGCTGCCGATGCTGGTAATGCCTGTTGAGATCGCAATGCTGGTCAGAGAACGGCACCCGCTGAACGTAGACGCCGGAATTGCAGAAATGGAAGCCTGCATGCTGACGGAACTCAATCCGCTGCAGCCGGCAAAAACACCGCTGCCCATATTTGTTACACTGCCTGGAATCGTCACATTTGCCAATGCGGTACAGTTCGCAAACGCACTGTCCGCGATACTGCCTACACTGCTCGGAATGCTGACACTGCTGATCGGCTTGCCGGCAAATGCGCTTGGCCCAATAGATGTTACGTCCGAAGGGATCGTGACCGCACCGCCTCCGCCATTATACGCCGTCAGTACGCCGCCGGAGATTGTCATATTTGCATCCGATGCGAATACGCTCTCACACGGTATCCAGAATAATACCATTGCCAATGCCATAAAAATGGCAAATCTCTGCTTTATTTTTGAAATTGTCATATGCGTCACTCCTTCTTCGCAATCAGGAACAGCCGGCCATCCTGTATATAACTGTTGCAAGTGGATAATGTCAGCAATTCATCCCCATACGAAATGTCAATCTTCTGGTCAAATACCGTCAGCTGCTGGATATTTGCCAAAAATGCCTGAAATTCTTCTTTGCTTTCGGCATTTAAAAAATTATAATAGCGGAATCCCTTGTCATCCTGATAATTTACTTTTGACAGACAGACCGCCACAATCTCATACTCCGCCTTTTCATAGATCGTGTCAAATACCAGCTTGCGGTGTTTATCAAAATAATCCTGATCCATAAATCTCTTCAAGCCGCCAAACATCGTGCCGTCTCTCATATTATGTCCGTAAATAATCAGATTCGTGTCACGGTTCACAAAGTCATTCCTTGCATCTATAAATAATGTCCCGTGATCACTCTCTTTTTTTTCAAAATCGTTGTGCAGATAAAAATCCGGGTTTTTCTTTCCTGTCTGCATCACCGGATAATTAATAACCGTTCCTTCAATAGACAGCCATCCTGCCAGATCTTTATTCTGCTGATACAAATCTCTGTATTTCTTTAAAACTGTCAAATCCGCCGGATCAATCTTCTTTTCCTTCTGCTTTTTATCAGTCTGGCCTTTCGACTGTCCGGAACCTTTCTGATTTGACGTTTTCTTATTTACCGCAGATGCGTCCGCCTGAGCGGAGTCCACACCGTTTCCTCCATCCTCAGAAGAATCCTGTATGACCTGCCCGGTAAGATTCTGCATATTCTGCAGGCGTTCAAATTCCTGGCTCTCCAAATGCTCCTGCCAGAGTGAAACGCCATAATATCCCAGGCACAGCACCGCAGCCAGAATACAGACGCAGCCTGCCATCCCAAGCTTTTTCCCCTGCTGCTTCTGCTCCTCTTTGCGCCGCTTTTCCTCCAGCAGCTTCTGAGAATTTTTTGCTAAAACATCTGTCACATACCAGGAAAAGGAAAGCCCCACCTTGCTGCGAAAGACAATTTCCTTATTCCTGATCAGAGTGTAGAGCCTTACGGCGACATCCGGGTCTGTAACGTCCAATTCTTTCGTCAGAAAGTCAATCTTCTTTACATCCTCCTGCGCCGCAAGGTACTCTTCATAGGTATCAAATTCATATTCGCCTATTTTGTATTTATCACTCATGCTTCTGCTTATTTCACCGTAATAACCTTCAATGGATTCAGTGAGCTGTAAACCTTCTTGCTGCCGTTCTTCCGGAATGCACGGATACGGAAGTACGCCCTGTCGCCGCTCTTCATGCCGCGTACGGTACATACACGGATATTCGGGCTGTTTACAGTCTTTAACTTCTTATACTTCGCACCGGAAGACTTCTTATAGTAGATCTCATAACCAGACGCGCCGGATACTTTCGACCAGCTGATCCGTGCCTGCCCCTTCGCATTGGAAACTACCTTCACCTTCGGTGTCCGCAGCTTCGTCGTTGCGTTCAGTACAGATGAGAATGCTCCATAAGATCTCGTGCCGTCCGCGTTGCGGATATAAGATCTTACTTTATACTTATAAGTCTTTCCTGCCGTCAGTCCTGAAATCGTTGTGCTGTTTGTCTTTACTGTCTTAATCACTTTGGACTTGGAATCACAGATCTGATAACCATCCGCATATCCCTGTTTCGTCCATTTCAGCTTGAGGCTGTTGTACTTCACATTCGAAGCTTTCAGTCCTTTCACCGCCACAGCTGAAATCTTAAAGCTGACAATCTTTGTTCCTGAATAATTGCTGCTCGTACCCTGAATCAGAATAGAAGCCATACCAGGATTCGTATTATTTGTATACGTAACCGTATAATCCACACCCTTGGTCAGCACCTTGCCGCCGTCACTTACTGTAACGTCCGGCGTATATGCGTCACCCGTATAAGTTCTGTCCTGTACATCTGTCGTATCACAGCTTTGGATGCTCTTTGGCTCGATAATAAAGTTCGCTGTCTGCTTGCCGGAATATCTGCCGACACCCGTTACCGTAATCGTCGCTGTACCTGCATTTACATTGTTGGAATACGAAACCGTATATTCCGTACCCGGTACTAATGTCCTGCTTCCAGTCTCTACCACTACGCCCGGCGTAATCGCTTTGCCCGTATAAGCATAGCTCGGAGCGTAACCACTGATTATAAATCCGCCAACGTCATTGCCGATGCTGAACTTCACAGATGTAGTGCCTGTATAGTTTGCATTGTTCAGCGCACGAAGCGTTGCAGTCGCCGTACCGATATTGACGTTATTCGAATAGGTAACGCTGTAATCCGTACCTTCCGTCAAAATGCTGTTGCCGCATCTTACTGTCAGCGAAGGCTTCACTTCGGAGCCCGTATACTGCTGTGCCGGAATCGGTGAAATCGTACACTTCGACAGCTGCGCAATAATACGGAAATTCTTTGTAATTGTTCCTGTATTGTTGCCGATACCATTGATCGTTGCCACTGCCGTACCGACTTCCACGTTGTTGCTGAACGTAACCGTATAATCAATATTTTCCGTCATACCTGCAATCGAAATCTTCGGATACAGCGGCTTGCCTGTATAGTACATCGCATCTATCGTATCCATCGACATATTTACATTGCTCGGCGCCACCGACGTTGCTCCTGAGATTTCTCCGGTTCCCTGATCTAAGAAGCTGTTCGAGCCATGCGTTCCGCCGCTGCTGATCGTAGAACTTGTAATCAGGAAGTTCGCGCTTGCGGTTCCGCTGAAATTGTTCTGGCCCTTAATATTGATATATGCCGTACCTGCGTTTAAGTTGTTTGTGTAAGTTAATGTATAGTCTACGTCCTCGGTCAGTTTGTATTTCGTTCTGTCAATATAGTCTGTTACGGAAATGCCTACCGGACAGATGTCATAGCCTGTGTAGGAATATTCCCGTTTGAAGCCGTCAATGACAAGTGAGTTGGAAAATGCTCTTGGGGTTATCGTATATGTGAGCGTTTCCGGTTTTGTCGCATACGTTCCCTTTGTCGGATCGCCCTCCACTCGGATATAATAAGTGCCTGCGTTAATAAAGTCATCCGGTCTGATCAGGTTTTCCACCTTTACTTCATCACGATAATTTCCAATCTTGCATTTATTTCTGTCAACGCCTGTAATCTTTACTTCCGGATACTGCTTCTGCGCATTAAACACCGTTGTTGTCGGCGATATGCTGATCTTCGCATCCGTACTGATATCTTCACCGATAAAATACCAGAAGCTTGCAGTACCTGCATAATTCTTTCTGCCCGTAATCGTTACTTTTACTTTTCCTGCGTAATCAGGCGTATCCCGTCGGTATTCTTCACGAATATCCGTATCATCCGTATCCGGCTCCACGTATTTGTACTCAATCTTAAATCCGTTCTCATCCGCTGTCAGATTATTGTAATAATTTTCTCCCGGAATTAAGAATTTACCATGGTTTGCCTTCTGCGGGTGGTTGTAGTACATGCCAATCTCGCCCTCTGCCAGTTCTCTTTCCGTGTCTGCATATCCTGGATATACCGGACTGCCTACACCCTGGAACGGCAGATTCAGTTTGTAGCTGCTCAGATCTACATCTGAGTTTGAACCAACCGGACGGTACATAAACCGTACGTGGTTTTCCAGCGGTGCCGGGAGGATCTTAAACAGTCCAACAATCTTGCCCTCATAATTATCGTTATCCCCCTGGATCTCTACTGTTACCGTCCCTTGCACATTATCATCAGAAGCATCTATATTATTCTCAAATCTGTATGACACATTGGAACTGTCTATATAGTTCGAGCTGGTCGTTCCATTCACGAATGTCAGGATGTCAATATCACCATAACTTAGCTTAAATGCCGGTGTTTGCTCTGTACCATCATAGACAGGCGATTCTTCTGAAAGGAATGTTAACCTCGTATCCGATAAATTTAATTTATCTACATCATATGTGATTTCTCTGGATCCTTTGAAGTTTCCTACCCCTCGGATCCTGATTCTCTTACCTGTGCCTGCTGTACGAACATCGTCCAGATATTCAAATGTAAAGTGCAGTCTGTCCTGTATCCAGTTCTTATAAGAAATTTCCTTATCCTGATTATATTCTTCGCCGTTTAGCTTCATGAGTATATTCAGTTCTTCCGAATCAGCTATTTTTTCAATATAGCTGATCTCCGGATACGGTTTTACTGGCTGATGATTATTATATTTTTGATTTTCTATTTTTTCAATCAAAATATCATCTGATGAAATATCTTTCTGTTCGATCGTATATGCTTTTTCAACAAATCCCGAATAGTTTCCGATACCTTCGACTCTCATCAACGGTGCTGCTGCTCCGCCTTCGATATCCGTCCAGTTCGTATTATCGCCACCGCTTCCCGGTCCGACAGTGTAGTTCTTTCCATCATTAAAGTTCGGATCTTTTAATGACTTTTCAACGTTGTTTCCAATGTTAATCACTACATCATCTATTTCCGGGTATACCGGTTTTCCAATATACGTTACGGTATCCCTTACGAGTCTTACATCCACTTTATCCTTATTATCTGATAAGTTAAATGGAAGAATCTCAAATTCACCCTGCGGCAGCCGTCCGCTGTAATGTCCTTTTCCTTCAATGACATAAGTATATCTGCCACGGTTAATCGCATCTTCAACTACTTCATTTTCTTCGTTCTTGATTGTAACCGTATAATGCTGTCCGTTGATAAGTTCATTTCCGCTCATGGTCAGTTTAAAATCCGAGTTGGAACTTACAAGCGGCCTTCCATGCGCATAAATATATGTGCTTTCAATCGGCTTTCCAACAACTACATCTGAAAGACTAGAAGTCAGATTAAAATGGATAATTGTTTCGCCTTCCAGATATCCTTCATTTTTTGCCTTATCGGATGGAATTATCTTCAGCGGTTTTTCAGTTCCGATATCCGTTGATAAATATTGCGGCTCAAATACATAGTCATCTCCATATTTCAGTTCTCTGCCACCGCAGCTAATATATAATGCGCTTTGCAGAGCATTTGACAGATCTGACGCGCTATAGCCTGCTCCTGTAACTGTAATATTCGATGAGCCTCCGTTTCTGTCCCATAAGCCTGGACTTTGATCTGTCACAGTATTCAGATTTGCCCAGATCAGTACATCAATCGTCGTTGTACCTGCGATCAGTCCTTCCGAAGTCCGGTTACTCGTACCGTCGATGGTAATTTCACCATATCCGATCGTCGATGAGCTCCCCTCTCGTACAGTATAATCACCATTTGCCGCCGTTGCCGGCACTTGCAGAATCGTCATCGGATATTGGTCGTTGTCCTGGCCAATCGGATTATTTGTTGTCGGGTAACTGCCCGTTAGAGCTCGCTTCTGTTGATATACCAGTCCAAGATTATTATACATGACTGCCCTATCCTCAGCATACTGAACCCTTAAACGTCCGTTTTTATCTGTATTCGAATAATACACTCTGGAATTTGCAGCGCTGTTATTCGTAAGCTCTCCATAGATTACATACGGCACTGTAAATTGCTTCGTATAGTTTCCATTCGATGCTGCTATAATTTCTACAAAAGTCAGATTCTTTGCCAAATTTTTATAATCTTTACTGATAAAAGTATCCCCGTCTCCATAACGCACAGTATAATCTGTACCCACTGTCAATTCATACTTTCCTTCTGTGTCAGTTGCATTCTCCTTTTGGAATACTCTCACAGTCGGATGAATCCTGTCTCCGGTAAACTGATTCCATCCCTGTCCGTATAAAAATCTGACATCAAACATATCCTCCTTGAGTTCCACCATACTTACATTATATGACGCTTTTATTATCCCTTTGAAATTGCCGCGTCCTTTAATGACTGCCCATGGCGTCCCGGCCTTCGGCTCTGTCCTGTTGCCGGTAACTGTATTACCATTTATCGTCGGTTCATCATTCGTACAATAGTACTCATAATCATTTGAATCCAGTTCCGTACCTGCTGTCGGATTTCCATTTGGGAAAAAGTAAAGCCTTACCTGCTGCCTAGGTCCTCTTTCCGTTATCTCCTGCACGGAATCCGGATATTGTTTATACGTAGTATACGGTATATACTCCATATCTTTCAGTTTGGTTCTTAACGTATTTTCCTCGAATGAAAAATATGCACTGTTCAACTCATTAGCAGCATCACTGATGTCGCGTTTTAAAATTTTAAAATATCCGTCTGTCTGTCCGTTATATCCATCTTTACCGACAATCGTTAATTTGCCCCAATGATTCTGCTGATCCTTCGGATCCGTCCAGTCTTCATTCGCATTTATGTTCCGCACACCTGTATCCCAAACCGCATCATACCCGCCAGTAACTAACGTCTTATTCCCAGTCAGATTACCCGAAGCATCTCTTTCCAAACGGTAGACTTTAAATGACGGCTCTTGGTAATCCCCTGTATATACCGGTATAGGTACATTCAAGGTTGGATCATCATAGTCAAATACAATCTCATAATCTCTGTCATTAAAATTAATTTTCTGAACATTAATTTTAACCGTAACTTCGCCATAATAACCATTTACACCCTGCAGCTTTACACTGGCATATTGAATTCCTGCCGCGTAATCCGGATCATTAAACGGCTGTACAACGCGATAATGCCCAGTTGAGTCTCCCGATACCGTCTGCAGATCCAATGTTCCACCATCATACAGATTAACTCCGGAAGAACTGCCAAATTTCAGATCATAAGGATCCGTTGTGCTGCTCGTACGCAGATATTCTTCTTTCAGTGTCACTTCATTTCCGCTAAATGCTATTGTATGTGTGCCGCCGCCTGTTTTTCTAGGTTCGTATACAATCGACTGTGCAATATTCGTACCAACATAAACCTCCCCTGTGAGAGTACCTGTATAACCTCCTTCACCATTGATTGTAATTTCTATTGTTCCGTTTTTCGAAATCCCAGTTTTATCAATAGTCGAGCTAATGCTGTAATCTGGATAAACACTGTCCAACTTCATTTGTTCTGGTGTTGTCAGACCATTATCCATAAGTGAAAGATTTGCCATATTATTCAGCCAATCTAACAGATCCTGTGGATTTGAACTATTATACGTCTTCATAGGAATCGAGCCATTTACATTTAATTCGATATTATTATCTGCAATCCCAATATCCCTTCTATCATACTGGAAAGGTCCCACAATAGCTTCAGATGGATCCCCTTCGTAGTTTCCTTTTGGAATAATTCTGAAATAATAGTCCTTTCCTATTTCAATTCTGTCTCCCTGTGCAACTAATGTACCGTACTGATCAGAACAGAGCCATCCATCTGTTGGGTAATCAAAATCAGTCCCTTCCACTAATTCTTTTCTTACTTCTTTTGTCCCTGCCATAAACCGATATCTCAGTTTATTCGGTTTCGGCTGGTTGCTTAATAACTGGCCAGAATAACCATGCCGATATCCATTCTGTTTGTCGCCTGTAAACGGAGACAAAAATTCTACATAGTTATCTGTATCATTCTTTACTGGTCTAGGATTAATTTCAAATTCCTTTGTTATAACATTGTTTTTTGAAAATTGAATTTTGAGAACTGCTTTCTTGCCGTTCGTTGTTGCTTCTTTATTATTTTCATAGGCTAACGTATAATCTTTGCCTTCGTCTAACTTTCTGTTTTCATCATTGCTCCAAATAATCGGCTTCGGCTTATGCGCTGCTCCTGTGTATATATGTTTCTTAGGAGTAGTTGCACCATCCTGATCACAGGCTTCATAAGTGATTGTAACATTAGAGCCATCGTAGTCCGAGATACCAAAATTTGCTGAAAGTGTACCGTCAAAATTCCCTTTAAATATACATTGAACCGTGTAGTCTTTCTTATTTGCCGCTGATGGCTGTAAATCATCCCAATCTACATCTACCCCTGTAGGATCCAGGAATTTGATCGTACATTCTTTTTCTAAATCATTTGACGACATCATCGGATCGCCATTTGTATCGTAAAGGGTCATCTCCGCTTTTACATCGCTTGCTGTACAGTTCCGGTTAAATATATCCTGTGAAAGCACAATTTCCGCATCATTCTTTGAAATCGGTTTCGGTTCTTTAGTATACGTTAAAGTACTTGCATAAGTAATTATATCGTCTTTATTCAATGCACCCGTCGGATCCATCGTTCCATAATATCCGCCTGTTCCCGAACTTTCAATGCCCTCCACCTTCATGAATACCTTTCCTGCGTCTTTCTTGGCATTCGTAGTTGTATATGCTGCATTTTTATCTGCACCACGTTTTGCAAGCAAATACGTTATTTTGTAATCCGTACCAGGCACTAAGGAATACACCTGATTTGACTGGTCTTTTACAGATAACTCCGGTGTTTTGCACGCATCTGTCCCATCGAATATAAGTGTATCTTTGGAAACCGCTGCTCGATCTACTTTTGTTATATCACGTCTCACACCATAGAAAGCATATCCTGTCCGGCCCTTGTAAGAACCACTTGTTACCTTCACCTCCATCATAACCAGTCCAGCTGTCTGCCCAGGAATTGGATTTCTGAAATTTATGTCGTCAACTATACACGTATCCCCTATTATGCAGTTTGCATTCACACCTGTGCCCGGTATCAAAATCGTTCCATCGTCAAGTGTAAAACTGTTCACATCTATCACATAGCTGTTCTTACTTTCATTATACTCATAAACATTTCCTACTATCGGATCGGGACTGTCTATATTAACAATCTCAAGTTCATTCGTTGAAATTGTATATGGAATAGGAATTTCACCAGCATAATTATTTTTTCCTTTAATCCGAACTACCAACGTATTACTGCTGTTTGGATCTGGTTCAGCGTCAACATCAAAATCCGTTTTTGATGAAAGTCCTGTTATCTGCGCAGAAGCAGGTTTATCATGAATACTTGTTGGAGCAAACGTTTGTCCTTTATCGTTTAACAATACCACATCATTTGCATTTGCTACAGTGTTTATATCCTGTTTTATAGTAAATTGTTCTTCTGCTGTTTTATCATACTGTCCAGAAGGCAACCGGTCTGTATAATAATTTGTAAATTCAAACGGGATTGAAACCAATTGTCCCATCTGCAACTGAATCGTCCCCGCCCCTGTTATACTATAATCCGAGCCTTGCGCAAGTTTGCTTCCATCTACCTCTACATTAATATCACTTGCATTAAGTGTTGCCGAAGCCGCACCTATTACGATTACATTATCCTCTTTCAAACCAAAAGCCGAACCATTGCCGTAATACCTGGTCGTATGGTTCTTCAAATTATCTGGCAAAATCTCATATGAAACCAACCGCTTCTTTCCATCAAATGATAAATAATTTGAAATATTGCGTGCCTCTACTTCCAGTACATACTTTCCTGCATCTTTTAAAGCCTTGGGCTGACCCTTGTTTCCTGACGCATCTTTTTCATATGATGTAGTACGAACATCTCCCGAACTTAATATCCACGGAGACGGAGCCGGACTACCCCC
Source organism: uncultured Eubacterium sp. (assembly GCA_948468465.1). Next base: position 1,521 of record CAOKJJ010000039.1, on the reverse strand, counting down.
AAATTCAATTTTTAAACTTGGCGTTTTAGTCGTGCCATCATAAGAGATGTTATTCTCATTTACGACCTTTAATGCTGCACCGCTTATCGGATTAGCACTCGTTTCCAAATCCGAACTTACATTTTCCAATGAAATCTTCGTTACCGCCATAAGCTTGGGTACCGCTATTGCCACCCCTCCAAGAAGCAGCACAGAGCATAGCACAATTAATATCTTTGCCCCAAATCTCTTCCATACATCCTTGTACATACCTTACCATCCTCTCCGTCCCCCTCATTCAGAAGACTTTTTTACTTCGGATTTCATACTCAGCCCCAGCACATCCAAAAACCATTTTCACCAATCAGCCCTTCCAGAAATCTCACACCTGAAATCCCATGCCCCGCAGCCCGCAAAACATCCGTTCTCAAACAATCATCAGCAGCAATCTCCTGCCAATCCCAAACAAACATAATGCCCGCCGAAAAACACCAACAGCAAAAATGCATTCTCCCTATGTCCTGACGCTGCAGCTTCGTCAATCCACGCATCTGCACGTTGCAAATTCCCAGATGCTCCAAGCTGCAATTCCAGCATATATCCGGCAATCTGTACCCAACCTCCAAATCTATGGATACACAACCCGTCACATGCTTTACATCTATATGAAAGGAGAAGTACATATGTCGTCCAAACAGACAAACACGCAGACTTATCCCATTAGATAGTTTCATAATATATCGGCACATTTTTTAGAATATTAACCTTAATATAAAATATTTTTGAACCGCTCTCAAAACCGACATAAACCACTGTTCCAAAAAAACTGCATTTTTTTTAAATTAGGTCTTGTAATTCTTCCACAAACGGTATAGAATAAACATGAAAATACACACGTAAGGAGAAATGCAATACTGGAAGAAAGAAAGATTCTTTTAAACGTCGTCTGTTTCAGGGACGGAGCAATACACACACTCTCATAGTCATTGTTCATAAATAATGAAAGAATTACGTTCATACCATTACATAAAAGTTAGTCTTTCCAGTATTCTCTTAATTTCTCTACGAGTTACTTTCACCTTTGTTCTCACGAAAAACGCTCATACATAAATGGCTGCATGCGGCCACTTATGTATGAGCGTTTTTTGTACGCCCCATCCGGCAGGGCAAAATAAAAAAAGCATTAGATCCGAGACCCTTATCTTTAGTAGAAGCGGTAAATCTCATTTGCCACGAATCTGATGCTTTTTCTCAAAAATTATAACAAAAATATGTTCAGCATCAACCTTTTGCAGAGAATTGATGCAGCTGGCTCCGGAACTCATAATAACATTGCAGCCAGAACCAACAAATTAGTTTTGAAAAATACCAGATTCATGTGTCCTTTATCTTTTGTAAAATTTATAAACTTCTGACTACCATGAATCTGATAAATTTCTTAATTATTGTAACACGTTTATGAATAAAAATCAATTCAAAAATCAACTTTTCAGAGATTTCGCTTTTAGTATTTATAATTATGCAATTGTAATTTTTTTAATA
>CAOKJJ010000038.1 GCA_948468465.1 uncultured Eubacterium sp. | reverse complement strand
CGCCGAACCTTTGCCATCTTGCACCGGCAGGCCCGACTTATATGGAAGACTTAAATGAAGCGGGCGGTGTCTATGCAGTGATGAAGCAGCTGGCGGATATCGGACTGATTCATACGGACTGTATGACGGTAACCGGGCAGACAATCGGAGAAAATATCAAAGATGCGGTAAACAAAAATCCGGAGGTTATTCGTACGGTAGACAATCCATACAGCAAAACGGGCGGCCTTGCCGTATTAAAAGGCAATCTGGCACCAGATGGTTCCGTAGTCAAACGTTCTGCGGTTGTGCAGGAAATGATGGTGCATGAAGGGCCGGCAAGAGTATTTGACTGTGAAGAGGACGCGATCGCGGCGATCAAAGGCGGAAAGATCCAGGCTGGCGATGTTGTGGTGATCCGTTATGAAGGGCCAAAAGGCGGGCCGGGCATGCGTGAAATGTTAAATCCGACGTCTGCGATCGCGGGCATGGGACTGGGTTCTTCGGTAGCGCTGATTACAGACGGACGTTTTTCAGGCGCAAGCCGCGGGGCTTCCATCGGACACGTATCCCCGGAAGCAGCAGTTGGCGGGCCGATTGCGCTTGTAAAAGAAGGTGATATCATTAAGATCAATATACCGGAAATGAAGCTGGAACTGGCTGTATCAAACGAAGAGCTTGCTGACAGAAGGGCAAAATGGCAGCCGAGAGAGCCAAAAGTAACGACAGGTTATCTCGCACGTTATGCGTCGATGGTTACTTCCGGCAATCGCGGCGCGGTTATGCAGACGCCAGGGACAAATAAGTAAACAAATAATCAGAAAATAATTAAAAACTGATTAGAAACTGATTAAAAACGGATTAGAAACTGATCAGAAAATAATTAAAAACTAATTAGAAACTGATCAGAAACTGAATAAAAACGGATTAGAAATTTATACGGATATAAAAATAGAAAAGGAGGCAGAAAACATGCAGTTGACAGGGGCGCAGATATTAATTGAGTGCCTGAAAGAGCAGGGCGTAGACACCGTCTTTGGCTATCCGGGCGGAGCGATCCTGAATGTATATGATGAATTGTATAAACACAGGGATGAGATCAGGCATATTCTGACTTCCCATGAACAAGGGGCTTCCCATGCCGCGGACGGCTATGCGCGCAGTACCGGCAGGGTAGGCGTATGCTTTGCGACGAGCGGACCGGGAGCGACGAATCTCGTAACAGGAATCGCCACTGCATATATGGATTCGATTCCGCTTGTTGCCATCACTTGCAATGTAAATGTTCCTCTGCTTGGAAAAGACAGTTTTCAGGAAATTGATATCGCAGGCATCACAACGCCGATTACAAAGCATAATTTTATTGTAAAGGATGTCGCTGACCTTGCGAAAATACTGCGCCGGGCGTTTACGATCGCCAGAAAAGGCAGGCCAGGCCCGGTGCTTGTGGACATTCCAAAAGATATTACGGCAAATAAAACAGAGTATGCACCAGAGAACATCGAGATGCCAAAACGGGTGACCGAAAAGCTGCGCCAGGAAGATATTGACAAAGCCATTGCGTATATCAAAGAAGCAAAGAAGCCATACATATTTGTAGGCGGCGGTGTGATTTTATCAGATGCTTCGAAAGAATTACGGGAATTTGTCGAAAAAGTACAGGCTCCGGTATGTGATTCCCTGATGGGAAAAGGGGCCTTCGATGGCACAGATCCGAAATATACCGGCATGCTCGGCATGCACGGAACCAAAACATCCAATTACGGTGTAAGCGAATGTGACTTGCTGCTGGCGGTCGGTGTCCGCTTTAGCGACCGTGTTATTGGAAATGCTGAAAAATTTGCAAAGCAGGCGAATATTATCCAGTTTGATGTGGATCCTGCAGAGATTAATAAAAATATTATTGTGACATCCAGTGTGATCGGGGACATTAAAGAAGTCCTGACAAGCATCAACGCACAGCTGGATGTGCAGAATCATGACGAATGGCTTGCGCATGTGGGGCGTCTTAAGGAGAAATATCCTCTGACCTATCATTCACAGGGACTGAGCGGGCCGTATATGATAGAAAAAATTTATGAGAAGACAAACGGTGATGCCATTATCGTCACAGAGGTCGGACAGCATCAGATGTGGGCTGCCCAGTATTATAAATATACAAAGCCGAGACATTTTCTGACGTCCGGCGGCCTTGGAACGATGGGATACGGCCTTGGAGCAGCGATTGGCGCAAAGGTGGCGAATCCGGATCAGACAGTGGTCAATATCGCAGGCGACGGATGCTTTCGCATGAATATGAATGAGATTGCGACAGCAGTCAGACAAAAGCTGCCGCTGATACAGGTCGTGGTAAATAATCATGTGCTTGGAATGGTACGCCAGTGGCAGGATTTGTTCTACGAAGAACGCTATTCGGCTACCGTACTGCGGGATGCCGTTGACTTTGTAAAACTGGCGGAAGCAATGGGGGCAAAAGGCATCCGCGTGACAACAGAAGAAGAATTTGATACCGCCTTTGACCAGGCACTGGCAGCAGACGGGCCAATCGTGCTGGACTGCATCATAGACAGCGATGATAAAGTATGGCCGATGGTTGCGCCGGGAGCGCCGATCAGCGAAGCGTTTTCACAAGAGGATCTCAGCAGATAGCTGCATATAATATAATGATTATAATACAAGGAGGATTTAATGAAAATGAGCAGAGTATATAATTTTTCTGCAGGCCCGGCAGTACTGCCGGAAGAAGTGCTGCGGGAAGCTGCAGAGGAAATGCTGGACTATAAAGGAAGCGGGATGTCTGTCATGGAGATGTCCCACCGTTCCAAAGTGTATGATACGATTATCAAAGAAGCAGAGCAGGATATCCGTGACCTGATGAAAATCCCTGATCATTATAAGGTACTGTTTTTACAGGGCGGAGCATCCCAGCAGTTTGCGATGATTCCAATGAATCTGATGAAAAACAAAAAAGCCGGATATATCGTAACCGGACAATGGGCAAAAAAGGCATATCAGGAAGCACAGCTGTACGGAGAAGCAGTAAAACTGGCTTCTTCTGAAGACAAGACGTTTTCCTATATACCAGACTGCTCCGATCTGGACATTCCGGATGATCTGGATTATGTCTACATTTGTGAAAACAATACGATTTACGGAACAAAATATAAAGAACTGCCGAATACAAAAGGCCATCTGCTAGTGGCAGACGTATCTTCCTGCTTTTTATCAGAGCCTGTAGATGTCAGCAAATACGGCGTTATTTTTGGCGGCGTTCAGAAAAATGTCGGTCCGGCAGGCGTTGTAATTGCGATCATCCGTGAAGATCTGATTCGTGACGATGTACTGGAAGGCACGCCTACGATGTTAAAATACAAGACGCATGCAGATGCGGATTCATTATATAATACACCTCCGTGCTACGGCATCTATATTTGCGGAAAAGTGTTCAAATGGTTAAAGAACATGGGCGGCCTGGAAGAAATCAAAAAACGCAATGAAGAAAAAGCTAAGATTTTATATGATTTCCTTGACCAGAGCAAGATGTTCCAGGGTACGGTTGTGCCGAAAGACCGTTCTTTGATGAATGTTCCATTTGTCACAGGCGATAAAGAGCTGGATGCAAAATTTGTGTCAGAAGCGGAAAAAGCAGGATTCGTCAATCTGAAAGGGCACAGAAGCGTCGGCGGCATGCGGGCATCTATTTACAACGCAATGCCGAAGGAAGGCGTAGAAAAGCTCGTGGCATTTATGAAGGATTTCGAAGCCGCGAATTCATAAAATAGAATGCCGCCCTATACAACCGCGGCACAACAGATTAGAGGGGAAGTAAAAATGTTTAATTATGTTTGTTTAAATCCAATTGCCCAGGTGGGACTGGATGTATTAGAAGAGGGCTACCAGAAAGTGGAAGATATCAAAGCTGCACAGGCAGCGCTCGTACGTTCCGCTTCCATGCACGATATGGAGCTGCCGGATAGTCTGGAAGTAGTGGCCCGCGCAGGTGCAGGCGTCAACAACATTCCGTTAGAGCAATGTGCAGAGCAGGGCATCGTTGTATTCAATACACCAGGTGCAAATGCAAACGGTGTCAAGGAACTGGTGCTGGCTGGCCTGTTAATGGCAAGCCGAGACATTAACGGCGGCGTGAACTGGGTTGCTTCTGAAAAAGAAAATCCAGAGCTTGCAAAGCTGACAGAAAAACAGAAAAAAGCTTATGCGGGATGTGAGATTGCAGGCAAAAAATTAGGTGTCATCGGACTTGGCGCTATCGGCATCCGTGTAGCGAACGCGGCAACCCATCTGGATATGGACGTATATGGCTACGATCCGTACATTTCCGTCAATGCGGCATGGAATCTGTCACGCAACGTCAAGCATGTGCGCAATGTAGAAGATATTTACCGTGAATGCGACTATATTTCCATCCATGTGCCGCTTTTAGATTCGACAAAGAAGATGATTAACGAAGAAGTCATCGCGATGATGAAGCCAACCGCGGTTATTTTAAATTTTGCAAGAGATCTGCTCGTGGACGAGGAAGCCGTCGTGGCAGCGCTTGCCGAAGGCAGGCTGAAACGGTATATTTCCGATTTCCCAAATAATATAACTGCAGGGAAAAAAGGATGCGTCGTTACCCCGCATCTGGGAGCGTCCACAGAAGAATCCGAGGACAACTGTGCGGTGATGGCAGCACAGGAAATCCGCAATTACCTGGAAAACGGCAATATCCGCAACTCTGTCAATTTCCCGAACTGCGATATGGGAGAATGTACGACACAGGGGCGTGTAGCGGTTCTTCATAAAAACAGCAAGGGCGTGATCGGTAAGTTTACTTCGATCTTTGGTGAATGCGATATTAATATTGCAAACATGACGAATAAATCCAAGGGGGATTACGCATACTCGATGTTTGATCTGGATACGCCGATGACGCAGGAAGCAGTGGATAAGATGAAAGCCATGAAAGGCGTTATGAAAGTACGTATCGTAAAATAAATAAAGATAACGTGGCAGCACGTTGACGAATGCGGCATAGCTTGCGGGCTATGCCGTTTTTTTTGTTTAAAATTACTACCTTGACAAATAGTACGGTTATGGACTATAATTTTATTAGTACATAACTGTACTAATAAAAAGCAGGAGGGAAAATATGATTGGAAATGCAGATTTTATGGAACAGCTAAACAAATATTATGACATCTGGCAGGAGTATAATTATGTGTACGAAGAATGGGCGAAAGCGCATGGACTTTCAGTCAACAGCCTGTTGGTATTGTGTGCGGTTTATGACGGCGGTGACAGCTGCACACAGAAAAAAATCAGTCAAAGATGGCTGATACCGAAGCAGACCATCAATATGGTATTCAAAGATTTGGAACGCAGAGGATATGTCAGGCTGGTTCCTTTGCCGGAGGATAAAAGAAATAAGGTCATCCAGTTTACAAATGCCGGAAAAGAATACGCAGATACCATTATTTCACAGCTGCGGAAAGCAGAACTGTCGGCAGCGGAGGAAACAGGCTTAGAGCGAATGAAGCAGTTAAATGAAAACATGGCTTTATTTGTGCAATTTTTTAAAAAGGCAGGAGGTAAACAAAGCAATGAAACAAATCCATGATGCAGCAGTTTTTTTCAATATGTAATCCCATCCGTACTGTCTTTTGCTTTGTCAGGTGTCTACACGATTGTGGACGGCTTTTTTGTAGGAAACAGCATAGGCGATCTGGGACTTTCTGCCGTTAATATAGCTTATCCGATTGTGGCAGTCATACAGGCGCTTGGTACGGGATTGGTGCCTTTTATCCGCAATCAGGGAGGTTCCTTTTATGCGATGATTTCCATGACTGCGGGCTTTGTCACCAATATGATTCTCGATTACTTGTTCGTATGGATTCTGGAACAGGGTGTTTCCGGTGCGGCATGGGCTACGGTGATCGGCCAGGGAGTAACCATGGGGATGGCTTTTATTTATTTTATACGCCACAGGCAGTTTACGCTGAACATCCCTTTTTCCAAAATGGGAAAGGTGTCCGCGTCCATACTGAAAATAGGGATTGCACCATTTGGCCTTGCAATGTCGCCGAATATTTCGCTGATTATCATAAACCGCTTTTCTGTTTCTTATGGGGAGAGGCTGCAATTGCTACGTATGCCTGCATCGCTTATGTTATCTGCATCGTATATTTGATACTGCAGGGCGTAGGCGACGGAAGCCAGCCGCTGCTCAGCCAGCATTACGGTGAAAAGAATTATGGCAGGCTGAAAAGTACAAGAAAGTTAGCGTATGTTTTTGCATTGTTTTTGTCTTTGATCGGCTGCGTGATCATGTACCTGACAAAAGACAGCCTTGGCCTGTTATTTGGTGCATCGGATGCCGTGAATGCAGAAATCGGACAAATAATGCCGGTCTTTCTGATTTCCGTACCGTTTGTTGCGGTTCTGCGCATTACGACCGCGAGTTTTTATGCTACGGAAAAAAGTCTGTTCTCTTATGTATTAACTTTTATGGAACCGGTGTTTATGCTGGTGCTGATGCTCATATTGCCGCCATTGTTTGGCGGGCAGGTTATGATTTGGTGGAGTACGGTTTGGGCAAGGATTTTGTCGGCGGTGCTGGCTGTTGTGCTGAAAAGATATGTGGATAGGAAAGAAATGCAGTGCTTGAGACACAACAGGACATGAATTTTTTATCGTATTAGAGTCCATGTTTTTGGATGCGTTTATATGCAGACTCATACGCCTCTTCATCTTCCCGTGCGCCAATAACGATAATGATGATCTTATCCTCAATATGTACCAGTTTATATACGATACGCAGACCTGCTCCCCGGAGTTTGATTTTTAGGAATCTATGTAACATCCCACTTCATTCGAAAATGATATCATCCGTATTTTCATAGTCTGAAGGGGAAAACCCAAGTTCATGATCCACCTGCTCCTGTGTAAGGAGTGTGTCGGGATCAAAATGGGACATCCGTTCTGTGGCGGCAGTAAGAAGCCTCGCATCGTTGGCTTCATCCAGAAGGCGGATGTATTCTGCCGGGGAAAGCAGTACACATTCAGGGGTATTATTTTTCATGACGACTTTTGCCCCAGTATTTTTAACGTCATCAAATATTTTTCCTGCCAGTCCGCGGTTGAACAGGGAAATGGATATTGTGTTTTCAATTGCACTCCTGATAGAACTCATGATTATCACCTCTTTGATTATAGTATATGGGATATCAGCAAAAAAATCAATAAATTTGCTGACGAGATTTAGAAAAATAAAATCTCTGGGCCGAACCAGAGGATAAAGCAATGTTTTCCCGCCGTATATTGCGAAACGTGTTTGAATAAACGCTGTGAAAAATTATAAATAATAAAAGCGAATCTCTGATATAAATAAAAAAGAGTTGATTGTAGTCGAATTTATGATATAATATACTAATAATTTAAAAAAATAATACAAAATGATTTGGTGATAATTAATGGAATTGTACTGAAGGATAATCCTATATTATCCTTCAGCAAGCTGCAGCTACAATAATTATTTGAACTTTCATATCACCCTAATAAAATATATTGAATGCCAACAAGATCCCAAAATTAATTATTTGTACGAAATCAGTCTTTTTTGATCAAAAATCACAATATCTGATAGGAGATGTTTAACAGTGAATAAAGAAATAATAGTAAAAATGAATAAACATATACGAAAATCACGTCCATTTCTAAAAAGTAATGTTATTTGTGACGTTTTTAGAAATGGCACTTTCTTAGAAATCGCATTTATGAGTAAACGATGTAAAAATGATGCTGCTGGTTCATGTATTATGTGTGATTATGGTTCTGTAAACGGTGCTCAAAATTATGATGCCTATTTGCGAGAAATGGATGCTATTCTGCAGAGCGAAAAGGGCATAGAACACTTACTTCTATGTACAAATGGAAGCATCATGGATTTTTCACAAATTCCCAGAGATATTTTTTATAAAATCATTGAGCATGCAGGCAAGACCGATATCTCCAACATTATTATTGAAGCTCATTATCTTGACATAACAAATGAGAAATTGCAAAAAGTAAAACAACTGCTCTTATCAAAAAATGTAACTATAGAGCTTGGAATGGAAACTGCTTGTCAGAAATATCAGGATTATATAATCATGAAACAGATTGACATGCAAAAATTTGAAGCGGTTATTACAAATATCCAAAGTCATGAGTTTTCCGTGGATGTAAATATATTATTTGGTTTACCGTTTCTATCTGAAAAAGAACAGCTGCTGGATACAAAAAATGCGATTTCTTGGGCGTTTGAACATAATTGCAATGCTGTTTTATTTCCTATAAATGTTAAACCCTATACGCTATTAATGAATATGTACGAAAATGGCTATTACAAGCCTGTATCGCACTGGCAGTTACTATTGCTGTTAGACGAAATCGAACCAGAACAATTGTCAAGAATAACGATTTCATATTATGGTAACCGAGAGGAAAACTTTTATGATAAAAATCATAGAGCTATATTACCAGAATGCTGTCCGATATGCAAAAATCCTCTTATGGATTTTTACGATGCATTTTATAAAGAAGATCATTGTTTCCAAAAAAAGAATTTATTAAATCATATTTTAAATTTTAATAAATGTGAATGTCTGAAAAAGCAAAAAGAACGATTGAGTTATTTTGATGAGCATACTTTTGAAGAAAAATATATAAATTATACTGATTTTTTACAAAGTAAATTGACTGAATCTATACGAGGAGGCAGCTTATGAAGAAAAACCCGTTATATTGGATAGGGATACGAGAATCTGAATTAGAAGATACAGATGCTCTCTTTGAAGGGTCCATTACTATTTTTGGTTCTGGTAAGAATCAAAATTATGCATTCGATAAGGAATACTGTTTCAGATATGATTATAACGAAGACATTGATCTGTTAAATGTATTTATTAATGAAAAGGCAGAGATGCTACTGGAACTAAATCCTGACATTAGATTTATGCTGTATTATCCGATTGATATTGCAATCCTTTCACCAAAAGTATCAGCAAAAACATTGTATGTAAATGATCTGAAAATAATAGAGTTTTTGGACGACAAAATAAAAACAAGATTATGGCTGAGTGAGATGGTTCCGCTGCCACCTTTTACTTTAATGGAAGGTAAGGATATTGATTGCGAGCATTTAAAAGATATTTTTCCTGGATTCAAAAAATTTGTTGTGCAATCCGACTATTCTTGCGGCGGAACAGGCACATGGCTGTTATCTTCAGATAATAGTTCAGATATCATGAATCGGATATCTGCTCATGAGCAGTATATCTTATTGCCTTATCTGAAACATAGCGTATCTGTAAATGTACACTTGGTCATTTATGAACAGGAGATTTTACAAATGCCTGCGTCTGTTCAGATTATTGTGATCAGATCTTATTCCTTGACCTATCAAGGATCTGATTTTACTATGTACAATTATCTTCCAAAGCATATTCAAAATAAAGTAGAGAAATACGCGAACATAATCGGGAAACAATTGCAATATTCCGGATATCGTGGTGTATGCGGCATTGATTTTATTGCGACTAAGGATGAAGTCTTTTTTTCCGAAATCAATGCACGTTTTCAGTCTTCCACAGTTCTGATCAACAAAGCTATGCAGTCCTGTGGAATGAAAATGTCTTTGCAAGAACTACATATAGATTCTTTTGAAAATGAGCAGTGTACAAAAAATCTGCCGTTATTTAAAGTCAAATACAGCCTTTATGGATACAGCTATGATCCTGAAACATTTGAAAGAGCGAGATATCTGTATGAATGTGCAAAAAATTCCTCTGAAATCATATCCTGTCACACGGATCATATAGATTGGAATATGAAACTGGAAAAGAATACCTATTTATTTAAAATTGTTTTTGATACAACGATAACTTCCGTAGGAGCCGAATTTGAAACACTCTTACAACCTAATTTAATTCTGAATAACCATATTTTTGATCCTGACCATTACAAAGATCAGCTTCTGGAACTAAAAACCATGCTGTTAAGTCATGGTATAAGAATAAGCCAGCAAGCGTTAAAAAGACTAAATGAAACAGGGGGTGTAAATCATGAGGAATTTGAAGCCATAGATCTTGTGATAGAATCTGATATTTATATTAACGTGCCATATCAAACAAAATTTTCATCTTTAAGTCCCTTTGGTATAGAATTAGCCAATAATGATGAATTCTTATTGACCTATTTTGAGAGAAAACTTGCGCCGGTCTGCATTCGCAGGGCAAATAATCTGGATTCTCGTATTTCTCAGCATGGATTTGCATACGATGATTTTATATATCTTGGGAATGACAGGCTGCGTATATTTCACCGTGTTGGATGTTATTTTAAAGCTATTGGGAAAGGATGCGGTTTCTGCGATATAGAAAAAAATGAAAACATTTTGCCATTAGAGGATATCATAGAAGCTCTTGATGTTTATATTGGTAATGAAAACGTAAAACATTTTTTAATTGGCGGAGGTTCTGATCCGATGAACTCTGATTTTGAAAAAATTATTCAGATAGCAAAATATTTAAAATTAAAATTCAATAAGCCTATCAATGTAATGTCTTTACCACCGCAGAATTTAGAAATACTGTCTGATCTAAAAACAGCTGGAATCACGGAAGTTACTTTTAATCTTGAGATTTATGATAGAAAATTGGCTCAAAAATATATGCCTGGAAAAGGTTCCATAAGCTTAAATACTTATGACAATGCATTTAAAAAAGCTGTCCAGTTATGGGGGAAAACGGGAAACGTCAGAACTGTATTCATTGTTGGACTTGAGAGCACGCATTCGCTTCTAGAAGGAGTAGAGCATGTGTGTGCTATGGGCGTTTCCCCTATTCTAAGCCTGCTTAAAGGAATTCAGGGAACGCCCATGGAATATTTTCTTCCACCAACTGATCAAGAAGTACTTGAGATTTATCATAAAGTTCAAAATATCTGCAGCAGATATGAGATAGCACAGGGACCTGCTTGCCGATGCTGTGAGGATAATACACTAAAAATAAGTCTCTAAAAATGCCAGAATTTGATTGACTTGTTTATAAGAAAAAGAAAATATAATACTGGATAAAACATATTCAGCACCTATCCACATGAAAAATGTTCCTATTTTGTACCTGATGATATTTTTATATATCATCAGGATACAGTCAAAAATTAACAAAGCTTTATGTTGTCCTGTATTTTGAAAACAATATATAAAATTAAAATATTCTCTATGAAAATGAATCATTTTAAGCATGCTGATAATTAATGGCAAATCTTTGAAATCAGCTGCGCAAGAAGGTATTGGCACTGTTAATTTCCGTGTTTTTGTTTTAAATGTAATCTGTGGATTTGACAACATATAATAATTATTGTGTAAAAATGTCATTTTCTTTTTTGAAATACGTTTTAAAAAAGGCCATCTCTGCCATGAATCTAACTCAGAAACTTGTTCACGCAAAATAACTAAATTCTCTTGAAAAAGATTCCTTTGTTCACCACAATATATGGAAAGAACCGAAATCACTGCAGAACCAAATGTCGCAAAAATAGATCCAAGCGGAATGCACTCGCTTAAGGTAATGTTTGTGATACACTTTTTATATATTATATTAGTAATATATATCGTTACAAACATCGTGCTCACCCAAAATGCAATTTTAACTAACTGAAATAAATATGAAAAATAGAAAGATAATTTATTTCTCATACTGTTACAGAGTATCAACTCTCCGTTTTTTATTGTATAACAATGTTCCATAATATTAAATTCCACTGATGCGTTTATTGTATAATTTTAGATTACTGTTATAATAATAGATGTTCTTATCAGATGGTAAAATCATTACGCAATTTTCAAAATAATACTCTGCAATTGTTAATGTAACCCCCATTTCCGAACACGAATGATAACATTGAGACGCCTGTTCTTCCAGCTGGTTATATTTCATTATTTCTATTTCTGAATGGTCCATAGTTATTAATGGAATTTCACATTTTGTATCAGAAAGTGTTAGCAAAATATGAAATAAACAAGCCAGATTATTTTCTTTTCCACAAACATCAATCTCAATTAATATTGGAGAATTTTCTGTTATCTTCAGGCTAGGGGTATTTGGCACTTCAAGGCTGCCCATTTTGGTAATGCCAAACAGCCATGATATTAATTTCCCCAGAGGTTTTTTATCTGAAGAAGATATATTTGTCAAAAATGTCATATGAAGTGAAGGCTTTTTGGTAGAATCAAATAAAATGTTTTTAATATCAGCAATATTTCGAATATATCCCCGCAATAAAGAGTTATTTTCGCTACTGTTTGGATTAGGACTAAGCCGACATATGGAATGATAAAAACTATGTAATTCACGCGAATCAAAACAATGGCTTGATTTAATAAGTTTGCAATAAAATTTTAGCATCCGAAAATCACGGTTGACCACCGCATCTTCCAAACCCTTATGAAGTATGTCAATGGCTTTTTCATATTCTTGTTTTACAATATAAATATTCGCCAATGGAAAGTAAGCTTTTGTATGATAGTACTCTTCTTCTAATAGAGGCATTACCTGATTCCAATATTCTTCTTTTGACAATATGATTTCAGAATCAGATCCAAATGTAATATTGTCCGTCGTATTTTGGCAATAACCTAAAACCCCAATAGCATTAGGAATTTGTTCAATTGGTAAAATTACCTGATCCATTCTTGGATTTTCTATTTCCACAAAATCTAAATTTAATATTTTCATATCCATATTTTTAAAAAAACAATTTCGGAAAATAGCATTCTCAAAAGTTGTAAATTCGATCTTCACATTTTCAAAGATGCAGTTTTCAAAAAATGAACCTGAAAAAGAACAGCCAGAAAACGTAATATTCGAAAATTCTGTGTTTATAAAATTACTTTCATTAAATGAGACAATCACTTTATACTTTGAAGTTAACTTACATTTATAAAATTCACAATATTCAAAATCAGCCATATCCATAGTACAATTGCGAAATTCACAATTATAAAAATAAGAACCTGTTAAAGAAGCATTATTAAAATTAGTACAATTTACTAGACTATTTAAAAGTCTGGTACGATTCAGGGTTTTATTTGAATATTTTCTTCTGAATACTGTTTTATTTGAAAGTTCAGACAGTCGTTCCGTTTTTCTTGTATAACCATATTTTTTGAGCTTTTTTCTTAATTCATCGTAATCCATAGTCTATCACCCATAAATATGTATTTTAGTAAATAATTAACAGATAATATAGGATTATCCATTAATTAAGAAAATCAAAAAACGTAATCACATTTAAGGATTATTTAATAACTTCTCTTTTATACTCATCCCATAACAAAACACCACCAAGCAATCAAAGAAAGGAGCAGGCACCATGTATCTGCAGATTTTGAAAAAAGACTTAAAACGAAAAAAGACAATGAATCTGATTCTGTTCATTTTCATCGTCCTGGCAGCGACCTTCATTGCGGGCAGCGTCAACAATATGGTTACGGTTATGACCGCACTGGACACATTTTTTGAGAAGGCGGAAGTGCCGGACTATCTGCTCAGCTTTGCGGATGCCGGGCAGGCGGAGCAGTTTGCGCGGTTTGCGGATCAGGAAGGTTATGCCATCAGGCAGCAGGAGGTTTTGCAGATTGATCCGAAACAGATAGAAAAGGAAGACGGTGAACTGGGTTATAACAATACGATTGTGATTGCAAAGCTTGGGGACTCCATCAGGATTTTTGACAGTAATGATCATGAAGTAACACATATAAACGATGGTGAAATTTACTTCGCGGTAAAAGTTTTGGAAACAGAACATCTGCATGGGAAAGAACGGATCCGTATTGCGGCGAATGGGAAGGCTGGCCGGTTTACGACTGCGGGAGGGGTACGGGATGCCATGTTTGCGTCGGAGATGGCTGGAATGACCAGAATTTTTGTGAGTGATCATGATTATGCGTATTTTGATACGGAGGACGCGAAACATTTATATTTGACCTGTATTTATACGAAAGATGGCAAATTTTCTGAAAAATTCAATAAATTGGGACTGAATGTCGTGATGGATATCAGCCAGGATGAAGTACGGATGCTGTATATGGTAGATATGGTGATTGCGGCGGTGATGCTTGTTGTCAGTATCTGTTTGATTTTGATTTCGCTTGTCATACTTCGGTTTACGATTCTTTTTACGATGAGTGAGGAATTTCGGGAAATTGGCGTGATGAAGGCGATCGGCATAGCCAATCGGAAAATACGCGGGCTGTATGTTGTGAAGTATTTTGCGATATCGGCGGTGGGAAGCGGATTGGGACTGCTTTTAAGCATTCCGTTCGGCAGGATGATGCTTGCGTCTTTGTCGCAAAATATTATGATGGAGACAGACGGAAATTTGATGTGGAATGTTTTGTGCGCTGTGGCAGCTGCGTCTGTTGTTGTATGGTTTGCTTATACGTGTACGCGCAAAATAAAAGGTTTTTCGCCGATGGATGCCATACGGGGCGGAGAAAACGGGGAGCGCTACAGGGGAAAAAGTGTTTTGTCGTTTCGTTGGTCGAGGATGCCTGCAGTGCTGTTTTTGGCTCTGAATGATATATTGAGCGGGATAAGGCGGTATCTTGCCTTGATTTTAATATTTATGATTGGAATCCTGTTAGTCATTATTCCGGTCAATGCGATGAATACGCTGCAGTCGGATCATTTGCTTACGTGGTTTAGCATGGCGCCATGTGATCATGTGATCAGTAAGGAGCAGCTGTTTAATGAGAACAGCGACAATCGCACTCTGATACAAGACCAGCTTGATAAAATCAGAAAAAAGCTGTCTGAGCATGGCATTCAGGCGCAGGTGTATGAAGAAGTGCTGTTTCGGATGGGCATTTCTTTTGAGGATCAGCAGGAATCTTCGCTTGCGTTTCAGGGAGTCGGAGATATTACGGCGGACAGATATGTGTATCTGGAGGGCAGTGCGCCGCGGGATGACAGTGAAATAGGGATTTCGCATCTGATAGCAAAAAGGCTGGGAGCGCAGATTGGAGATACGGTTTTGATTCAGTATGGGGATCAGCAGAGGCCTTATCTTGTAACGGCCATTTTTCAGACGATGAATAATCTTGGAGAGGGTATCCGGTTTTCAGAAAAAGATGAGCTGGATTATCGTCTTGTATTTGGGAGCTTTGGCGTGCAGATCAGATATACGGATGATCCGGATGCCGCACAGCTTAAGCATCGAAAAGGGCAGCTGGCAGAATGGTTTGCGGATTATGAGGTCTATACGGCAGGGGAGTATGTCAATGATATGATCGGTGACATCAGCGGGCAGCTCAAAGGTATGAAGCATTTGATTTTAATTGTTGTTTTGTGCATGAATATGCTGGTGACGGTGCTGATGGTAAAAAGCTTTCTTACAAAAGAAAAAGGTGAGATTGCGATGCTCAAGGCGCTTGGTTTTAAAAATATTTCGCTGGCAGTGTGGCAGACGCTGCGGATTGGGATTGTGCTGTTTACGGCTTCGGCTATTGGAACGGTATTGTCTGCGCCGCTTTCCCAGATTGCCATTGGGCCGGTGTTTCAGATGATGGGAGCGCAGAGCATCACATTTGACATCCGGCCGTTAGAGGTATATGTGCTGTATCCGCTGATTGTATTTGCGGTTACGATGCTGTCGGGCATGTGTGCGGCTTTGCAGGTCCGAAAGATTCCGGCGTCCGATGCGTCTGATATAGAGTAAATAATAAAGTAAATGATTAGAATCAAACCTTGCAGGCGGCAGCGAAATCAGGTAATATAATAAGGAGAATAATGATGGCAGATAGTATGACAGAAAATATATTGGAAGTTAAAAATTTATGTAAGACATATATAGCGGATAAGCGTCAGAACCATGTGCTTCGAAATGTCAGTCTGACAATTCGAAAAGGGGAGATGGCTGCGGTTATGGGGCCGTCCGGTTCTGGAAAATCTACGCTGTTATATACCGTGTCGGGCATGGATACGGTCACGGCAGGTGAAGTACGTTTTTGCGGCAGGAATCTTGCGCAGCTTTCGGCATCGCAGCTGGCGGACCTGCGTCTGGATGAGATGGGGTTTATTTTTCAGCAGATGTATATGCTGAAAAACTTGTCGGTGCTGGATAATATTGTACTTCCGGCGTGTCAGTCGAAAAAAAATACGGCCTTAAGGAAAGAAAAGGTGCAGTTTGGGCAGGATCTGATGCGCAGGCTTGGCATTATCGAGATTGCGGATCATGATATCCATGAGGTGTCCGGCGGCCAGCTCCAGCGGGCGTGCATTTGCCGCAGCCTTGTGAACCATCCGAAAATGATTTTTGCGGATGAACCGACCGGGGCTTTGAATCGGGGTGCTTCTGAAGAAGTTATGGACGAACTTGCGAAAATAAATGCGGATGGTACGGCTGTGATGCTTGTAACGCATGATATCAGAGTTGCGGCGCGGTGTTCGAGGGTGCTTTATATCGTAGATGGGAATATTCAGGGGGAATATGAGCTTGGGGCGTATACGCAGGGAGGCAACCTGCGGGAAAGAGAGCGTGAGTTAAACCATTGGCTTATGGAGATGGGATGGTAGATATTTTAATTGTAGAGGATCATGAGGAACTGGCACAGCTGCTAAGTGGTTTTCTGCGTGCGGAGCATTATTCGGTATGTATCGCAAACAGCGGGGAACTGGCGTTGGAGATGTTTGCGTCAGGCAGCATAAAGCTTGTGATTCTGGACATTATGCTGCCTGGCATGGATGGATTTGCGGTTTGCCGTAAAATCCGCAGTGTCTGTGATGTACCGATTATAATTGTAAGCGCAAAGGGCCAAAAAGAAGACCAGTTAAACGGCCTTGTGTCCGGGGCGGATGATTATATCGAAAAACCTTATGATATAGACATTATGCTTGCAAAAATCAGGAATATTTTTAAACACAGATATTCGCAGGATGAAATCGTGGACGGCGACCTTTGTCTGAATAAAATCGGACGTACCTTACATAAAAACGGGGTGCTGGTAGAATTGACGTCAAAAGAGTTTGAGCTGCTTTTGATGCTAATGGAAAATAAAGGAAAAGCGCTGCGCAAAGAGCATTTATTCGGGCAGATCTGGGGAATGGACAGTTTTTCGGAACCGCAGACACTTACGGTGCATATCAAGTGGCTGCGGAAGAAGATTGAAGAAGATCCAAAGAACCCGAAACGGATTGTTACGGTCTGGGGTGTGGGATATCAGTTTTTGTAGACAGAATCGTTGATTTCAGGGAGCGGTCAACATATGAAAAGTTATAACAGATTTGCTGCAGTTGTCTTAGTGATGGCTGCAGTCATTTTTATAGGAACAAACATTCGTATTTATGCGACAGGACAGAACTCTCAGGAGCGCATGCATCGGGTGGACGCTGCAAGGCTTGCAAAAGAAATCGAGAAAAACGGTTATGAGGGTGTGGATTTATCTGCCTATGAATATATCTATCGTGTACAGCGCCATACGGATGCCATACATTCTGGTGATTTGGAACAGTTTTTTGAAAAGGCAGATCAAGACAGCTGTTTTCGGCTGGTCAATGGAACGCTTTACCGGTTTGATTATACGATTCACTCGGACTCTGAGCAAAAGGGGATGGCAGGGATCGTAAATTTGTCGTTGGCTTGTATGAGTTTGCTGCTTATTTGTGTGCTGCTGTATATCAGGCAGAAGATATTAAAACCTTTTGAAGCCATGAAGGAGATTCCGTATGAGCTGTCCAAAGGCAGGCTTGCGATCCCTCTTCCGGAAAATAAGAATCATTTTTTCGGCAGGTTTGTATGGGGGATAGATTTGCTGCGGGAAAATATGGAACAGCAGAAAAGGCGGGAGCTTGATTTGCAGCGTGCACAGAAAACGCTTGTATTATCCGTGTCGCATGATATCAAAACACCGTTATCAGCCATAAAGTTATATGCGAAAGTAATTTCCAGGCATTTGTATGAAAATGAGGGGCAGCTTGAGAAGATCGCGGAAAGTATGGAAGCAAAAGCAGATGAAATCGGCGGCTTTGTGACGCAGATGATCAAAGCGTCTGGAGAAGATTTTTTAAATATCGAAATAGGAAAGGAGGGTTTTTATTTATCGCAGCTTGTCAAAAGGATAGCGGCCTATTATGATGACAAATTAAAACTGCTGCATACGGATTTTTCCATTGAGGCGTATATGGATTGTATGTTAAAAGGTGATTTTGACCGGAGTGTGGAGGTGCTGCAGAATATGATGGAAAATGCGGTAAAGTATGGAGATGGCAGGCGCATTGTACTGCGGTTTGGCGAAGAAGAGGACTGTGTGCTGATAACGGTGCAAAACAGCGGCAATACACTGCCGGAACATGAGATGACGCATATTTTTGACAGCTTTTGGCGTGGCTCAAATGCGAAGAGCACTGCTGGCAGCGGTCTGGGGCTATATATTTGCCGCGGCCTGATGCAGCGTATGGATGGGGACATCTTTGCGCAGGTGCAGGATACAGATATGTGTGTGACGGCGGTATTTCGTAAATAAAACTAATCATAAAAATTTCATACCAGCCTTGACCCACTCTTTCAGTATGAGTATAATAGATTTAGTATATTTAATCAGAATCTACATTAAAGGAGAAATCGTATGGGAAAGGGAAAACACGCAGGGATCGGAAAAAATAGTCAGGAAGCACAGCTTCGCCGTCTGGTCAAACAGGCATTTGTCATTGCGGCTGTAAGTGTTGTGTATATGCTTGGATTTGCAGCATTTAATATAGTTTTGTCTAATATGCAGACCGTCCAGCTGAACGTGGCGCTTGCACTTGACCAATATCGGGTCGGTTCCAAAACATTGACATATGAAGTGCGTTCATATGCGGTAACGGGCGAGCAGAAATATGCGGATGCATATATGAAAGAGCTGAACGAAGATCAGAATCGGGAAAAAGCAAAAAAAGCATTGGAAAAATGCGGACTTACAAAAGCGGAATGGGCAAGCCTTGATGAGATAGCGGGATTGTCAGAAAATCTGGTTCCATCAGAAGAACGTGCGATTGAAGCCGCCGGCAAAGGGGATTTGGAAGAAGCGCAAAGACAGGTGTTCAGCGAAGAATATGCCGATGCGGTTGACCAGATCAATGCGCAGACAGATGAGACAATTCGTTCGATTAACGCGCGAAAGGGAAAACAGCAGAATATAATGAAGGTTGTGCAGATCATAATGATATGCTTACTGGTTCTGTCTTTTGCCTACATTATATGGGAGATTGTCCAGATTATTAAATTTGCTGATACAGAACTGTTAGAGCCGATTAAAAAAGTATCAGAACAAATGGCGGCGCTTGCAGACGGAGAGTTCAGAGAACCGTTGGATTTGAAGGAAGACGACAGTGAAGTCGGCAGCATGGTATCTGCGATCGCATTTATGAAGCAGAACCTGTTACATATGATTCAGGAAATTTCGGATGTGCTGGAATCTATGGGGAACGGAAATTATGATATCGAGCTGAAACAGGAGTATGTCGGAGAATTTATTAAAATTAAAGAGTCCCTGACGGTTATTATCGGTAAAATGCGTGAAACGCTGACTACATTGAAAGAGGTATCCGTTCAGATTGACAGCGGTTCGGAACAGCTTGCTTATGCTGCGGAAGATCTGGCGGAAGGAAGTACCGATCAGGCTGGACAGGTAACAGAGCTTGTGCATGTATTTGAAAAGATGACAGGCAGCATGGAAAACAATGTACGAAAAGCACAGGAATCCGTAGACATTGCCTCAAAAGCTGGAATTACGTTATCTCAGGGCAATGCGAAAATGCAGGAGTTAAAAACGGCGATCGGAGAGATCAGCAGATGTTCGGAACAGATCGGGACAATCATTGGTACGATTGAAGACATTGCGTCTCAGACAAATCTGTTGTCTTTAAACGCGGCTATTGAAGCGGCAAGAGCCGGAGAGGCGGGAAAAGGCTTTGCGGTCGTTGCAGAACAGGTAAAG
Organism: uncultured Eubacterium sp.; assembly: GCA_948468465.1. Next base: position 14,108 of record CAOKJJ010000038.1, on the reverse strand, counting down.
AGCCTGGCGGAAGAATCCGCTAAGGCAGCCGGAAAGACAACGAAGCTGATTGAAACAGCGATTGCGGCTGTAGACAGTGGAATTACCATTGCGGATGAGGCAGCGGCGAACATGGATGAAGTTATGATAGGCGCGAGTGCAGCTACGGAAACTATGAGTCAGATTGCTATCATGCTGCAGCATGATGTGGAAAATATGCAGACTGTGAGGACGAACCTGCAGCAGGTATCCGCAGTCGTGGACAATAACTCAGCAACTTCACAGGAAACGGCGGCTGTCAGCGAGGAACAGAAGGCCCAGGTGGAAGCGATGGTAGAGTTAATGGGCAAATTTAAGTTTTAACCGTTCTAGAGCAAACACCATTCTAAGCAGGAGAGGAGTCTGAAAACATGGTGGAGACGAAAAACAAGGTATCATTTTTTCATTCGATATCTTTAAAAATAACGCTGGTAGTCGTTTTGTCTTCAATGATCAGCGTTACGGCAAATGTAACGAATGCAGGGAATAAAGCGGAAGATGCCGTCAGAGGCTTGAATCATGAATATTTACTGAGTGTTGCTGAGAATTGTGCACAGACATTAAGCGGAATACCAGAACGCCAGATGACAGAGGACACACGTTCGGGAATTGTCGGTAATGTAAAAATGGAAGGGATTGAATCTTCGTATACATATTTGATGGACGAAAACGGGAGAATCCTTTATCATCCTATGACAGACAGCATCGGGCAGACGGTGGCGAATCCGCCCATTAATGAAATCGTAGACAAGCTCAAATCTAATGCCGTTCCAAAAAAAGGCGTGATTGAATATGAGCTGGAAGGTGCAAAGAAAACCGCGGCGTATGCAGTTACCTCCCAGAAGATGATTGTGGTAACGACCATTGATGAGACAGATATTGTAGATCCGGTTGACCGTATGGTTTCTTCGATGATCATTGTGTCCTTAGTCAGTACAGTTTTATGTGTGATTTTTGCGTTTTTGATCAGCAGGATGTTGTGTATACCAATTGAACGACTGACAGTGATCATTGCGGATACATCCAAATTTAACTTTAAAAAGAATCCATACAGTGAAAAACTATGCAAACGCAAAGATGAAACAGGAAAAATGGCCAGGGAAGTCCGTCTGATGCGAGGGCAGCTGCGTAAGATTGTAAATGATATTGATGATGTTGGAAAACAGATTACCTCGAATGTACAACAGCTGCAGGGAGTTACGTCCAACGTAGACCATATGTGTTCAGACAATTCCGCCACAAGCCAGCAGCTGGCGGCAGGGATGCAGGAAACCGCGGCAACTGCGGTAACGATTAATGAGAATGTAAGCATGATTAAAAATGGTACAGAGAGCCTGAATACAATGGCTGCGGAAGGAGCACATACCTCTGAGGAAGTTATGAAACGGGCCGGGAGCTTAAGGGCAAAAACAGTAGAAGCGAGCGGCAAAACAATGCAAATGTACCAGAATGTAAAAGAAAAAGCGGATCAGGCGATCAAAGGGTCCAAAGCGGTAGATAAGATTAATGAATTGACGCAGACGATTATGGAAATTTCTTCTCAGACAGGTTTGCTGGCGCTCAATGCTTCGATCGAAGCTGCAAGAGCCGGTGAAGCAGGACGCGGCTTTGCAGTCGTTGCTACGGAGATTGGAGGACTGGCGGATCAAACCTCGAAGGCGATTGCGAATATTAATGAGATTGTTGCACAAGTAAATAATGCCGTATCCAATATGTCCGGCTGTCTGGAAGAAACGACAGGATTTTTGGAGACTACGGTAATTAAAGACTACCAGGAGTTTGAGCAGGTCAGTGAACAGTACCAGGAAGATGCATCTGAATTCCGCAACAATATGGAAAGCGTCAGTGACGCGGTATCAGAGCTGACAAGCGCGATTGAAGCTATCGCGCAGGCAGTCCAGGGTATTAGTGATACGGTAGGTGAATCATCTGTCGGTATCGCGGAGATAGCCGAAAAGACAAGTGATATGGTATCCAAAACCGGTGCTTCAAATGCGATGGTAACGGAGTGTTTTGATTCTGCGGAACAGCTGCAGGGAATTGTCGGGCAGTTTGAACTGGAATAATTGACAGGAAAACAGTGTATATGATCCATAAATATAAGATCATATATACTGTTTTTTGTTTTTAGCATTTGATTGCAGACGACAAAATTCGTATGACAAAATATGGAAGTTTTGATAGAATAAATTATAAAAATGATTAAATACTGTGATTCGTAAAGGACGCAGCGTTGCAAAGTGAAAGGAAAGGAAAAAGGATGAATTATTATGATTGTCATGCAGACACATTAACGGAAGTTCCGTTATCGGAAAATCTCATGCATAATACCTGCTGCCTGGATTTGGCGAGAGTGCGCAGTTTTGCGGATCATTATACACAGATTTTTGCGGTCTGGCGCGATCAGGAGGAGATACAAAAGGCACAGCTGCATACAGAGGAGGTTTTCTGGGAGTTATACGAACGCGCGATACGCCTGATGGTGGAGCAGTCTGCATATGCAGAATGGTGCAAAGATGCCCAGGATATGCAAAAAGCCCATGCCCAGGGAAAAGCAGCGGTTTTTCTGTCTGTGGAAGATGTATCTGTAATGGGAAGCCTTGCAGAACAAATCTGGGATCTGGGGTTCCGCTTTGCGATGCTGACATGGAATTATGAAAATACATACGGCTGCGGAGCTGTTACAGACCAGACAAAGGGGCTGACAAACGAAGGCCGTACACTTACAAAAAGGCTTGTGAACCAGAAGATCATACTGGATCTTTCGCATTTATCAGACCAGGGCGTGGAAGATGTCCTGCAGCTGACGGACAGGCCGGTAGTGGCGTCGCATTCGAATGTCCGTCAGATCTGCAATCATCCGCGTAATCTGAAAAAAGAACATATTCAGGAATTGATTCGCAGAAATGGATTGCTGGGGATGAATTTTTATAAAGAATTTGTTGGGAAACAACCGGATACCGAGCAGCTTTTCAGGCATATGGACAACGTCCTGGAGCTTGGAGGAGAAGATATTCTGGCTTTTGGAGGAGATTTCGACGGCTGTGCAGCGCAGATGGTGCAGGGAGTCGCGGGGGTACAGTCCGTGCCTTATTTGAAAGAGGAGATGCAGCGGCTATTTGGACATGAGCTTGCAGAAAAGATATTTTGGAAAAATGCACATAGGTTTCTGATGGAAAATCTTACCTGAAAGACATTACTGCGTGCAGAAAAATGTAGTACTACATTTTTCTGCACGCTTTTCTTAATCTTCTTTTTCCTCTTCTCTTGGTTTTGCATCGACGATTCGTCTTATCAATTCCAGGATTTCATGCTCGGTGTGGCCTTTTTCATCACACCATTCAATAAGTTCTTTAATTTCTTTTTTGTCCATTGCTTTCTCCTTTCTTTTCGTTGTGTGATTAAAATTGTTAAAATCATTTTATGAAATTAAACTGCGTGCGAAAACGCAACTGATGTGTGCTCATCTAAAACAATTATGCGTCATTTTTATTACTCATGCAATCATCTTCTCTAAAGATTATCTGCAAAGGAACTGTTACCGGTTGCCTGCCATGAAATTTTCTTAATTTGCATCTTGACAATCTCATTGTATTAGTGTATTATTTGATTAATACAGAGATACAAAAAGAAATGAGGTGAACATATGCCATGGACTTTGGATTCTGATCGTCCGATCTTTATTCAGATATTGGAACGCATTCGCATGAATATCATTAGCGGCAAATATCAGCCTGGTGAAAAACTGCCGTCTGTGCGGGAACTGGCCGCGGAAGCTGCCGTCAATCCGAATACGATGCAGCGGGCGTTTGCAGAGCTGGAGCGTGCGGGACTTGTATATTCCAGGCGCACGAGCGGAAGGTTTATTACGGAGGATCAGGAAATGATAGAAAGATTAAAAACAGACATTGCAAAAGAAAAGATTAAGGTGTTTTTGGAAAGCATGCAGCAGCTTGGCTATGGAAAGGAGCAGATTTTGCTGCTGATGCAGCAGTTGATGGAAGGGGAGAAGTTATGAGTGCTTTATTGGAGTGCAGAAAACTGACAAAAAGATATAAAACGAAAGAAGTGTTAAAGCAGTTGGATTTAAAGCTGGAAAGCGGTCATATTATCGGACTTTTGGGACCGAACGGCAGCGGCAAGACGACATTTATCAAGATGATCAATGGTTTGCTTACGCCGTCGGAAGGGGAGCTGCTGTTTTGCGGAGAGAAGATCGGTGCGGAGAGCAAAAAGCATATTTCTTATCTGCCGGATCAGACTTATTTAAATATGAATCAAAAGGTAAAAGATATTATTGATTTTTTCAGAGATTTTTATGAGGATTTTGAAGAAATCCGTGCCTATCAAATGCTGCAGAAGCTTAACATCAGTCCGCAGGATCAGCTGAAAACGTTATCAAAGGGTACGAAAGAAAAGGTGCAGCTTGTGCTGGTTATGAGCCGCAAGGCTAAGCTATATATACTGGATGAGCCGATTGCCGGCGTGGATCCGGCAGCCAGAGATTATATTTTAAATACGATTATATCGAATTATGAACCGGATGCTTCGGTGCTTATTGCAACACATTTGATTGCGGATATTGAAAATGTATTGGATGAGGTTATCTTTTTAAGGGACGGACAGATTGTGCAGCATACATCTGTAGATGAGATTCGTGGAAAAGAAGGAAAGTCGGTGGATGCGTATTTCAGGGAGGTGTTCAGATGCTGAAAAAATTATTCAGACAGGAAATAAAGGTACAGGGAAAAACGGTTGCCGGTATGTATGGGGTTTTGACTGCAGCGACATTGCTGCTGATTGGATTATTTTATATCGGGAAGATTGCAGGGCAGAATGTATTTAAAAATGTGTTTGTAATTGGATGCATGCTTTATGCGATGACGGTCATTGTAGTAGCTGTTGCAATCTTTATTTATTTGTGTTTTCATTTTTATAAATCTATGTATTCAGAGCAGGGATATTTGACGCATACGCTGCCGGTGAAAACGTCGCATATTTTAAATGCTAAAATAGCTGTATCGTTTGGATTTTTGTTTATCACTGCTATTTTGTGCATCCTGTCTTTCTGTGTCATTGGAATGACGGTTGAGGGGATGCGGATCGCAGAGCTGATGGATTTAATTGGAAAAGTCATAGCAGATTCATCACAAGCGATGCATGTATCTGGCTTTGCATATTGTGCCATTATATTTACATGCATGGTATTTGGGAGCCTGAATGCTCTGCTGCTGTTTTTTGCGGGCAGTTCGATCGGGCAGCTGTTTCATCGTTCGAAAGGGGCATGCGGGATTGCGGCAGGTATCGGATTATATTATATCAGTCAGATTCTTTCGATGGTGGCAGTATTTCTTGGCTTTTTGCTGTATGAAGCGCTGCCGGCTATGCAGAATATGACATTTGTCATGGTCGGAGCATGCGTGATTGCTTTGCTTTGGACAGTCATTTATTATATGATCTGCAAAGTGATTGTGGAAAAACATTTGAATCTGGAGTAACCAGACGGCAGGTCAGATCGTCTGGCCAGTGCCGCAGGGAAATCGTACTTCAATAGAAAATACGGAGCCGTCAAGAGCTGCCGCAGCCGTTCCGCCCATCTGCTGCGTCAGCTCTTTTACGATGGCAAGTCCAAGTCCGGTTGTTTTGCGGGTTCTGGAAATATCCGTCGTATAAAAACGATCAAATATATAGTCAATATCAGCGGGTTCTATGCTGTCTGTACGGTTTGCAACCCGGATGACGGCATCAGAATCCTCTTGCAGGAAGGAGAGCTTATAATCCCCGGTTCCATGCACCAGTGCGTTTTTCATGAGGTTTTCTACAATCCGGATAAAAGCCTGCCGGTCAGCCTGTATCAGGCAGGGAGCTGCCGTGATATCAACGTCAGGCTCGCAGTTTTTGTTTCGAAAGTCCGTGTAAAATAATGAAATCGTATCCGCGAATAAATTTCCTGCGTTGATTGTTTCAATGGCAAGCGAAAGTTCTCCGGCTTCCATGCGCGTATAGAAAAAAAGCTGGTCCAGCATATCGGTCAGGGCATCCAGCCTTTGCTGAATGATCTTTGCATAATCATATTGTTTCTGCGCAGGTATCTGTTCGCAGCAAAGCATTTGCAGATAGCCTTTTGCAGAAGTAAGGGGCGTGCGGATATCGTGAGAAATGCTTGTAATGCTTTCCCGGTAGCTGTGGTTTTCCCGGATCAGCTGTTCTTTCAGCTTCCTGTTTTTTTCTGTCAGACGATTCAGCGCATGGATCACGTCTTCTGTTTGTCCGATCGACACAGCGGAAGTAAATAAAATATTTGTATCGTCCTGCAGGGCAAAGTCCAATTGCTGCAGCAGGTGTTTCATCTGCTTTTTATAACAGCCAAGACGGGCAGCTAAGATGCCCGTCAAAATCAGCAGCAGAATGCCTGTCATAAAAAATAATTTCATACGGCGCTCCTGTTTGATTGGATGGTATCAAAGTGTTATTTAATATCTGTTTTATAAAAATGCCAGATGCCGACGCAGGCTGCCAGTACGGTCCAGAATATGGAGACGAGGATGGTTTCTAAGACATAATCTGAGGAAAATCCTTCAAACGGACATGCTGACATTCTCGTCATAGGCCAGTATAAGGAAGGAGTGATGCTGCTGTCAGCAAACTGCATGTCCAGAATATTCAGAAACAATGCTGGAAATGCGGCAGTGCAGATGCCAATGGAAATCCCGCCTGCGAGATTTCTGGTGATTTCTCCGATCAGTACAAAGACAGACTCCATGGCCGTGATCATAAGCAGCTGCAGTCCAATATATACAGGCAGAGTTTTTAATAAGCTGCCTGTCACGGCATCCGCACCGATAAAAAGACGCCCGGCAGCCAATACGGTGCACATGCCTGTCAGGGCAATCAGAGCGGAGGCAAGGATGACGGCTGCCAGCTTGGAAAGATAGATGGAGCATCGGGAGCAGCCTTTCCCGGCAATATTTTTCAGCATTCCGCTGCTGAACTCACTAATGACAAAGATGCTGGTAAAAATGGCAAGGATGCAGCCTAAGGCATCGCCGGAAAAGATTTCCTGCATCAGATCCGACAGATGGAACGTATCCCAGATAGAAGTATCTGTATGTGTAACTGTTTCGTTGTCTATGGAGACAATCACTCCTCCGGTTCCGTTTTCGAGTCTGCCGTTTTGGATATTATTTGCGATGAGCAGCATGCTGTACATGAGCAGTACGAATGCGGCAGTCGCAATGGCGCATATATAAAAACTTTTGCTTTTCTTTAATTTGTAAGTTTCTGCATGAAATAAACAAAACATGATGTTACCTCCTGAAAATAAACTAAATCATTCGTTAAGCAGTTCCATAAAATAGCCTTCCAGATCCTGTCCGGCAAGATAGCTTTCCTTAAGGCTGACGCCATTTTGGATCAGTACGCGGTTAATCTCAGCGCTGTTTTCCAGAACTTCAAATATACGAAGCATATCCGGCTGCGGCACATCATAATTATGAATGTTAAGCGTGCGCTCTAAAATGCCGGCAGCCTGCTGCGGATGGTCAACAATGATCTTTAAGCATCTGCGGCAATTTTGTTCCAGCTCGTTTGTATCAAATTCCTGTATCAAACAGCCGTTTCGGATGATGCCATAGTGCGTGGCTACTTTAGACAGCTCTCCAAGAATATGGCTGGAAATCAGGATCGTCATCTGCTTTTCCCGGTTCAGGCGCAGCAGCAGGTCGCGCACTTCCTTAATGCCCGCTGGATCCAGACCATTGATCGGTTCATCCAGAATTAAAAAATCAGGATTCCGAAGCAGAGCTATCGCGATTCCAAGGCGCTGCTTCATACCCATGGAAAAATGCTTTGTTTTCTTTTTTCCGGTATCAGATAATCCGGTTAGTTCCAGCAGCTCTTTTGTCCGGCTTCGGTCTGGGATGCCAAGGCTGAGACGAACGGTTTCTAAGTTTTCCTGCGCAGTCATGCCTGCGTAAAGTCCGGGGCTTTCGATTAACGTACCGATGCGGATGCGCTGTTTTTCCAGATTGGAGGATCCAAACAGTGTCATAGAGCCGGCGCTTGGTGATGCAAGACCTGCAGCCATGCGCATAAAGGTAGTTTTGCCTGCACCGTTTTTTCCGATAAATCCATAGATGCTTCCTTTTTCTACATGCATGCTCACCGCGTTGACGACTTTCGAATGGCCGTAGATTTTCGTGAGAGAGTCTGTTTTTAATACATATTCCATATGTGTTTCCTTTCTTTGCTTGTTTCCTGGATATATTTAAGTATAGCTGCCGCATTTTTAGAAACTTTAGGAAAAGTATTAAGAAAACATAAAGTTTTATTTCATTTTAAATCCAATCCCCCAAACGGTCTGTATATATGTTTCGTCTGGATTTAACTTTGCAAGTTTCTGGCGGATATTGCTTATATGTACGTTTATTGCATTATCTTCGCCTAAAAATTCCTCATTCCATACAGATTCATACAGATTGCTTTTTGTAAAGACTTTTCCTGGATTTTTCATTAAAAGCTCCAGAATCAGATATTCACGCTTGGTTAAGGACAGTTCGGATTCGCCTGCGAACACAGTATAATTTTCCGGGTACATCGTAAGATCTTTATAGCGGATGGTGCGTGCATGAATGTCGGTCTGCGGCTGGCTGCGCCTTAAGATGGCTTCCAGGCGGGCAAGCAGTTCTTCAGTATCGAAAGGTTTGGTAATGTAATCATCAGCGCCGGAGCGCAGCAGAGAAACTCTTGTAGAAATGTCTTCTTTTGCAGAAGCAACAAGAACGGCCGTCTGCGGATAGTCTGCTTTCAGCCTTGCCAGCAGCTCTTCACCTGTCATGCCGGGCAGCATCAGGTCCAGAATGACCGCGGCAGGCAGCTGTTTTTGAATGTGCAGCATCGCTTCGGTACCGGAAAATGCCTGAACGGTGCGAAAGCCGTGCAGGGTTAACAGTTCATTCAGCATATGGTTGATATTGTTGTCGTCTTCGACGATTAAGATATATGTCTGCAATGGGTGTATCTCCTTCTCAAAACGATACTGATTTTTTATGCATTTATTATAGCTGACATCCATGAAAAAATCCACTCTTATTTTTATAAGCCTCTGAGAGGGCAGCATGCAAGTTACTGTTTTGCTGGGGCCAATACAGAATCGCTGCCAGGAATCCGGCATTTTGCCGCAGGCAAACTTCCAATATGCCGGATTCAGTTACTGTGAACACCGCAGGTGTGAACAGCAACGCATGCAATACATGACTGGAACGTTACGATATGCTGACAGTTTTCCGATATAATAAATAAGCTTTTTGACATTTTGTTAAAAAGCCAGCACAAAGAAGGGAGATGGTCGCAATGAGCAGTTAACGATCTGATAGACATGTAAGCAGTAAAAATTCGCTTGGACCTTACAGGAGAGCGGTGCGGCTCTGATTGACGGAGGAGCTGCGGAAAGCAGAGGAGGGAAACAAAATGACAGTCAGCGGCATAGGAAGCAGCAATACTTATATTTACAATGTGAAAACAGGAAAATTGGCAAAAAAGGATGGTTCCTCGGACGAGTTTTCAGATTATTTTAATGGTGAACTGAAAGCAGACCAGTCTAAGAATCTGAACGGTTTTGACGCGAAGAACAAATATGGCGTGGAGAGACTGCTTTGGTGGCTGAAGTCCGGGCCTGGAGCGGGAAAAGGTATTTTTGACGAAGGCGCTTCGGACGAGATAGAGATTACGGCTGAGATAGCCGATGCAGCAACGACGCACTATTCTGTGAATGGGATAAAAACGCTCACATCTTATGCGGCGGGTGCGTTTTCTTACGTGGATTCCATACAGCTGTCCGGTACTCTGCCTTATAAAACACAAGAATCAAAACCTTATGACCCGCTGCATAACAGTGTTGCCATTGCGGTTGGGGATGTATTTGATCTTGGCAACGGGTATCAGCTGGAGGTTGCAAAGGATCATGTCAGGGTAAATGGACTGGGAAGCGGCAGCGAAGAAGATGATCAGAAGGCAAAGCGGCTGGCATTTGGCATGAATGCACTGATTCGTTTTGCGGATCAGCAGTGGATGGCGGCAACGATTGAAAAGCAGGTTACGCCGCAGCTGCTGGAGCTTTTGCAGAAATTGGGCGTAGACACAAGCCGTGAATTTCAGATCAACGGGACAACATGTGAACTCAGGCACGGCCGGATTGCTGAGTCGGGCAGCCGATTTGGCATTCCAGGCACGATTTATCAGGAAGCGGAAAAAAAGTATGAGCAGTTTCTTTATGAGCCGCTTTCGCAAAGAACATATAATCATTGAAACAGGAGACACATGGAAAATTGGCATGATTGATTTGTTGATTATTGGCTATTTCAATCAAGACAGATTTGGAGTACATTATGTGAAAGCTACATAAAATAATATGAGAAAAGAGGTATTCTTATGAACTCCAATCTGAAAAAAATGGTTACGGCCGCATTGTTTGCTGCCTTAGCCTGTGTTGCCACAATGTCCATACGTATTCCTACACCAGGGACTAATGGGTATATCCATCCGGGAGACGCGGTTGTCATTCTGGCTGGCGTATTTCTGGGGCCTGCCTGGGGCCTGCTCGCTGCCGGCATCGGTTCGGCGATGGCAGATCTGATCGGCGGATATTTTCTGTATGTGCCGATTACATTTGCAATCAAAGGAGCCGTTGCATTAGCGGCGGGAGCACTTTATCAAAAGGCCGGGAAAACATTGAAAAGCAGTTATGTATCTGTAGCATTGGGAGGTTTGATAGATATTGTATTTGTTACCGGCGGATATTTTCTCTGTGAATATGTGATATACGGACCGGGCGCGGCGGCAAGCGTACCAGCCAATTTTATACAGGGACTAAGCGGCCTGGTGATTGGCATGCTGCTGTATCCGCTGCTGCTTAAGGTGCCTGATATACAGTCAAACAGTCTTGGAAACAGATGCTGATAGAAGTAAGTTTATTGCAAAGTTGTAATAAAAGCATAATCCAAAGTTGGCAGTAGCCAGTAATTTGCCAAGAAATAAAGCATAAGACAATTTTATAAGCCAAATTGTCTTATGCTTTTTTCTTATAAAAATCCCCTTGTAAAATGCTATATAGTAATTAAAATGAAATCTTCACTTTAATCACAAAATAATGTGTTATGATTATCATGGAGGTGGCATTATGCAAAAAATTTTAGTTGTTGAGGATGATTTCGATATTCAGGAGCTGCTGCAAAACTTTTTACAGGAGGCAGCGTAAAAATCGTAAAACGAAAGGTTGACAGCGTTTGTCGAAAGCGGTATGATGTTAGCCACAAGAAGCAAACGGAGGATAGACATATATGGAAATGGAATTTTTAAGGAAACTGCCCGCCCCAATGGAGTTAAAAGAGCAGTTCCCAGCAGGGAAACAAGTGTCAGAAATAAAAGCAAAGCGAGATCAGGAAATCCGCAGTATTTTTGAAGGAAACGATGATAGACTGCTTTTGATCATAGGACCATGTTCGGCTGATCATGAGGATGCGGTAATAGACTATATTTTACGGCTGCGCAAAGTGCAGGATGCGGTTTCAGATAAGATTTTCATGATTCCCCGCATCTATACCAATAAGCCAAGAACGATCGGTGTCGGCTACAAAGGGATGCTGCATCAGCCGGATCCGGAAAAAGAAGCTGATATGCTAAAAGGAATCATTGCGATTCGCCAGATGCATATCCGTGCGATACAGGAAACAGGCTTTACCTGCGCGGATGAAATGCTTTATCCGGAAAATCACAGATATTTGTCCGACCTGCTTGCTTATGTGGCAGTTGGAGCCCGTTCTGTCGAAAATCAGCAGCACAGGCTGACGGCAAGCGGCGTGGGTATTCCAGTAGGCATGAAAAACCCTACGGGAGGCGATCTCAGCGTTATGATGAACGCCATTATTGCGGCACAGTGCGCGCATACTTACATTTACCGCGGATGGGAAGTAAAGACAGGCGGAAACGCTTATGCGCATGTAATTTTGCGGGGTTATGTAGACAAGTTCGGAAGGAACATCCCGAACTACCATTATGAAGATCTGCAGCATGTCATTGAACTGTATGGAGAAAAAGAATTTTCCAATCCGGCTGTCATTATAGATACAAACCATTCGAATTCCGGTAAAAATTTTATGGAGCAGATACGCATCAGCAAAGACATTATGCACAGCTGCAAAGTTTCCTCAGAGATTCGAAAGCTGGTCAAGGGCCTGATGATCGAGAGTTATATCGAAGACGGGGCACAGACCGTACATGATCACTGTTATGGAAAATCCATTACAGATCCATGTCTTGGATGGGAAAAGACGGAAAGTCTTATTTATGAGCTGGCGGAGCTTTGGTAAACAGTTTAGATAAAAATAAAGATAAAAATTTAAGATATAAATAAAGATAAAGAGAAAAAGAAAAAGACTTTGCAGCAGGTGCGGTCCGCACAGCTGCAAAGTTTTTTTGCGTTTCTTCATCAATATAGTCCATTCTTTATGGCCTGCAGACAGAACATGCGTCATATCCCCTGGATTGTGCGTCAGATAACGATATCGCATGTTTGGAACGGCTCAGATACCTGCAGCCGTCACGGTGGTACTTACTGCCGGTATCTGTAATGTACACGGTCAGTTCGTTTGTGTCAGAAGCGGTGCCGGAGCTGCTCTGACTGACAGACGGCGTCTCATCTTTTACTGCTTTTACCTGCAGTGACTGAAGCAGAGAAGCGTTTACGGTACCAGTCACTTTCAGTTCATGATCTTCCTGATACTGTTTGATGGCCTTTGTTGTCTTGCGTCCTCGCACACCATCCGGCGTACCGCAGTCATAACCTCGTTTGTTCAGCTTTTTTTGAACTTTTTTGATCGTTGCCTTGTTGTAGCTGGCAGCAGCCTGGACAGTTATGACTGGCTGGGCTGTCTCATCCTGTATGTGCGCAGGCATGCTAGGAAACAGAGAACAGGACAGCAGTACAGTGAGCAGCAGCCGTACAACCAACAGCTTTAATTTTTGCATAAGTGCAGCCTCCTTTCTATCATTCTATTACCATTGTAACACAAATGATAAAAATTTGGCAATAAATGTCTGTTATTCGAAAGACTTTGCTTTATCGGCAAATTCGGTTGTAACAAGTGCCTCATAAGGCGGGCGTTTTGTAATGACTTCGGCATCTTCAAGTATGGTTAACAGCAGATCAAAGCTGTCTTCTGAGAATATCAGATCGTTTTTCCACGTATCCTGTTCATGATAGCGTTCTACAATCATAGTCAGCGTATCCAGATCTGTCTCAGAAAATTGATTTTTGATCGCGGCGGCGATTTCTTTGCTGGTGTGTGAGGTAACGAAGTCCATGCCTTTTTGCAGCGCGTTTGTAAAGGACTGAATCAGGTCTTTGTGGCTGTCCATATAGCTTTGTTTTACGCTGAAAGCGGTATATGGCACATAACCGGATTCCACGCCTACAGAGCTTACGACAAATCCCGCGCCTTCCTGTTCCAGTGCTGTGGCGGAAGGTTCAAATTCTACCGTATAGGCTCCCTTGCCGCCGGAAAAGGCAGCCGCGGTAGAACCAAAATCAATGCTTTGGTCGATATTCACCTCAGATGGCTGGATATTATTTTTCTTTAAGACATATTCAAATACCATTTCTGGCATGCCGCCAGTCTGCCCTAGCATGATGAACATATTTTCCACATCATGCAATTTCTCCTTAGAAGCCACGATTCTGTATGGATAATGGTAGATTCCCGTCTTTTCCACCAGCCCCAGGTCCAGCAAGTGCTCCATGTAGGTGGCAAACTTTTTCCTGTGCATGGGATACCCCATATCTTTCAGGCTCTCCGCCAGGAATTTTACAGAGGTAAAACCTGTCTCGTCCTTTTCCAGAAGCCGGATTGCCTCTATCATCATGGTGAGTTTCAGATTTTCCTTGTCGGCTTTGAAATCGTAGGCCGCCAGATTGCCGAGACCGTGTTTCAAATAGATGTCAACATTTCCGTCTTTGTCTACAATGATTTTTTCTACGAGTACCTCAATGTCCGTCCGGGTCAGACTTTTTTGCTCCAACACTTCATTCAGAATAT
>CAOKJJ010000037.1 GCA_948468465.1 uncultured Eubacterium sp. | reverse complement strand
ATAGAGCCGGGAATCTAAAAACAGGTTCCTGGCTCTATTTTTTGCCCTGAAATGTAAATTTTTTGTGAATATGATTAAAAAGCCCTTTACAAAACGTCACTGGGTGTGTTGGGAAGTCCTTTTTGAATTATAAATGTGTCTTGAATGCATTGAAATTGTTCTTTATATTAACAATTTCTAATAAAATGTTATCTTTAAGTATTCTATAACAATTTTCTTTTTTTTGCAATATAAATGAAAAAATTGGAACTATTTACCTGTTTATTTCCCTTATGCATTATAAAAATTAGTAAAAACGCACAAAAAAATCGAAGATCAAATCCATAAAAACAAATTAGACGATAATTGAAATTGCATTAAAATATTCTTTATTTTCTAAAATTTATTTTCCTTCAGATACCGGTTTTCCCTTATTTTATGCGGCTTACAGAGCATTTGACGACAATGGCAAAGCATAACAATCTATTAGAAATTGTTATGTTTTTTATATACATGCAGGTTCGTTTTGTACGTGCAGATAAGATAGGAGGACGGTATGAAGGAACTGGATTATGGAAAGATGGGAATGCGCATTCGTCAGGCACGGAAGGTCAAAGGATGGTCACAGAATGATCTGGCAAAAAAATGCGGGATCAGCATGTCGTTTCTGGGTCATATTGAGCGGGGAACGAGGATTATGAGTCTGGAGACGTTTGTCAGTCTTTGTACGGCGCTGGATGCAGATGCGGATGCACTGCTCTGGGGTGTGGCGCATCCTTCGGAAGCGGTGCTTGATCTGTGGGGCGCGCCTGAGAAAAAAGCGGATCATAAAGCGTCCGATGCAGACAGCTATTCCATGTACATTCGCATTATGAAATCTGTCGCGGAGATTATGAATGAGGCGTAAAGGTCATGAGGGAAAAAGTTCTTATGCTGGCGTCTGTGGCATCTATGATCGGACAGTTTAATCTGCCGAATATTGATCTGCTGCAGCGGATGGGATATGAAGTGCATGCGGCGTGTAATTTTAAAGAGGGAAATACATGCAGCGCCGAAAGCATACGCAGGCTGAAAAGAAAGCTGCATGACGCACAGGTCGTCTGGCATCAGTGGGATTGTCCGAGAAGCGTATGCGCGGCTGCAAAGTGCCTGAAAGCTTATCGGCAGCTGCTGGAGCTGACCGGACAATATGACTTTGCATGGATGCACTGCCATTCTCCGGTTGGAGGGGCGCTGGCAAGGATGGCGGCGCATAAGAGGGGGATTCCTGTGATTTATACGGCGCATGGTTTTCACTTTTATAAAGGCGCTCCAATAAAAAACTGGCTGCTGTATTATCCTGTGGAAAAGTTTCTGGCGCGTTGGACAGATATTTTAATTACGCTCAACCGAGAGGATTATCGGCTGGCGGAAAAAAATATGAAAGCAGGCAGGGTCTTTTATATTCCTGGAATAGGAATTGATACAGAGCGATATCAGACCAAAGGGTATACAGATGCGGATGATTGTATGCAGGAGCATATGCAAGATCGTGTGCAAGATCGTATGCAATTTCGCGCAGAACATCGGATACCGGAAGATGCAGTGATTTTGCTGTCGGTTGGAGAGCTGAGTAAGAGAAAGAATCATCGGGCGGTCATAGCCGCATTGGCGGCTATGCGGCGCAAAAATGTGTATTATGTCATTTACGGACAGGGGCCGCTGCGCGGGGAGCTACGAAGCTATGCGAAGCGTCTTGGGATTGCCGGTTATGTCCGCATGCCGGGATATGAGGAAGATATGGCGCGCATATACCAAAACGCTGATATTTTTGTATTTCCGTCTAAGCAGGAGGGCATGCCTGCGGCGCTTATGGAGGCGATGGCGGCTGGACTGCCCTGCGCGGTTTCAGATATCCGCGGCAGCCGGGAGCTGATTCCAGGGGCATGCGGTGTAAGGTTTGGATTGGGATATCCTGGACGTCTGCGACAGACAGAACAAATAGAAAGGGTGCTTATAAAGCTGATGGACGATAAGAAGCTGCGGATGCAGTGCAGCGCTTATAACAGAAAAAAGATAAAAGCTTATGACCTGTCCGTTGTGCTTAGCCGGATGGAGGTCATTTACAAAGAAGCTGCTGACGCGGTGCCTCAGAGGGAAAAGGGATGCCTGTAATTTCGGTGCTGATGGGAATCTATAATGAAAATGTCTTATATGCTTCCCAGGCGGTTGATTCTATTTTAAAACAGACGTTTACGGACTTTGAATTTATTATTTGCGACGACGGGTCAGAGCCTGCGTTTTATGAGTGGCTAAAAAGCTATTGCCGCAAGGATCAGCGAATACGCCTGCTGCGCAGCAGATCCAATCATGGACTTGCGGCTGCCTTGAATTATGGACTGAAATACGCACGAGGGAAGTATGTCGCGCGTATGGACGCGGACGACATAGCTGCAGCAGACCGTCTTGCCAGACAGTATGCGTTTTTGGAATCGCATGCGGAATACGCGCTTGTCGGGTGCAGCGCCTGGATGTTTGAGGAGCAGGGGATATGGGGGATGCGTAGGATGGAACAAAAACCGTCTGAAAATTCTTTTTTGAAAACCTCTCCGTTTATTCATCCTTCGATCATGATCCGCAGGGAAGTAATGAAGCGGCTGCATGGGTATACACAGGCGAAGACAGCGGTTCGTGCTGAAGATTATGAGTTTTTTATGCGCCTGTATGCAGCGGGATTTCGGGGATACAACCTGCAGGAGCCGCTGCTTTGCTACCGTGAGGATGTCAGATCTTTCAAAAAACGCAGATACCGCTACAGAGTTTTTGAATGCATCGTAAGGCATGATGGATTTCGAAGGCTTGGCATTTTAAAAGGAAATTTACATTATGTCTTAAAGCCGCTGATTGCGGGACTTGTACCGGCCAGGATAATGATTCGGATACGAAAGTATAAATACGCAAAATAAGAAATTCGGACAAGCCTGAAGATGGCGGATGCATGCTGGATAAGTCTGAATGAGGCAGATGCATGCGGGACGAGGCTGGATAAGCCTGAATGAGGATGGATGGGAAATCATGAGGAAGATAAAGGTATCGGTGATCGTGCCGGTTTATAATGCCGCGCTTTATCTGAGAGAATGCATGGACAGCCTTGTATGCCAGACGCTGCAGGAAATAGAGATTATTTGTGTTAATGACGGCTCCACGGACGGCTCGGCTGATTTGCTGGAAGCATACGCGGAACGTGACAGGCGGGTACGGGTGATCCACAAGGATAATACCGGGTATGGACATACGATGAATGTCGGGATGGACGCGGCGCAGGGAGAATATATCGGAATCGCTGAGCCGGATGATTATGTGCGACAGGATATGTATGAACGCCTGTACCGTATCGCAAAGAAGCTGGATTTGGATATGATCAAAGCGGATTTCAGTCAGTTTTGGGGAAATGGGAAGGACAGAAAGAAAGAGTACCGAGCGCTGTCAAAAAACAAAGCGGATTACGGCAAAGTGATGTGTCCTGCCAGGCAGCCAGGCGTTTTCTGCTTTTTGATGAATACGTGGACAGGCATTTATAAACGGGAATTTTTAAATCGACATCAGATCCGCCATCATGAGACGCCGGGCGCTTCGTTTCAGGATCTTGGGTTCTGGTTTCAGACCTTCTGTCTGGCGCGGCGTGTGTATTTTCATAAGGAGTCGCTTTACAGATACCGCAGGGACAATGCAGCCTCTTCCGTAAACAGTTCGCAAAAGGCAGATGCGGTGTATCAGGAATATGCATTTATGCGTGACTTTTTAGAGCGGAGGCCGGAATTGAAACAGCGATATCTGCCTGTGTATGTATGGAAAAAGTATCACGACTGTCAGTTTACGGCTGCGCGGACTGCGGCGGAATGCCGCGGGGAATTTTTTACAGCGTTTGCGCGGGATTTTTATACGCTGCAAAAAGCCGGGGAACTGTCACCACGATATTTTACAAAAGGTGACTGGCGCAGGCTGCAGAAAATCATGAAAGCGCCGGAAAAATACGCCGCTTGTTTCGGACGGCATAACATCTGGTATCAGGCGGGATATTACAGGCAGCAGTACGGCAGGATCCGGACAATCAAAAAGATGCTGTGCAAAACATTGCAGCTGCAGAATATATTATGAAGGAATATAAGGTACAGGAAGAACAATGAATAAAATGAAATTAAGATTTCAGATTTTATTTAGTTACAGGCATCTGATTAAGCAGCTCGTAACCAAAGACATAAAATTAAAATACAGACGAAGCTTTCTGGGATATGTCTGGAGTGTGTTAAATCCATTGATGGTCATGGTCGTGATGTATCTAGTCTTTTCTCATATGTTCCGTTTTGAAGTGGAAAACTATCCGGTATATCTGCTGATCGGACAGACATTGTTTACATTTATGACGGAGGCGACTAATCAGGCGATTTATTCCATTTCGGGAAACGGGGCTTTGCTGAAAAAGGTTTATGTGCCCAAATATGTATTTACATTATCGAAAGTAACAAGCTCACTTGTCAACCTGATGTTTTCTTTGGGCGCGATGATCATTGTGCTGTTTATTACAAAAACGCCGTTTTCGTGGACGATGCTGTTTTTTCCAGTTGTATTAGTGCAGTTATATATTTTTTGTCTTGGACTGGGACTGTTTTTGGCGGAGGCTTCCGTGTTTTTCCGTGATATCGAGTATATCTACAGCGTGCTGACAACGGCATGGATGTATTTAACGCCGATTTTTTATCCGATCGGGCAGCTGCCAGAAAAGATGCAGAGGGCGATCGCGGCCTTTAACCCGATGTATCAGTATATTCATCAATTTCGGACCATCGTGCTGCAGCAGACAATGCCCGGTGCGGGGGAAGTGGCATATGGATTTATCATTGCGATTTTATTTCTTGTCATAGGATTGCGGATGTTTATCAGAAAACAGGATGAATTTATTTTGTATATATAGAACTTAGGAATCAATGATGCGAGGAAATAACGGATGGAAGAAAAAGAGCTTGCGATTGCCGTATCGGGCGTGACGGTACGTTTTAACCGCGCATCCTGGCAGGTTAACAATTTGAAGGAATATGTAATTAAAATGTTAAAGCATGAATTAATGTTTCAGGAATTCCTTGCTTTGCAAAATATAGATTTTCAGGTGCGGAAAGGGGAAGCATGGGGGATCGTGGGAACAAACGGTTCCGGCAAGTCAACCCTGCTGAAATTGATCTGCGGCATTTTAAAGCCTTATAAAGGCAGCGTGTATGTAAGCGGCAGAGTGGCTCCGCTCATTGAACTGGGAGCCGGATTTGACGGGGAACTGACGGCAAGGGAAAATGTGCTTTTGAATGGTACGCTGATGGGATATGCCGAAGACTTTATGCGCCGAAAATTTGATGAAATCGTGGATTTTGCGGAGTTATGGGACTTTTTGGACATGCCGATTAAGAACTATTCTTCCGGCATGGCGGCAAGGCTTGGGTTTGCAGTAGCAACGATGGTGCAGCCGGACATTCTCATCTGCGATGAAGTTCTGTCGGTAGGCGATTACAAGTTCCAGCAAAAATGTGAACAGCGGATGAAGCATATGCTGCAGACAGGCACAACGTTATTGTATGTATCGCATTCGATCAGCTCTGTAGAAAATATATGCGAACATGCTCTGTGGCTGGAAAAAGGACATGTGAAAATGTGCGGAAGCGCGCAGGAGGTATGCGCCGCATATATGAGCTGCTGATTAGGAGTTGGGAGTATAAAGTGAGTGATATTAAAATATTTGTGACGCATACGCCAAATCAAAGTACGATGCGGGTGAAGCATCCGCTGTTTTATGATGTGATTGCGGGAAGTGATTTTCAGACAAAAGCGGCTGCGGACGGCATGTTTTTGGACAATCAGGGAGAGAACATTTCTTCTAAAAATAGATCTTACTGTGAGCTGACGACACAGTACTGGGCGTGGAAAAATGTGGAGGCGGACTATTATGGATTCTGCCATTACCGCCGGTTCTTTTCTTTTAACCAGAAGCAGCTGCAGGAATCCGCATGGGGGACGGTGGAGTATGAGCATTGGAATGAGCGCGCGGCGCGGGAGCTTTGCTTACAGGAAGACGTTATGCGGTCACAGATTGAAGGCTGTGATTTTCTGATTGCCAAGGGTGTGCCTGTCAGATGCATGAATGCGAAGTCTGTATATGACCATTATGAAAAAGCGCCGGAACTTCATATTGAAGATCTGGATCTGCTTTTGGATATTTTAGCGGAAAAATATCCGCACTTTACGCAGGCCGCGCAGGAGCTGCTTGAGGGAAAGGTTTTCTATCCCTGCAACATGTTTATTATGAGCAGGCGCTTGTTTCAGGAATATGCAGCGATTTTATTTGACGTGCTGGAGCAGTTTGAGAAGCGGGCGGATATGCGTACCTATTCCAGGGAAGGATACCGGACAATCGGGCATTTGGGGGAACGCATGGCGGGCATCTATTATCTGTACCTGCAAAAACAGGGCGGATATCGCCTGAAAGAAGCGCAGATCGCATTGATCCGCCATGCGCAGGCGCAGACGGAAATAAAAAAGGTTCCGGGCGCAGTACCGGTTGTGCTGGCTGCTAATCAGGAATATGTGCCGATTTTGTATGCTTGTGTGCAGTCCATCACAGCGTGTGCGGCAAAAGAGCGTCATTATGAGATTTATATTTTTCATACGGATATTGACGAAACGAGCCGCGGCATGTTCAAACAAAGGCTTGTGCGGGAAAATGTAAGCATTACATTTGTAAACGTCGCAAGCCGGGTGTCCGGGTATGTGCTGCAGGCAAAGCAGCATATTACGACGGAAACATTTTATCGGTTTTTGATTCTGGATATTTTAAAAGAGTATCCCAAAGTCGTGTATTTGGACTGCGATTTGATCGTGCTTCGGGATGTTGCAAAGCTTTATGATACGCAGATGGGAGACTGTTTTATTGCGGCAGCGCCGGATCCTGATTTTGCGGGCCAGTGCAATAAGAAAGATTCTGATATGCGTCAGTACTGTATGCATACGCTTGGAATGGAACAGCCGTTTCAATATTTTCAGGCAGGCGTGCTGGTCTTTCATATCGCGAAGATGAAACAGGAAGTTGCCGTAGAGAAATTGCTGGAAATGTCTGACACGGGCATTTACCGGTTTTCGGATCAGGATATTTTAAATATTGTATGTAAAGATCGAGTGGCGTATCTGGATATGGCGTGGAATGTGATTACCGACTGCAACCGGTATCGCTGGAAACATGTGATTCAATATGCGCCGCATGACATGCTGGATGCATATGAAGCTGCGCGCAGGAATCCTTATATTATCCATTATGCCGGATTTTTAAAACCATGGATGAGACCAGACGAGGACTTTGCATATGTGTTTTGGGAGACGGCGAGACATACGCCGTATTATGAACAGCTGCTTGGCAAAATACAAAAAGAGCAGGATGTCATGCCTGCCTTGGAAGCAAAAGCCTTAAAGCGGACAAGGCTGCTGTTTATGAAGCTGCTGAAGCCTGGAAGCAGCATGCGGGTGCGCTTAGGCAGACTTTATTGGAGGTTATTTGGTTAGCGCTGACTGGGAGAAAAGGTTTGAGAGAAAAGGTTTGATAGAAAAAGCCTGGGAGAAAAGGCTTGAGAAAAAAGGCATGAGAGAAAAAGATCGGGAGGAGAGGCCGGGAGGGAAGAATGCAGATGGATGCGATGTATAGAAAGAGAATTTTGGAACCATGTCTGGAGCTGATTCGCAAAGATGTCATATTAAGAAAGAAAACAGACGATATCGAAGCGTTTATGCGGCATAGGGAGGAAGAGCTGCTTGCGGATATCGGCAGCGGAAAGCTGATTCTTCCAAGAATAGTGGTTACTACCGGGCCAAGATGTACATTGCAGTGTAAAGATTGTGTGCAGCTTATGCAGAACTATGAAGAACCTTATGATTTGGATATTCGTGAAATATTGGGTGATTTGAAGACAATTTTTTCAAGGGGGGGGGGTAGATAGGTGTATTGGCATAGATTTGATAGGCGGAGAACCGCTTGTCTATCCGCATCTGGATGTATTATTAGAAGAATTAGTAAAAAATGACAAAATCACCTATGTGGAGATCTTTACAAATGGAACTAAAATACCGGAAGAATCTGTATTAAAACAGCTTCAAAATCCAAAAGCCGCTGTAAATATCAGTGATTATGGAAACATTGTTCTGCTTTCCAGATTTGTATCAAAATTGGATGCATACGGCATTATCTCCTATTGCCTTTCAAATGAAAAGTGGATAGATGCGGGAGGACATCAGGCGAGAGGGAGAAGTGAGAGTGAACTGAGTGATATCTATCTTTCTTGTGGAAGCAGTAAAATGTGCAAGACGGTAATGAAAGGAAAACTGTTTGATTGTTCCCGTGCAGCTTATTTATATGACCTTGGTTATGTGAAAGACATTCCATGTGTCAATCTCAAAGAGGCCAAAAAAGAAGAAATCTTAAGCTTTTATTTAAAGAAAACATCCAATGCCTGCGACTATTGTGATTTTAACGCACCGGATAAAAAATTTATTGCACCGGCACAGCAGAAAAACGGCAGGGAATTTATAAAATCTAAATATACGATTATTGCCAGAAATGATTACGCGGCAATTGTGGAAGCAAAAGAATGGTGGCAGCAGCAATGCGGCAATATGGAAAAGCAAAATCTTGAATTAAAAGAATGGATTCGGCAGTTAGAAGAAGCAAAAGAGTATTATCTGGGACAGATGCAGCATTTGCAGGAAGCAAAGGAGTATTATCTGGAACAAATGCAGCATTTGCAGAATGAAAATGAAAGACTGAAGGGAGAAGCATGAGCGAATACAAGATCAGTGTTATTTTGGCTGTTTACAATGTGGAAAACTATATAGAGCAGGCGTTTCAGTCTTTACTGCAGCAAACAATTGGGTTTTCCAATCTACAGATCATTTTTGCCGATGATCACAGCACAGATCAGAGCAGAAATATCGTTCAGAAATATACGGAGCAGTATGAAAATGTCTGTGCTGTTTATCTGGCAGATAATTCCGGGGCGTGCGGAAAGCCAAGAAACGAAGGCATGAAACTGGCGGCAGGCAAATACGTGATGTTTCTGGATCCGGATGATCTGTATGAGCCGAAAGCCTGTGAAATCTTGTATCAGGAAATGGAACAGGGAGCATACAGCTGCGCTGCCGGATACTATAAGGAAATAAATGAAGATGGAGAGCTGATCACAGAAAATGTGTACCAGTCCATGGACATACGGCCTGGAATTTATGAACTGCCAGGACAGATAGATGCGGCGATTCAAATAAGGTCCGGACTGTGGGCCAAAATATACAGAAGAGATCTGATGGAACATGCAAAACTCAAAGCGCTGGAAGGCGTTCCCGGCCAGGATATGGTGTTTTATATGGAATATATTCTGGCCAGCAAAAATATGAAATATGTGGATGAACCTATTGTGTTATACCGCATCAGAGATAAAAAGGACAAGTCCGTTTCGTTTCTGTACAACCGCTGGTTTTTTGACGGGATCAATCAAAGCTATCGCAGATGCCTGGAAATATTTCGGGACGCGAATTTAGAAAAAAAGTTTGACCTGCTGTTTGCGGGCGCGCTGAATTATTATATGCAAAGCATGATAGATTCGAAGCTTGCATTGGAGGAAATAGCAGAAATCCTAGCGGCATGGGACTGGGCGTTTGCCTATGATAAGGAAAACAGCATAAAAGAAAATGAGGTCTGGTACGCGCCCGTAAAGCGGTTTTTAGTACAGAAAAAATATGACAGCGCGGCGCACATCCTTTGTAACATGCGCAGTCTGAGAGCGTGGGTGCTCTCTCTAAAAGAAGCGATCGCGTTTTATCAGCAGCAGGAAGAGAAGATGAAAGAAGCAATCACATGGCATCAGCAGCAGGAAGAGCGTATGAACGGCATTCTGGCAGAACAAAAAGGCTGGACGGCGCAGCTTGAAGAGGCGCGTGATTTTTTCAAAACACAGACAGAGAATATGCAGAAAGCATATGAGGACGCCTGCGTACAAAAGGAAACAGCCTTTCTGGAAATGCATGCTCTGCAAAAAATAAATGAAGAAAACGAAACGAAAATGAAACAGATGCAGCTGCAGACGGAAGAAACGCTCGAACGCTATGAAGAAGCTGAAATGGAAGGGAAAAAGTGGAAATATAAATATCACAGGCTGATGGAAGATAAACGGATCGAGAAAATAGCGAAAAAGAAAGGGCTTACGATATGACGGTCTGAAATGAGACGGCAGTTTGGCATGTGATCAAAACTGCAATGAAATGAGAGGAAGCATATGGCGGATTTTAATTATGCGCTGGAACCTGGGAAACAGCTCACGCAAAAGTATGATGTACGGCAGGCAGCCGCACAGGGAAAAGCGCTCATATCAGTAATAACGGCATATTATAATGCGGGCACATATTTCAGACAGACTTTTTACAGTGTGTTAAATCAGACATTTCCGTGGTTTGAATGGATTATCGTAGACGATGGCAGCACCAATGAGGAAGATATCGCTTTGCTTGAGCGTCTGGCAGCGTCAGACGGCAGGGTCAGAGTGCTTCGTCAGCAAAATGAGGGCGCTGTGAGCGCGAGAAATAAAGGAATTGCACATAGCGTCTCGGATGTGATTGTCATCTTAGACGCGGACGACCTGATCGACTGCCGGTATCTGGAAATGGCATACTGGGGACTTTTGAGCAGTCCGGAGGCAGCATGGACATATACGGATTCTGTAGGATTTGACCATCAGCAGTATACGTGGGAAAGAGAATTTTCCTCGGACATTATGAAAAAGGAAAATGTGCTTTCCTATATCGCGGCCATACGAAAAGAAGTATTTTCCGAGGGGATCTACGAAAACCATACAAGGAATGAATGGGAGGACTGGCAGCTGTGGTTAAAGCTGCTGGCAAAGGGACATCGGCCGTTTCATATTACAAAGAAAATGTTCTGGTATCGAAGGCTGGATACCGGAATGCTGTCCCGCATCGAAAAAGATGACAAGCTGCGGCAAAGGCTGAAAGACAAGATTGGACTGCTGGCAAAGGATGTGCCGGATGGGATCAGCGCCATGTGTCCGGAACTTAGATCCGGACTTGAGTTTGCAGCAGTGAAAGCTTCAGACTGGGACAGAAAGCTTCCTTATCAAAACAGCAAATACCATATATTGTTTTTGCTGCCGCATATGGAATGCGGAGGAGCTGATTTGTTTAATTTGGATATTATAAAAAATCTGGATAAGAAAAAGTATGAAATAGGCATCGTGACGACGGTTGCAGATGAAAATGAATGGGAACCTGATTTTGCGCGGGAGACGGACGATGTGTTTGAACTGCCCCGGTTTTTAAATAAAGAGGATTGGGTATCGTTTATTTACTATTATATCCGTTCGCGTCAGGTAGATATTGTATGCAATATCAGCAGCTATTGGGGATATTATGTACTGCCGCTCATCCGCATAGATTTTCCAAAAGTCGCGGTTGTTGATTGTGTGCATGCGGAAGGAAATTATTGGAGAAACGGCGGCTATCCCCGCGTATCCGCAAAGTTTTCAAGTATGCTTGAACGGACCTTTGTAACAAACGATTATACAAGAACTATCTTAGTAAAAAAATATGGAGCGGATCAGGACAAAACAAGACTGATTTATACGGGAATCGACGAAACGGTATTTTGTGCGCAGAACATTTCCTGCGAGAAGGAAAGAAAGCTGTATCATATATCCAAAGACAGGCCGACCGTACTGTATCTGTGCAGGCTATGCCCGGAAAAACGGCCCTTTTTAATGCTGGACATTGCAAAAAAGGTAACAGAAAAAAGAGCGGATATCCAGTTCCTGGTCGTCGGAACCGGAGAATATCAGGAAGAGTTAAAAAGAAAAACCAGGGAATGGGGACTGCAGGAATTCGTCATTTTCACCGGGCGGGTAGAAGATACAAAGCCATTTTATAAAATGTCGGATTTATTTTTGCTGTGTTCATTAAAAGAAGGATTGTCCGTTACGACATTTGAATCTTTGAGCATGGGCCTTCCGGTGATCAGCGCTGATGTGGGAAGCCAGTATGAACTGATAGATGATACGACAGGCAGCCTGATTCCATGCAGGGCCGATGAGGAAAAAGATTTTTATAACAAAGATAACCATCCGCAGGAGGTACAGGAGTACGCAGATGCGGTATGTGCATGGATCGGCAAACTGCACCGAGAGGAACAGCAAGTAAGGCAAAACTGCAGAAATAAAATTAAAAGCGGATTTACTTTAAAAGATATGATACATACGCTTGATCAGGAATTTATGGAATTGGTTTCTGAAAAGGCAGTTTTCAGACGTATAAATACCGCGGAAGCACTAGCTCCGTATCGGGCAGTATTCGAAGAATTGATGATGCTGTGCAACAGCTACGGAAGCAAGGAACTGGTATTGAATGAAGTGTGGGCGGGCAAAGAATATCAATATGAGAAGTTTATGAAAGACAGGGAAGCGCTGGAACAGGAATGCAGGCAGCTCGGAGAAGAAAGGGACAAGGCAGATCGTGAACTGCGTACGGTCTATTCTCTCAGAACATGGCGTGTGATAGCAAAGTATCATGACTTTATGGAGCACACAAAAATGGGACGTGTGTTAAGCAGGCTGCGGTGCAGAATTTTGAATGTATTTAATTAAAATAAAAACGGAACAGACAAGAGGAAAATAAATGGGAGATGCAGATAAAAACACGATTGGAAAACTGGAAGGAAAAAGGGTGCTGGTAACAGGGGCGGATGGATTTATCGGTTCGCATCTGGTAGAAATGCTTGTAAAAAAGGGAGCAAAGGTAAGGGCGCTGTCCCAGTATAATTCGTTTAATGACTGGGGCTGGCTGGAAGATGTCTCATGCCTGGATGAGGTGGAGGTTGTCTGCGGAGATGTGAGGGACGCGGCATATTGTCAGCATATCGCCAAGGGACAGGAGCTGATTTTTCATCTGGCGGCGTTAATAGCCATTCCATATTCTTATGCGGCGCCGCAGAGCTATGTGGATACAAATGTAAAAGGCACATTAAATATCTATCAGGCTGCCTTAAACAATGATGTGGCAAAGGTTATTCATACCTCGACCAGCGAGGTGTACGGAACAGCCAGATATGTGCCCATAGATGAAACACATCCGCTGCAGCCGCAGTCGCCCTACAGCGCGAGCAAAATTGGGGCGGATGCCGTTGCGATGAGCTTTTATCATGCATTTGGACTGCAGGTTACGATTGCAAGGCCATTCAATACGTATGGCCCGCGCCAGTCGGCAAGAGCGGTCATACCTACGATTATTACGCAGATTGCAAATGGTCAGAAAGAAATAAAAATCGGTGACGGAAGTCCGACAAGAGACTTTAACTATGTCGAGGATACGTGCCGGGGCTTTTGCATGCTGGCAGAAAGTGACAGTGTAAATGGGGAGACAGTAAATATCGGCTCGAATTATGAGATCAGCGTGCTGGATACGCTCTATAAAATCCGGGATATCATGAGAAGTGACGCGAAGATTATTTGTGAGAAAGACAGGATCAGGCCGAAAAACAGCGAGGTGTTCAGGCTGTGGTGTGATAACAGCAAAATAAAGCGGCTCACAGGGTTTGAGCCGGCGTATACCATAGATGAAGGATTGAAGCGGACGATTGACTGGTTTATGGATTCTGAGCATTTAAAGAAATACAAGGCAGGTATTTATAATGTGTAAGGATGTAAGGCATAGAAGACAGGAAAGAAGGAAAAAGCATGCGTAAAGAATTAGTAAATATATGGAATCACATTATGAGAATTAAAATCCTGCATCCAATGGTTGTAGTTGGAAGGAAATTGATTTTTTCAGATACATTAAATGCGGTAGTTGATTATCTGGAACGTCATCTGAATAAAAAGAATCTACAAGAAACAGAAGACTTTTTCAAACTGAATGAAGAAAGGATATCTAAAAATCTGCAGGACCTGGCAGATGAAAGGAGCAGGCAGGTATATAAAGATATCATTAGATACAGATGTACATTGAACCGAAAATATCTGCATGCGGCACAGGATCCATGTAGGAACCAGTATTTTAGCACGACAGCCATTCATTTTAAAAAGCAAGAATTTTTTATAGACTGTGGTGCATACACAGGAGACACAATATGGACTCTCAGTAAAAAATATCCTTATTGGGGTGTGGGGCGTGTTGTAGCATTATGTCTGGAACCTGATAAATATAATGCAGCACAATGCAGTAAAAATATAAAAAAGATACAGAAGTCTCATAAGGGTTTTGTTGGATATGTGATACGTAAAGGCGTTTGGAAAAATAACACTACTCTTTATTTTAAAGAAGGGGAGGAATATTCTAATAAATTAGGCGAAAAAGAAGGGGAAAACTGTACGGCAGTCTCTGCGGTCTCTGTTGACAGTGTAGTAAGAGCATACCGAGAAAAGACAGGGGATCCTAGCAGGGTTACATTTATAAAAATGGATATAGAAGGATCAGAGCCTGAAGCGCTTTTGGGAGCGGAAAAAACAATCTTTGAAGACAAGCCCATCCTCGCAGTATCTGTTTATCACACAAAAGAGCAGATGATCAGCATTCTTGAATATTGCAGAAATACATTCACAGGCTATAAATTCTATATCCGCCATTATTCTCCTGCCTGGGGAGAAACAGACCTTTATGCAGTTCCATATGAGGATGAAACAGAGAATGTGGATGTATAGTACTGTTTTGGAAAAAGGAATCAATGTACGGATGAAAGTGTTTGCTATTAAAATATACAATAAGTAAAGTGGTGTAAAAAATGTTGAATGAAGAAAAATGTGCCGTTATTTTGGCGGGAGGCAAGGGCACACGTTTAAGGCCGTATACAATCGCAATGCCAAAGCCGCTTGTCCCGGTAGGCGATTATCCGATTATGGAAATTTTGATCCGCCAGCTTGCGAGATATGATTTTAAGCGGGTGATTATTACGGTGAATCATCAGGCGGATTTGATACAGACTTATTTCGGCAGCGGGCAAAAATGGGGGATTTCGATTGAATATTCTCTGGAAACAAAGCCGCTTGGAACCATGGGGCCGCTGCATCAGATCAAAGACCTGCCAAAACATTTTCTCGTTATGAATGGGGATATCCTGACGGATCTTAATTTTGCAGAGTTTTTTGAGGATCATAAAAACAGAAATAGGAAAAGCGGCTGTATTTTTACAATTTCAAGTTACAGCAGGAAGCATAAGGTAGATTATGGCATCCTGCATACGAATGAAAGAGACGTCCTGTGCGGATTTGAAGAGAAACCGGAGCTGGATTACATCGTCAGCATGGGCATTTATGCTGCTTCCAGAGAGATTCTTACATATATTCCGCCTGATACCTATTATGGCTTTGATCATCTGATGAAACAGCTGTTAGAAAAGAAAAAAGAAGTTGCGGTGAAACAGTTTGACGGATATTGGCTCGATATCGGACGCCCGGAAGATTATCAGAAAGCATCGGAATGCTTTGAAGAAAAAAAGGAGAGATTTTTATCATGAATATCCTTGTGACCGGGGCGGATGGGTTTATCGGAAAAAGAATGGCAGAAGCCTTGCAAAAACAGGGGCATCATGTGATCAGGCATGTTTTTATGGATGGAGATCTTTCTAAAAAAGAGTCGCTTGCGCCTTATGATCATTGTGCGGTGGATATGGTTTATCATTTTGCAGCCAGGACGTTTGTGCCGGACAGCTGGAGTGACAGTTATGAATATTTTCATACAAATGTGATGGGGACTGTTTCGGTATTGGAGTACTGCAGGAAAAAACGCTGCAGTGCGGTATTGATGAGTTCTTATGTATATGGGGAACCGCAGTTTCTTCCTGTGACGGAAGAGCATCCGGTGGCAGCGGTGACGCCTTATCATGAAACAAAGGTGGTTGCTGAACATATCGGGAAATTTTATTCGGAGCAATTTTCACTGCCGGTTACAGTGTTTCGTCCGTTTAATGTATATGGAATGGGGCAGAAAGAAACATTTTTGCTGCCTAAAGTTATGAAGCAGTTATTGGATAAGCAGATAGAGAGAATAGAGCTTATGGATCTGACACCGAGAAGGGATTATGTCTATATTAAGGATGTGGCAGAGGCGTTATGCTGCGCGATGGCGGTCAGGGAAGGATTTCATGTCTACAATATCGGTACGGGACGTTCTTATAGTGTGGAAGAAGCGGTTAAAATCTGCATGGAGGTGACAGGTATTGAAAAACCAATCGTTACGAAGCAGAATGTGAGAGCTTTTGAAGTATCGGACTGCGTGGCGGATATTTCGAAGCTCAGACATGATTTTGGGTATCAGGTGCGGTATAGCCTGCCGGAGGGCATTAGGGACTGGTACCTGGAAATACAAAAATGGATGTGAGGAAGATTGCAGTATGGAAAAGCAGGAAAAAAATATAGCAGGCGGCATTGGAGAATACATGCTTTTTTGGATGACGGGGATTGTTGTTTTAACACCTGTGTTGTTTGCGGCTGGTATCAGTATCTCGTATGTGAATGTTTTATTTCCGTTGACGGTGGTTACTTTGCTGCTTTTTTTCAGCCATAAATACAGTACCCGTGAGAAAGCTATGATATTTTGCATCAGCATTTTTACGGTAATGATTCTTGTCCTATCCTGCGGTGTGATTTTTGATCAGACATGGGATGGCGGTGCGTATCATAAAACGGCGGTCGGACTGCTGAAAGAGGGGTGGAACCCTTTGTACAATACGGCTGTGGAGTTTAATGAGAGGTCTGAAATTCTGCCTTTTGCGGGCGTGAATCCTGTGAAATATGCGGAAAGCTATCCGAAGGCGTCCTGGTATCTGGCTGCTTCGGCTTACTATATAACAGGAAATATCGAATCCGGAAAGGCATATACGCTTATTTTTGCGGTGATTACCTGTTTGATGGTATATGAATATTTTAAAACGAAGGGATATTCGGCTGCTAAAAGTGTCGTGCTGTCTTTGATGGCTGGTTTTCATCCGATGGTGCTGGCGCAGATGCATTCTTATTATGTGGACGGTCTGACCGGATGCATATTAATCATGCTCATGATGGAATCGCTGCTGATTGCAGACCCAGGCAGGGATTGTGACAGGAAAAGGCATTATTTGATATTAAGTGCGTTGATTATATTTGGATGCAATTTGAAATTTTCGACTTTGGGATTTACGGCGTTTATTTGTATGATTACATTTTTGTTTCAGGCGTATCATTCGAGAACGGACAGGAAGCATGCGGCGAAGCTGCTGGCATATTATGCGGGTATAGCGGGATTTTCCATTGGGGTTGTTGGAGCGGCGCCTTATGTTACGAACATTCACAGGTATCAGGATATTTTTTATGGTTTTTCAAATATGATGGATCAAAGTACGATAGAAGCGACGTTTGGTATAGCAGGATTAGGAAAAACAGGAAGGATGCTTGCATCGCTGTTTGGGAAGATGAGCCACGGAAGCTATCATTCTTTAGGAGAACTGTTAAAGTTTCCATTTACCTATGATAAGAGTGAATTAGACTATTATACATTTGTTGATTTAAGAGTAAGCGGTTCAGGTATATTTTTTAGTGGAATATTGTTGTTTTCGTTGTCTGTTATAGCTGTAACAGCAGTAAGAGGTAAGTTAAAGAACCGTTCGGACAAGCTTATGCTTTTTTATCTTGCATGTATTGCGGTTGAACTCATTGCATTTGAGGGTACATACCAGATTCGTTATGTTAGTCATATTTATATCGTGATTATATATTCTTTTGAACTTTTGTGGAGAAAAGAAGAGTGGTGCAGCAGACAAAAGAAAGATGGTGTTTATGGATTAAGTGCAATTATGATAGCGTTTATATGTTTGAATGGTTTGCCATGGATCAAGTTAGCGTATGACAGAGTAGATAGCGGCATTACTTATCAGTATGAGCTGGAAAAACTGGCTGAAATGAGTCGGGAACAAAAAGTAACGATTGCGTTCTGGGCATATGATTTCAGCGGCATGCATTTTAATTTAGCTGATTATGGAATTGAGGATTATGCGTTTGTAGATATGAGCGAACTGACAGATATAAATTATACGAGTATTTACGGGAATTGGGTGATGTATTATTAATTTTGGTACAAAGCTTTGGATAGGTTTGGGAGAAATGCAATGAAGAAAAAAATCTTAATCGTTCTTAATTACTATTACCCATATGTGAGCGGTGTATCAGAATATGCGCGTTTGATAGCAGAAGAATTTGTAAAAAGAGGGTATCAGGTAACAATTGTAACTGCAAATCATGCTGATTTGCAGGCTAGAGAGATGATACATGGCGTGCGGGTCATAAGAACGAAAGTATGGTTCAGAATCAGTAAAGGAGTTGTCAGTCCGGAATTTATATGGAAGGCAGTCAGGATGAGCAGAGAGCATCAGATTGTGAATCTTCATCTGCCGATGCTGGAATCAGGATTGCTTTCAATGCTCATCAAAAAACAAAAGATTGTTGCTACCTATCATTGTGATATTCATATGCCGAAATCATTTTTCAACAACTTTATTGTCAAGGTAATGGATTTTTCACATCGGATATGTCTGGCGCGTTCCAGAAAAATACTTGTTTCTTCAAAGGACTATGCTTTGCATTCAAGGGTGGCGGGCAGATATGGAGAAAAGCTTGTTGAAGCCGGGGCGCCGATGAAAGATTATCATGCAGTAAAAAGCAGCCAAACGGTATATGATACAAAAAGAATTGGATTTTGCGGACGCATTGTAGAAGAAAAAGGAATAGATGTACTGCTGAAGGCTTATCAAATAATTCAAAAAAGGCGGGATGATGTTCTCTTGGTTGTTGGCGGAGATTATCAAAATGTTGCTGGAGGGAGCGTATATCCGAAATTAAAGAAGCTCATTCAGAAAAATCACATAAGCAACGTAGAATTTATTGGTAAAATTCAGGAAGAAAAAATGGAGGAATTTTATTCTTCGTTGGATGTTTTGGTACTGCCAAGCATTAATTCGCTGGAAGCGTTTGGCATGGTGCAGGTAGAAGCGATGTTTTGCGGAACACCTGTGGTAGCGTCAGATTTGCCAGGAGTACGGACAATTGTCCAAAACACTGGAATGGGTGAAATTGTGAAACCAAACAATGCAGAGGATTTGGCTGATAAGATAGAAAGAGTTTTAGATCATAAAGAGTTTTACAAAAAGCCACGTAATCATATTGAAAAAATATATGGACTGAAAACAGTTGTAAAGGCACATAAAAAGGCATATATGGACAAATGACGTTCAAAGAGAAGATGAGAAAAAAACTTATAATTTTCAGACAGTTTATAAAGTTTGGACTGGTAGGTGCTGTTAACTCGGTCATAAACTATTTTATATATGTAGTATGCATAAGAGCAGGAATGCATTATGTTGCTGCTAATATAGTAGGTTTTATCATAATTGTTTTTATTGCTTATATTTTGCAAGGCAGGTTTGTGTTTACCCAAAACAACACATTATCAGTCTGGTGGAAAGTATTGTTAAAAACCTATGTGTCCTATGCTTTTACAGGGTTATTTTTAACAAATATCTTATCTGTATTATGGATTGATATTTTGGATTTATCTACAGTTTTGTACCCAATTTATGCTGCTTTGGATCAGTATTTTCACTGGACGAATATATCTGCATTTATGAAATACATAGCGCCTGTGTTAAATATGCTGGTTTGCATTCCAATTAATTATTTTATAAATAAACGATGGATTTACAGGGAAAAATAGCAGCCTAAAAAGGAATATGGAGTGGTGGTGAACATGAAAAGACGGATGAAGGCATATATAAGATTAATAAGACCAGAGCATTATATAAAGAATTTTTTACTTGTATTGCCTGCTTTTTTTGCCGGAAATATTTTTGATGTTTATACGTTAATCAGGCTGGGATTAGGGTTTATTGTGTTTTCTTTTGCTGCTTCCACCGTATACATATTGAATGATATCAAAGATGTGGAAAAGGATCGCCGGCATGAAGTAAAAAGAAACAGGCCAATTGCTTCAGGGCTTGTGAGCTGTACAGAGGCAGTTATACTTGCGATTTTGTTATTTGTATTTTCTCAGGCCATCGTATTTGCAATAGTACATAGTCTATGGCATACAGCAAACATACTATTGCTTTTGTATGTATTCATTAATATTATATATAGCTTTGGAGTCAAAAATAAGCCGATTGCAGATGTTATGATTTTAGCAACAGGATTTGTATTGAGAGTGCTTTTTGGCGGACTAATTGCTGATTGTATCGTTTCTCAGTGGCTTTGTCTGACAATCATGATGTTTTCTTTGTATATGGGGCTGGGGAAACGCAGAAATGAATTGAGAAAAATACAAGGCGGGAATACAAGAAAGGTTTTAAAGTTTTATACGGAATCTTTTTTAAATGGAAATATGTTAATGAGCAAAACATTGGGATTGATGTTCTATTCACTGTGGTCTGCATTAGTCGTTTCTAAAAATAATTATATGATCTGGACAGTGCCTTTGGTATTAGCAATTCTTATGAAGTATGAATTGGACATAGAAGGGGATTCGTTTGGTGATCCTGTGGAGGTGCTTTTATCAGATAAAGGATTGGTCTTAATGGTTCTTTTTTATGTGATAGCAGTGCTGTGGATTGAGTTCAGTTAAAGGAAGGAATTATCAAACATGAGTAAAAGGAATCATACTGCGGATATGCTAAAGGGCTTGGGAATGATATTCGTGGTTGGCGGACATACAGCGTCACCGCTTTCTGGATATTATTATACGTTTCATATGGGATTGTTTTTTGCAATATCAGGATATCTGATGGCTGAACATTGGCGAGACATGAAACTGTGCCAATATGTTTATAAAAAGTTTATTAAGATCATAGTACCATATATTATATTTTTTATCATTATTTTTATTGTCGATGAATGGAAAAGCTATCAATATATGGGGTGTTTTTATTCGATTGGAATCCATCAAATCAAAGCGCTTTTATTGGGAGGAGGCTACTTGGGTGGCTATTGGACGCCATTATGGTATTTTCAGCATTTATTTATAGCAGAAATAGTGATGTGGTTTGTTTTTAAAATTTCTGACAAAGGAAAATTAATATTATTTATGTTGTTGTGTTTTATTACAATTCCATTTCAGACGATTGTGACAGGAAGTACAGCTTTTACCATAAATGCATTGCCTGCGTCGTTAGCTTATCTGCTATTTGGATATGGGATAGAAAAACGAATGATAAACAGATTGCCACATGTATCCTGGGGAGTTTTGCTCATTTTTACAGGATGGCATTTGTCGCTTACATATGGCGGAAATATTGCAGGTATTAACAGTATGTTTTACTATGCTGAGTCGTTTTGTACAATTTTAGGATTATGGATCATTGTTTCATATATAAAAGAAAACGTGATTTTAGAATATATTGGACAGAGGAGTTTATATATATTAGGGATACATTCATTGATAACAGGGGTGGCTGGAGAGTTTGCAGATTATGTAAAAAAGATGGCAGGGTTTAAAAATGAGTTTATATGGCACCTTATTATAGTTATTGTTACGGTAGCGTTATGCTGCTGTATCGCAGATGTTTTTATTTTGTTACGAAGGACAGTGTATGCAAATTTCTCATCGAAGATACAAAATATATGCAGGAAGAAGTCTGTAAAATAGTAAGTGCAGTAATTAGAAACTTTTTGACTGGGATATGAAATGTTTACAAGGAGCTTTCTATGGTATTTAGTTCAATCATTTTTGTTGTTTGGTTTTTACCTGTATTTTTGCTGCTTTATTTTGGCTTGCAGTATTTAATGCCGAAAAACAAAATTACAGTATGCAATGGTGTGCTATTAGCTGCGAGTCTGATTTTTTATGCATGGGATACACCGAAATTTTTATTTGTCATGCTGCTTTCCATATTCATGAATTATAGTTTTGGAATTATCATCAGCAAAATGCTGAATAAAAGAATAAAAAAGGCTGCATTGGTTTTTAGCATTGCTTTCAATTTGGGGCTGCTGGGATATTTTAAATACTTAAATCTGGCGGTTGATACGATCAATCAATGTTTTGGAACCGTGCTGTCAAATCTGAATCTGGTACTGCCGATAGGGATATCGTTTTTTACATTCCAGGGATTATCTTATGTCATAGATGTGTATAGGGAAAATGTACAGGTGCAGAGGAATCCGTTTAAAATTGCATTGTATATATCCATGTTCCCGCAATTAATTGCAGGGCCTATCGTAAGATATGAAACGATCTGCTGTCAGATTGATAAGAGAGAAATGAATTTGAATGATGCGGTTATAGGGTTGAGAAGATTTACATATGGCCTTTCGAAAAAAGTTCTGATTGCCAATATTTTAGGTGAAACGGCGGATAAAATATTCAGCATGGAATATTTTGATGTTACGCACATGTCAGCATCTGTTGCATGGTATGGCGCCATTTGCTATACGATGCAGATATATTTTGATTTCAGCGGTTATTCTGATATGGCAATAGGTTTAGGCAAAATTATGGGGTTTGATTTTCTGGAGAATTTTAATTATCCTTATATATCAAAATCTATAACAGAATTTTGGCACAGATGGCACATTTCTCTGTCATCATTTTTCAGGGATTATGTTTATATTCCTATGGGCGGCAATCGGAAAGGAAATGTTTATTTGCATTTGTCTGTTGTATTTCTGCTGACTGGCTTATGGCATGGCGCATCATGGACATTTGTGCTTTGGGGAGCCTGGCATGGTATGTTTATATTATTGGAGCGGGGGGGGTAAAATACAAAAGTCAAATTTTAAGCAATATTTGGGTTATGTTTCTGGTTACGATAGGCTGGGTGATATTCAAAATAGAAGATATTGGCATATTGATTCCTTATTTAAAATGTATGTTTGGGATATACCGGGCAGATTGGGTAAAATATCAGATTGCTTATTATGCTGACAGTCGAAGTGTATGTGTCTTAATGATAGCTATTTTGCTGAGCTATAACATAAAAGGAATGCTGCTGAAAATACTTCGAAACCATATGTCAGATGATTTGATGCAGATATCACAGAATGCAGTTAGCATAGTTCTGCTTTTGCTCTGTTTGATTACATTGACAAACAGTACTTATAATCCATTTATTTACTTTAAATTTTAGACAAGGAGTGTAAAAATGCGCAGATATCATTTGTCCTATATTGGTACATTAAGCGTTATCATTTTTTTGTGTATATTTACAGGTAATTATAAAAAAGAGGTAGCATCTTCTATTGACAACAGATATCTCACGAAATTTCCAGAACAAATTTCAGAGGATCTGACGAAGCAGCTGACAGATTATGTGCAGGACCGGATAGGATTTCGGGATCAGATGATCGGTTTATATACGAATTTTAACCACAAAGTTTTTCATATTTTTCCAAATGGCATATATGGGGTCGATGAAAACTTGTTTGGTACGGGAGATGACGTTATGAAATCGTATCAGCATTTGGATGGAGATGCGGTATATGCGGCGTACTTTGCAGAATGGCTGGAAAAATTGCAGAGCTACTGTATTGCAAACGGGAGTGAATTTGTATATATGCTGAATCCGAATAAAGCGACAACGTATCCAGAATGGATGCCATCAAGTGTTGGGGTATATGATGCGCCCAATCTAACGGAGCAGATTAAGGGCGAAGTGGATGAACGGGGTATCCGGCACGTTTTTGTGGATGAAATATTCATGAAAAGCAAAGGAGGAGAGCGGTTATTTTATAAGCGGTATGATGTTGCACATTGGAGTGATTTTGGGCGTATTACAGGGGTGAATGCGGTTTTGGAAGAATTATCGGAGGAACCTCTATCTGTTACTGAGGATTATGACAGAAAGGAAGCGGTGGCAGAAAAACAGATAGTTTCTGCTGTTACGATTCATGACGCGCTTATAGGTTATACAGCAAAGCCAGTATATGCAAAACAGGAAACAGATTCTGCAGAAATGCTTCAGCTTGTGAATCCAGATGCATTTGGCGTTTATAAAAATAATGATATGCAGTCAGCCGGAAAAAAGAAATTATTGGTATTGTGTGACAGTTATTTATCAGGATACTTTGATTACTTCGGTGATAATTTTTCGGAAATTGTATGTGTGCATGCATACGATGCTGCCAAATTGCAGATGATGATTGATTTGTTTGAGCCAGATACGGTGCTGTTTGAAAATGTGGAAAGAGCTATGGATTCCTTTTATCCAAAGGATTTGGTAAAGAATTATAAGGATTCCATGATACCTGCTTATGCAGAGTTTTGTAATTTGCCCGAACAGCAAAAGCAAGGTGTTTTCGAAATTGTGAGTGTAAACGGTGCAGAAGTGAATCATCAATGTATCGGGGATGCGAACGCTGGTTTTTGGACAATCGAAGGAATTGCTTTGCAGGAAGATTTTACAGCGGGAACAATGGTATATATGAAAAGCGGGGAGAAAATATATACGCCAATATATTATAACAACGGAGCTTTTAAATTTACAGCAGATAAACAGACATTGCAGTGTAATGGAAATATAGAATTTTTGCTTGTAGATGCGGCGCAGGCCACGAGATACCAAAGTCAGTGTTTTGAGGTAGTTTATGAATAAAATAGTTTGCCTGAGCAGCTATGTGAATCAGTGAAGGGAGCATACAGGTTGGTAAAAATATCTGTTATTGTACCGGTTTATAAGGTAGAAAAGTATCTTGCGGTTTGTCTGGACAGCCTGATGTATCAGACGCTGCATGAAATAGAAATTATTTGTATAGATGATGCTTCGCCGGATAATAGCAGTGTTGTTTTGGAGCAATATAGACAAAAGGATAAACGCGTGCAAGTGGTTAGTTTGTCAGAAAACAGGGGAACCTTGTATGCACGAATGACAGGTATCAGACAGGCTGCTGGGAAATATTTGATGTTTCTTGACAGTGACGACTACCTGGATACAGATGCGTGCGAAGAACTTTATATGCAAATGGAACAGCGGAAAGTGGATGTGCTGCATTTTGGTACAAGATTGCATTTAAGTGAAAATGTTTCCGGTCAAATGGCAGGCTGGGTGGAACAATTTTTGACTCCATACGAAGGACGGATAGAAAATGGGAAGATTTTGAACGCCTGTTTTGCAGAAGATAAATTTGATTTTAATATAACGAATAAGATTTGGAAGAAAGAAGTTTGTAAAGAAGCTGTTTCTTATATCGAGTGTGAAAAGCTTGTTTCTTCAGAAGATAGGTATACCTTCTTTGTATTTGCGTTTTTTGCGAGGACTTATTTTGGCATAAGGGAAAAGTACTACAATTACAATCTCGGCATCGGTGTTACTGGCGGGGATTGTTTGAGTCTGGAACAATTTGAAAAAAGATGTTCGGGAGTGAGAGCATCTAAATTGGTGGATATTTTTTTGAACAGAGCAGGCAAAAAGGAGCAGTATGCAGATGTGTCCAGAAGATTTGCAAATAAAATATTATGGGATTGTGTAGACTGCTGGCATAATAAGCTGGCACCAAACGATTATCAGCAGGGATTTCAAATATTACGGATGTATTTTGCGCCAAACGAGGTAGTAAATGCGGTCGCCAAAGCTTATTTTGAACAGGGCAATGATATTCTTGAGCGGGCAGGTCTGCGGTCAGGGAAAAGAATTGCTGTATTTTATCGTTATCTGGGTAATCGCAATATGGATGAAAAAATAGTGAATTATATACATTCACTGAAAGTGCGCGGCTGCCAGATAAAATTGTATACAGATTATGACAGAAAAGGGAAGCTGCCAGACGAGTTTCATTATGGTGTGGATATCATTTATCTGCCGGAATCATGGAGTGCAAACTGGGATCAATATGAGACACGGTGCAATGCTCTTTTTGAGCAGTTGAAAAAGGATGAAACAGAAGTGGTATTATACGTTTCTCCAACCTCTCATATTTATTGGCTGGATACACTGCTGATCACATTGAGTGATATTACGGTGATAGAGTTAAATGATGAGATTTATTTAGATAGCTATGGAAATAAAATACAGGAATTGAATCAAAACATAGAGTCATTAAAACAAGAGTGTACAAGCCTGCGAGCGGAATATGAGAGCCCAAAACGGATGTTTCTGCATTTTCTCAGAAGCCTTAAGAAAAAATATTACAGAAAAAAAGATATCGGTATAGAACGGGGTAAACAGGGATGAGTGATAAATTGAAAAGAAACGTTAAGATAGAATACACAAGGTTTGTGGGATCAATTGTTATATTACTGTTCCATGCAAGATTTGATGAATACATTGCGGTATTTCAGAGTGGGTGGATTATGGTTGTGCTTACAGGTTATTTGACTGTAAAACACATAGAATATGCAGGAATAAAGACAGAAAATAAGATGTATTTATAACGTTGATTCTTTCTGCTTTTTTAATGTTGTGTAAGCGGATAATAGGCCGTTCGGACAGACAAGGAGACTACAGATGGAAGATTGTGCAGTATTAATACCTTGTTATAACGAGGAAAAAACAATTCGGAAGGTGATAAAAGACTGGAAAAAAGAAATCCCGGAAGCTACCATCTACGTCTACGACAATAATTCTACAGACAATACGGCTAAAATTGCCAAAGAGGAAGGTGTCGTAGTTCGAAAAGAATGCAAACAGGGAAAAGGAAATGTCATAAGGCGGATGTTCCGGGAGATTGATGCCAGATGTTATATTATGATCGACGGGGATGATACATATCCTGCTGAATGCGGCAGACAGATGATGGAAGAGATATTGGATAAAAAAATGGATATGGCAGTGGGGGACAGGCTCACTTCTACGTATTATGAAGAAAACAAAAGGCCATTTCATAATTTTGGGAACAACCTGGTGAGGTTTTTTATTAATCATTTGTTCAAAAGTGATATTAAGGATATTATGACTGGATACCGGGCATTCAGTTACCAGTTTGTAAAAACATTTCCAGTGTTGTCGAAGGGATTTGAAATCGAGACAGAGATGAGTATCCATGCGGTAGATAAAAATATGCATATTAGCAATGTACCGATTGCGTACAGGGACAGGCCAAAAGGAAGTGAATCAAAGCTTCATACATATAGTGATGGAATCAGGGTGTTAAAAACTATTTTTAAGCTGTATAAGAATTATAAGCCTATGAATTTTTTCAGTTTGCTGGCTCTGTTTCTGGCTATCGTAGCGATGGTTTTGTTTGTTCCGATTCTAGCTACCTATGTACAGACAGGGCTTGTGCCAAGATTTCCGACATTGATTGCATCTGGTTTTATAGCGATGGCTGCATTACAGAGTTTTTTTTCAGGAATGATATTAGATACAATTGCGCAAAAAAGCAGGCAGGAGTTTGAAATGGAGCTTCATTTGGTTGAAAGGGAATATGGATGTGGGACTAATGAACTGTGATTTTTAAGGAGG
The DNA here is from genome assembly GCA_948468465.1 of uncultured Eubacterium sp. The sequence goes on along the minus strand of CAOKJJ010000037.1, from coordinate 6,981 downwards.
CAATACATCTTAAAATTGTCTTTTGGGAAGGAGAATTTATGCTGCTGTCATTGATTGTTCCTTGTTACGACGAACAGGAGGCAATACCGATTTTTTATAAAGAAACAAAAAAGGTACTGGAGGATATGACTGTAGATTATGAACTCTTGTTTATCAACGATGGTTCTAAGGATGATACATTAAAAATCCTGCAAGAGTTTGCCGGAAAAGACCATCATGTTTTTTACATATCTTTTTCCAGAAATTTTGGCAAAGAAGCCGCAATGTATGCTGGATTTTGCAATGTACAGGGGGACTATGCAGCGGTGATGGATGTGGATCTGCAGGATCCGCCGGCTATGCTGCCGCAAATGTTGAAAATCCTTCAGACAGGAGAGTATGACAGTGTAGCGACATACAGAATGACGCGTAAAGGAGAGCCTCGAATACGGAGCTGGTTTGCAAAGCGGTTTTATCAAATGATCAACCGCATTTCGGATGCGGATATTGTAGATGGAGCGAGGGATTTCAGGCTGATGAAGCGGGAAATGGTGAATACGATTATCGGCATGGGAGAATATAACCGTTTTTCTAAGGGGATTTTTGGGTGGATTGGATTTCGTACTTATTGGCTGGCGTATGAAAATGTGAATCGTACTGCCGGCAAGACGAAATGGAACTTCTGGAAACTGTTTCGGTACGCTGTAGACGGTGTGATCAATTTTTCACAGGTACCACTTAGTATTGCTTCCTGGTTTGGTCTGCTGATGACGATGGTTTCTTTTCTGGCTGTTATGGTGATTGCACTGCGCAGGCTGATATGGGGAGATCCTGTGGCTGGCTGGGCGTCTATAGTATGTATTATGACGTTGATTGGCGGAATACAGTTGTTTTGCATGGGTATTATGGGGCAGTATATTTCGAAGATTTATATAGAAGTAAAGAGGCGGCCGCATTATATTGTGGCCGAGAGCAACTTGGAATATGGAAAAAGAGAAAAATAAGTTTTAAATTGCTGAATGGAAAAAGTGAACATAAAACATAGGGGTTAAGAAAATGAATGCAGGTAAAAGAAGAGTGAAGAGGAAGCCGGAGAAAAAAATGAATAAGATGATTTTGGTTTTGGCCGTAGAGTTTATATGCATTGCTTTTTTCTTATTAAAGTGTTTTGACAGTTGTACAAGTTTAGTATTTTCAAAAGATTCTTTTGAAAACAGTTTGGATGGAGAGCTTACGCAGTTTGGAGAAGATGCCGTAGGCTTGGAGGTTTGGCCGGATACCGCAGACTGGCAGGGACAGCCGCTGGGTGAATTTGAGCTGCTTCATTGCAGGGCTGTTTTGGGCAGTGGGGCATATCAGGTTAAAATTTTATACGATTCACTCAGCAGTCAGGATATGGTCAGTATTGACCAATCGTCTGGAAGTCTCAGATTCCATACACAGTATGGTGCACTTTTGCGGGCATCAAAGCTTCAGCTTGTGGATGGCCTGCAGGAAGCGGAGACGAGGTTCTGGCTGCGCCCTGGGTGCCGGCAGACAGAGGTTAATTTGTCTGTATGGCATAATGGCAGCGGAAGGCTGACGGTGAAAGAAATTCAGATCGAAGAGAAAAGGGCATACAGGGTGATAGTATGTGTGGCAGTGGCTTTATTTATGGCATTTTGTGATTTTTTGTATCTGATATTTGTCAGAGAGCAACATGGATTTTCGAAATTAAAAAGAAAATGGATTGTGGCTGGGATTCTGGGAATTACAATGTCTGCCAGCATAACATATTTTGTAGATTTTTTATATTATAATCCCGGTCATGACCTGCAGTTTCATCTGTCCAGAATTATTTCCCTGGCAGAAGGGATTCGGGAGATGCAGATACCGCATCGGATGCAGTTTGGAATGCTGAATGGATATGGGTATGCTTCACCGTTATTTTATGGGGAGGCATTTTTGCTGTTTCCAGCTGTTTTGTATAATTTTTATGTGCCTGTTCAAACTTGTTATCAGGTTTTTGTTGTTGCTGTTAATTTTTGTACATGCATCATTAGTTTCTGGTGTTTGGCAAGGATGATGCAGGATTGGAAAAAGGGGCTTTTTGGAGCGGGTTTATATACATTATCTGCATATCGAATGACGAATGTGATGATCAGAGCGGCGGTAGGAGAGTATACAGCGATGGTTTTTCTGCCATTGCTGGTGTATGGTTTTTGGAATGTATACAAGAAGCGTGCAGATGAAATAATCGTTCTGAAAGACTATTTACCACTGGTGGTGTCAGTCTCCGGACTGATTAATTCCCATGTATTAAGCTGTGAGATGGCTGCGTTTTTTATTTTGCTGTTTGTGATTTGGAACTGGAAAAAAACATGCAGAAAAAATATTTTTATGGCACTTATGAAAAGCGGAGTTCTTTCTTTATTGCTGAATCTGTGGTTTATAGTTCCTTTTCTAATGTCGATGCGGATGGATATAAATGTATCCGGTGTTTTGAGGGAGATGGAAGGGAATGGCGTTTATCCTGTGCAGTTGTTTGGAATATACCATACGGCATCAGGAAACAACGCTTATGGAGGCACACAACGGGAAATGCCTTTGGCATTGGGACTGCCTTTGGTATTGGGACTGATTTTATTTGTGATTATTTATATGCACCAGGATGTATGGGGACTTTTGCCAGATAAAAATATGAAAGCAGCGAAAACATGCATGCTGCTTGGGATGGCAGCCGCGTTTATGGCATCAAGCTATTGTTGGTGGGATAATCTGCTGTGTATTAGCGGGAGAATTGCAAAGATTACAGGCATGATCCAGTTCCCATGGAGGTATCTTGGAATAGCCTCTGTATTGCTTACGGTCATGATTTTGTTTTTACTTCGGATATTAGAAGAGCATTTATCACGAAGAACCGTACTGGGAGTGATGGCTGGCATTGCTGCAGCCGCGGTTTTTACAGAAGGATATTTTGTGATGGATTATGTAAATGTCCAGGATGAGCTTCGGGTGTATGTGGGAGCGGATCTTGGGACGATGCAGGTGATGAATGCGGAGTATAAATTGTCTGGCGCGGATTTGGAAGGATTTAAAAGAAGAGATTTGCTGTATGAGAAGGGTGTTGAAAATATCAGCTTTATGTATGATAAGAGAGGAACATATTATTTATCCTGTGAAAACAGAACTGGAAAAATATCTTATGTGGATGTGCCTGTGCAGATGTATGATCATTATCATGCTTATACAGAGGATAAAGGCAGAGAGGAGATCTCGCTGTCGTATGGAGAGAACTATAGGATTCGGGTGTGGCTGCCTGTGGATTTTGCGGGAACAGTATGCTTGAAATATGAGATACCATTGCTGTGGAGAGTTTGTGAAGTTTTATCGTGTATAACATTTTTAGGAATATTGTTTCGGGTGTTTTCCATACGAAATGTTTTGACGCTTTTGGCCAGTAGTTTTTATTGACGAGACTTTATTAGGAGGAAATATGACATATAAACAACAAGAAAAATTACTGGCAGCTTTTCTGGCAGTTAGCGGAGCCTGTGGGATTGGAACAGAGTTGTCTATGGTGTGTCTAAATAATGCGTCATATACGGAAATCCTGCTTTTGCCCTGTATTTACATCTATTACAGATTGTATGTAAAGTGTTTTCACAGGAAAACGAAGGGATTTTATCTGCTTACAGCAGGTTTGTCAACAGTATTTTCCGTTATGCTGGTTGTTGGAGGGATATTGGATGGATATAGAGATGTTAGCTTATCCGCAAAGTTGTTGTTACAGATTATAACACTTATCACTGCAATGGCTCCGATACTTGCAGCAATTACCATATGGCTGGATCAAAGCGGCGGGAAAGCAGAGCATATCCAAAATGATAAAAGGCTGCTGCCGATTTGCTTTGGGTTTGTGGCATTCGTTTGGTTTCTGGGTTATTTAGCTTTGTTTCCAGGGGTTTATGCAACGGATGTATCTTATTGGTATTATGAGTTTTCCAGTCCGGATGTGCCGATATCTTCGCAATGGTCGCCATTATACTGCGGCATGTATTATGGAATTATGAAATTGGGAGAACTATTATTTGACAGCCACACTGCAGGATTTGCGATTTTCAGCTTTGCGCAGATGTCGTTTGTGCTGTTTGCTGTTTGGCATGTCCTGTCATTTTTGAACAGGCAGTTTCGGGGAATTGCGCTTGTCTGCGCCGCTGCATTTTTTGCGCTGCTGCCAACGCATATGATCCTTAGTCTGACTTCCGCGCAGGATCCGGTATTTGCGGCATGCTTTGCAATGTGTGTGCTGCAGCTGCTTGAACTGGCACAGGATGCGGATACATTTTGGGTGGATAAGAAAAACGACATAAAGCTGGCAGTGTGGCTCATACTTTTTTGCATGATAAGAAATAATGGGATGTATGCTATTTTGTTCATGATTTTTTTTACTGTGGCTTTCTTAAAGAAGCACCGCAGGAGGATCGTTCTTTTATCAGGGGCGGTTATTGCGGTGGTGCTGCTGTATCAGGGTCCTGTTTATCAGATGCTTGGTATCCAAAAGGGAACGGCGCTGAGGGAAATGCTGAGCCTTCCGCTGCAGCAGATGGCGTATGTTTATAATTATGAGCATGAGCAATTATCCAAACAGCAGTTAAATCAAATGCAGCGTTATATGTCGGATGAAAACTGGCGCATGTATATGCCATGTATATCAGATCAGATAAAGAACCGTGCAGACACTGGGGCAATCAGGGATGATATGGCTGGATTTATAAGGCTGTATACGGATCTTTTTCTGACAGAGCCAGGCGGATATCTAAAAGGGGCAGCGGCGCAGACCTTTGGGCTATGGTATCCAAACAAGAAGTGGCCAGATGCAAGAATATGGCATCCATATATCAGCTGTTTGTGTTTGGATACATATGGTATGGAACTAACGGGATTTACAGTTCATCGTTCAAGCCTGTTCCCGGCGTATGAGAAACTGCTAAGTACATTATATGGAAAAGGCGACGACCATTCCGGATATGGCGGGAACCTGACCATGGCATTTTCAAATGTGCCGGTTTTAGGGGTCCTTTCCAAGGCGGGCACATATTTGTGGATGACACTGTATCTTTTATTTTATGCGCTTTACCGCAGATGGAGGGAACCATTTTTAATCATTGGGCTTGGAATGGGAATTTTTATAACGGTTTTGCTTAGTCCGGTCATCTTGTATCGGTATTGTGCGCCGATGATATTTGCCGCTCCATTATTTTTGGCTGTATTTTTTATGTCATGGGAAGAAGGCGGCCGAAAGGGCAGGGACATCGAATGAAAATGAGAAAAAAGATAGAATCTATTGCGTATTTGCGGGCATTGGCAGTTGCTATGATTTTATATGATCATTTGGGAGGCATGAGAGGAAACGGCTGGATTGTTAAAAGAATCGTGGATTTTTTTGTATGTACGCCGCTGCATATCATTCAGGAGTTTGGAGCATTTGGAGTGAGCTTGTTTTATTTGATCACGGGTTTTTTATTTCTGCACACGAATAAGGGCAGGGAGAACTGTGTCAGATATTACATGAGGAAGATGCTGAAATTATACTGCTATGTCATGTTTTCTTTTGCCGTGTTTGGCGTGTTTCAGTGGATGTTTCATTTTGTTTCTCCTTCGTATTGGATGCAGTTCTCGCTGCGGGACTGGGTGGGATGTGCCACGTTGTTTTATTATTTTAACGGCACTGGAGATATCATAAATGGGACTACATGGTTTTTGCTCCCGTTGTTTGCTTTTTATTTTTTGGCGTCCTGCTGCCATTTTATGTTTCGAAAACATGCGCTGCAAGGGGTTTGCATGATGGAAGGGATTTTGTTATTGTGCGTTTTGATGAGCGCGTTTTTGCAGAGTCAGGAAGCTGCGGCATCTTTGATTCCTTATATGCCATTTGTTTATATTCCGGTTGCCGGATTGATCTTGTATGTTATTTTACAAAAAGAAATCCAGGCATGGCAGGGGATCGGCATGGCAGTGCTGCATTACGGCGTGATGACAGCGGCGTTTTATATGCTGAATCCGCAGTATTATGCACAGGAGCCTTATCTCATATCGGTTGTGTATGCCATCGGATTATTGATATGCTGTATTTCTGGCGAAAACTTTTTCAAGAGTAATCGTTTCGTTGATTTTATTGGAAACATCAGCCTTTCTGTTTATCTGGTCCATATGACCTGGGGAGGGCTTTTGATGAGTTTTTTTGAAGCGCGGATCCGGTTTACGGCTGCTTTTGCGGTGTCGGTTTTGCTTATTATTATAGTGGCAGCGGTACATCATCGTGCGATAGAGAAAGGCGTATTGGAGAAAATAATTGGATCATCAGGCATTTATAGTTAAGAAAGGGATAAACAAGAAGGGGAAAGTGTCGACGAAGATCAGTGTTTTTAACGGAAATTATGGTTTGATGAAGCGACTCCATGTGGGCGAAATAAAGAATCTTTGCTGTGGTGCGGTACAGCAAAGATTCTTTTGAAAATGAGAATCTTTGTTGCTTCGTATATTATTCTTTGATTTTATCTAATTCTGTAAGATTAATGCCAAAAGTGGTTAAGATTACTTTTAATTCAATGTATCTGTCTTTCATTCTTCTGTATGTTTCGGATTCTTTTTCTGCTACGATCATGTAATTTTGAAGTCTTGCGAATTCCTCAATGTTTTTTTGTATCATTTCTTTTTCAGTCATCTACGTTACCTCCATATTTTCAATACTTTTTTGAGTGATAATAGTATTTTACACCAGTTCCCAATTGATGAAAGTCGTGCTGCCCGATGTAAATCCATTCAGCAATGCGTCAAACAGATTCTGTGTGGCATGGCCTGAAGCGAATTTGCGCATTTTTTCACGGCTTTGTTCCTCTAAATTTCCTTTGCCTGGGCAGAGCCAGATGAAAGCAGTGCTGGCACTGACATTGGCCAATCCCAAGATACTGTTACTCATCCATATTCCGCGAGGGTCGTTATCAGGATTAGAATATTTAT
>CAOKJJ010000036.1 GCA_948468465.1 uncultured Eubacterium sp. | reverse complement strand
CCTCTCGGCCAAAGATGAAGCTGAAAAGACGGGACTTGTATTCACGGTTCGCGTTGTTTTGCTGATGCTTTTCCTGTATGCGTTGTTTTAATTCCTCATAGGTTTCCTTTTTTGTCATGATATCCCCCTGACGTTTTATGTGTTTATTTTACCATGAAACAGAACAGTCTGCAAGTGATGGCTTTTGACTTATATGCATGTATCAATTTGACTATGATAGGTTATTTAAAGCTTAGGAGGTATATTTTTATGCCATTCATTCAAATTAATATAAAGGAAGAGATTGAAAAAGAGAGAGAAATGTCACCAGAATTCAGAAAAGCCTGGGATGAGATATAAGCGGGAACATTATTCCAAATATTTTCTGTTTGTTCTTGATTTTACAACTTAAATGTTGTAGAATTAATACAAATAAAAGAAAGGTAGGTACGTGAATGGTCTTACATCCTTACTGTTCTAATTCTGGCAGAGATTTAATTAGCAAGTATATTAAGAATTTGCCAATTGATGAGAAAGTTGATGCTTATACAGTGCTGGAATGTCTTGAGAATAATGAAATTGAGAAAATAACATTTAAGCAGTGGAAGAAAAAAGTATATGAAGTCTATTTTTACAAAGATAATCGTATATTTTATGTGGTAGCTGATAAAGAAAATATATATTTACTTCATGCATGTAAAAAGCAAAAAAATAAGACTGCGACAAGAGATTGTCTAATTGTAACAAAACGGGCAAAAGAACTTGGAAAAGAATTAGGAAAGAATTTTATTTAATGGATTAGGAACTATTTAAACTTGCTTTATTTTTATTTGAAATGCATAAAGCATATAGGTATCAGATTATTAAAAAATGATACTTATATGCATGTATCAATTTGACTATGATAGATTATTTAAAGCTTAGGAGGTATATTTTTATGCCATTCATTCAAATTAATATTAAAGAAGAGCTTGAAAAAGAGAGAGAAATGTCACCAGAATTCAAAAAAGCCTGGGATGAAAGCCGAGAAGAATACAGATTAATAGGTGAAATGATTCGTATACGCAAACAAAAGAAAATGACGCAAAGCAGTTTAGCTGCAATGACCGGGAATAAACAGCAGGTTATTTCACGTATTGAAAAAAAGGAAAATAATCCTTCGTTGAAAATGTTTTGTAATTTACTGAACGCATTAGGATATGAATTACACATTGTTAAAAAATAAATTAATTGTGCAATTATTTCCATTCAGAAGGTTTTCCGTTGAGAAAAGCCGGATAAGGCAAAAATGATGCTTAGAAAATTTAATTGGTAAAGCAATGCATCATCAGTTGAAGAACACTATTTCTGAAAACATACCAGCAGGCATATGTTATAATAATATCATCATTGAAAGTTACATTCTTTGTTTTTTATTCAGGTTAAAAAACAGTTCTTTAATTGGAACAGCTTTTTTAACCTGAAATTTTTTCACAATCCATCATGATTTTCAGAAAGATTTCCATAATTCTATAGCAGAAGGAATGGATTCTCATCTTTTATGGGTTTCCCAAAACTTTCCTGCAGGTCGGAAGACATATTTTTATTGTCTTTTGCTTTCCGTAGTCTATGGCTTTCCTTTCTCATAAAGCTGCAACAGTATATCTGCAATCTGCATGAGCAGATCGTAGTATTTCATCGCGTTATTTTCAAGGCTGTCTGCGTGCTGGATGTCATAGCGGACATTTTTCTGTATATTGCCCCTTGGTTTTCAATACACCAGCGTCCGCATCCGTCATTCGCAGATTTGCGGACATTTTTCACATTGAACCAGGCATAAATACTGCTTATAGTAAATATTTTTAAGGATTGCGGTGTGATATAAATGATTCCAGTATTTTATTTTTTCACATAATGATAAGCAGTTTCGGCTATATATGATTTAAGTGAAATAAAACGGAATAAAAAGATGTTTTCATATAGCAAAAAATATTACATGCAAAAGGAAAAACATACCATGGAAAAAATTCAAGAAATTATATATCTTCCATCGCTCAGATGTAACTTGAACTGTAAGCATTGTGGAGAAATTCAGGACATAAAAAAAGAACAGGAAATAGACAGCACTGTCATATTGGAAAAGATTGAAAAATCATTATTGACTGAGAATATGACAATATCCATCAGTGGAGGCGAACCATTTTTAAATAATACGCTGCCAGAATTTATCATTGAAGGATTAAAAAGAACACAGCATAAATTTTCTATAACAAGCAATGGATATTTTAAGAAAGAAATCGAAAGAGCAGTAGAGAGCATTAAAACAGAAGACAGAAACCGCATTGAATTTCACATATCCATTGATGGAACAGAAAAAACGCATAATAAGATCAGGAGGAACATCAGATCTTTTCAAAAGGCTGTGGAAACGATCAAATATCTGTCAAAACAAAAAATAAATGTCTGCATCAATACGGTTGCGCAGAAGGAAAATTTACATGAGCTGGCTGAAATAAAGGATTTTTTCAAATCCATCTCAGATAGCATCGCAGTCTCTTTTATACCATTGGTAACAGATATCTCAGAAAACCCGCAGGAAAATTTATATACATTTGCATATCAGTCGGCATTGTGGGATTATGCAGCAACAGAAATTGATAAGAAAAAGATATTGTCCAAAGGAACGTGGGGGGGGGGTAGGACACACTTGTCATGCTGGAATGCAAAATATTGTTATCGGGCCGGATGGTAAGGTTTATGCGTGTGTAACGGGTGCTTTTTACAAAAGATCAGGCAGAGATAAATTTTGTATGGGTGATCTTAGAGATCATTCTTTGGATGAGATTTTGCTGAATGAGGAAAAAAGGAAAGACGTTTTAGAAAAAGCAGTAAAAACTTGTGATGGATGTACGAACGCTTGTGAAGTTGCCAGGGAAGTTTATTTATTTGGCATGAAAAAACAATTGGAAACAAAGGAATTACCGGCAGCATTTGAATTGGAACAAGAGCGTAAAATCGGAGATGCGTTATTAGATTATGATGGATGGCATGGTATGGAAAAAAGAGAAGATGGGAGTGCCTTTTGCTGGAGCAGTAATTTAGAATCAAACGTATTTGTCAGAAATGATGGCAGGAAAATTAGGATATCATATACAAAAATTACAAGTGATTTGAAGGTAAAAATATTGATAGATGGTATGGAGAGTTATTTTAATACAACAGATGAACTGCAGCAGAATGTGACTCTTGATGTTGCATCTGAGAACAGATATTTGCAGATTTCTTTTTTGACAGACAGTTTAAAATGTCCAAAACAAATATTTAACAGCACGGATGAAAGATACTTAGGGATAGCGCTTGAAAATATAAATGTATATTCATAGATTGTAACGATAAGAACGTATGATTTTCAGCATACGTTTTTTATTTTGCCTTATGTAAATAATATTGTCAATAAATAATGCTGTCAGTAAATATTTTTTGCGGTAAAAACATGCCATAAATATATACGGTATTTGAACAGATAAATTTTGTTTTAGAGGCGAATATGAGTTGAATCTGAATCATAAAAAATAAAAAGATTGTTGAGTAAAGCTCACAAAACTGGCAGGGATGGTAATTTCAATGGAGCTGTTGAATGAAATATACGCTTATAGAGAAATGATTTTTAGTTTGGTAAGAAAAGAGCTGCGCGGACGGTATAAAGGCTCTGTGCTGGGATTTATGTGGACGTTTATTAATCCGTTATTGCAGCTGTTAGTATATACGATGGTATTTTCACTGATTATGAAATCTGGGATAGAAAAATACTATCTTTTTCTTTTTGTAGCATTGGTTCCGTGGATTTTTTTCAGCAGCTCATTGACCGGAGGGGCGACTTGCATTTTAGGTTCCGCGGATATGGTAAAAAAAATTTATTTTCCAAGAGAGGTTATGCCCATATCTTATGTTACCAGTTCGTTTATCAATATGGTTTTAAGCTTCGCTGTAGTATTTCTGGTCCTGATTTTTACCAACTATGGATTTAACCTGCTGGCGCTTTTGTACCTGCCGCTGATTATGGCGGTGGAATATTTGTTGGCGCTTGGAATGGTACTGCTGGTATCTGCTCTAACAGTTTATTTCAGAGACTTAGCATATATTCTGAGTATTGTAACTATGGCCTGGCAGTTTTTAACTCCGGTTATGTATGCATCTGATATGGTGCCGGAAAATCTTATGGGAATTTGGAAGCTGAATCCTATGACCCCTGTTATTGAGGCATATCGGGCAGTTCTTTATTATAAGCAAATACCTGACATTTACACGCTGACATCAGCAACGATGATGGGAATTTTTTTTCTTATTGTAGGAGAATACACGTTTCGTAAGCTCCAAAGGAGTTTTGCAGAAGAACTGTAGGGATAGATATTGGAGGAACGATCATGCTGCCGGAAAATGCAATTGAAGTTAAAAACGTTACAAAGAAGTTTAAAGTTTATTTTGATAAAGGATATCAATTAAAGGAAAAAGTATTGTTTCACAGGCGAAACCGCTATGAAGAAAGATCGGTGCTGCGAAACATCAGCTTTGAGGTAGGAAAAGGTGAAGCAGTAGGACTAATTGGCAATAACGGATGCGGGAAAAGCACGACGTTAAAGCTTCTTACAAAAATCATATATCCGGACTGCGGAACAATTGAAATGAAAGGAAGGGTCTCAAGCCTTATTGAACTGGGCGCCGGATTTCATCCGGATATGAGCGGAAGAGAAAATATTTATACAAATGCCGCGATATTTGGTCTGACAAGAAAGGAGATAGATGAACGCATTGATGAAATTATTGAGTTTTCTGAATTAGATGCATACATTGATAATCCGGTACGCACCTATTCATCCGGAATGTATATGAGACTGGCATTTTCTGTCGCGATTAATGTCGATGCGGAAATATTGCTGATAGATGAAATATTGGCTGTAGGTGACGCGCATTTTCAGGCAAAATGTTTTAACAGACTAAGAGAGATTAAAGCGTCCGGAACAACGATCGTGATCGTTTCCCATTCCACATCACAAATAGAACAGATTTGTGACAAAGCCATTTGGATCAAAGATGGAAAAGTGGAAAAAATGGGAATGCCCAGAGATGTTATTCAAATATATATGGCATGGGTTATGGGCAAAGAACATATGGGCAGAAAGAAAGATGACGGGAAAGATAAAAAAACTGCGGATAAAAATAAGCCAAACGAAGAAAAAACAGGAAATATAACAGAAGGAACGCAGTCTTTTGTATATACAGAAAAAGATATCATCGAACTAAAGAAAAACGGAAAGCTGGTTGAGGTTGGCAGCCGCGCATTGGAGATAACGGATTATGAATTATTGGACGCACAAACGAAAGACCACAAAATGCAGTTTGGCATTGGAGAAAGCATACTGCTGCGTGTGTATTATCAAAGGCATGACGACGCGATCAAAGAAACGATGTTCAGCCTTGCCATATACAGGAATGACGGCCTGAACTGCTATTCTACAAATTGTTTTATCAACACAGGAAAAAATGTGATTTTAAAGAATGAGGGCATGCTGGAACTAACGATTAAAAACCAGCCGTTTATGCAGGGCGTTTATAAATTGGATATTTCCTTCAATAAGGATTACGGCCCTACGTATCATGGGTATTTGAATGCCTGTGAATTTGAAGTTTATAATATTACAACTGATTATGGCGTATGCAGGCCTGATATTGATTGGAATCTGGATGCGGTTATACAATCTGATAAAGACGGAGAAGAGCGAAAACCTGAGAAGATTTTGAAAATCAATCAGCAAAGCGCAGAGACCATCGAAATGCCATTTAAAGAAGACTATGACATGGTAATTATTGAAAGATCAATATATGAAATCCGTGCGGTTAAGAGCATTGTTCTGCATGCGATAGAACATACAACATATCTGCTGGTTCAAAACAGACAGTTCAGGTACTTTGAAGAAAAAGTACCAAACAGCAAAGTGATGGAAAACAATGGTCAAAAAGAAATCCGTATATTTATGAGCACGAAAAACAGGGCAGTTGTTTCAGACATTATAAATGAAATGCAAGAAGAAGCGTGTGAGTCAAAATGGCTTCTGGATTGTTTTAAAGAAAAAATATTTTCTTTTGACGTAATTGAAAATCAGATGGAAGATTCTTTAAAGCCTGATCAATATGTCATATGTTTGGAGAATCATACAAATAAAATCATTCGGATATTGGATCATGAAACAGCTTTTTCCTATCATTATTTTGAAGATGAAAAATATGCAGAAGGATCAAGAAGCAAAATTCGTGAGAAAATTTATCCTGGACAAAATTACTACAAACTGGATGCTTCTGCGGCAAAAGGATGTGAAATATTTGTTTCGATCGTAAAAGAAAAGGAATATTGGCTGGAGGATCTTTTGCCAGATGGAGTAATAAAATTAAGATAAATTTCCATTATTTATACAATTCGCTTATATATAGGCTAAAAAGGGTGTGTTATGTAAGCAGATAATGATTGAAAAAGAGAATGCTAACAGAATTTAGAGAGTTCAGTGCGGCAGGTTATGGCCAGGAGGGGCAAAATGGGTGAATATATTGATTATGGAAAATATAATAGTTCTAAATTTATTATTAAATTATCAGGATATGCCCGAAGAAAAATGTACCGAAAATTTTGGAAATGTGTATTGCCGACGAAAGACTGCAGGGTGCTTGATGTTGGGGTTACACCGGATAATAAGATAGATTCTAACAATTATTTTGAAAAGATGTATCCTTGGACGCATAATATTGTAATGTGTTCTGTAGAAGATGCAAGAGTGCTCCAAAAAGAATTTCCAGGGAGCAGATTTGTGCAGAATAAACCTGGCAAACCACTTCCATTCAAAAATAAACATTTTGATATTGTATTTTGCAGTGCGGTTTTGGAACATGTGGGAAATAGGGCAGCACAGAGATTTTTTCTTAAAGAATTGATAAGAGTTGGAAAAAAGGTGTTTTTAACAACTCCAAATAGATGGTATCCTGTTGAGGTTCATACAGTGCTTCCTTTTCTTCACTGGTTTCCGCAGCCGATTCATCAAAAAATTTTAAGATTGCTTGGTAAAGATTTTTTTGCTAAGACAGAGAATTTGAATTTATTGAGCAAAAGACAGATAGATCATATGCTCAGAACTATAAAGTTACCTATACGGTGGAGATTTTCTTCTTATAAATTATTTGGGCTTACAAGTAATATTATTTTGTATATAGAAAACAAAGAGGGATAAAAATGTGTGAACTGACGATATTAATGCCATGTTTAAACGAAGCAGAAACGTTAAATGTGTGTATTCAAAAGGCCAGAAAATTTTTGGATGACCATCATGTGGAAGGGGAAATATTAATTGCGGATAATGGAAGTACAGATGGGAGCCAGGAGATTGCATCGCATGGAGGAGCAAGGGTAGTTGAGGTAGAAAGAAAAGGATATGGAAGCGCGCTTATTGAGGGGTGTAGAGCAGCGCAGGGCAAATATGTAATCATGGGCGATGCCGATGACAGTTATGATTTTGCAAATCTGATGCCATTTGTAGAAAAGCTCAGGGAAGGATATGAACTTGTGATGGGAAACCGTTTTGCTGGAGGAATAGAAGATGGGGTGATGCCATGGCTGCACCGTTATATTGGAAATCCGGTTCTTTCTTTTATAGGCAGAGTTTTCTTTAAAAGCTGGATCAATGATTTTCATTGCGGCCTGCGCGGGTATAACCGGGCAAGTATTATGAAGCTTGGTCTCAAGACAACAGGTATGGAATATGCGAGTGAAATGGTAGTTATGGCAGAACTGAATCATCTAAAAATAACACAAGTGCCGACAACATTAAAAAAAGACGGCAGGAGTAGAGCGCCGCATCTGAGAAGTTTTCGTGATGGGTGGAGACATTTGAAATTTTTGTTTATGTATGCCCCGAACTGGCTTTTCCTATACCCAGGCATCTTGCTGCTGTTGATCGGAGGTGCAGGCAGTGCGGTTTTGCTGTTTGGCCAGATGCACTTTTTTAATAAGGTATTTAGTATACATACCCTGTTATATTGCATGTTCTTTTTGCTGATTGGATTTAATATTATTGATATGTTTCTGATCGTAAAGATTTATGCATATAATCATCATTTTATACCAGAACAGACGTCTGTGAACTGGAATGATAAGCTGAAAGAGGACAGGTTTATTTTCTGGGGAGTGGTTCTCACCGTTTTAGGCATAGTGTTATCTGTCTGTGCGCTGCTGTACTGGAGATTGAAGGGCTATTCCGTTCTTGTACCGGAGATTGTCATGCGTATTACGATACCGGCAGCTTCGCTGGTAGAATTGGGTCTGCAGTCTGTATTTTTGGGATTTATTATTGGAATATTAAAAATCAGGCTAATCGAAAATGAAGAAAACGCTTAATATAAATTGTATAGTTTTATGTGAGAAATTTCAGTAGCTGAATGAAAGAAGGAAGTTTCAATGGACGAAAATAGCATTGATGTTGCGCAGATTATGGCAGATATAACTTATGATGTGGAGAAAAGATATAGTGAAATAGAAAAATGGAAAGAGTTTGGAACTGTATTAGCGCAGGTGTCTGATGATATTAAAAAAGTAAATGGTGAGGTATGCATTGGCCTTCAGGCTAGAAATCATTTACTGTTAGGTGAAATTGAAAAGATGCATTCTTTGTCAGGGATACCATGGAAATTACCTTCTTTTGAAACAAAAAAACCGTTGCTTAGAGGTGTATTTCGATTTATAGCAAGAGTCATTTTAAAATTAACACGTTTTATTACAGCGCAGCAAAATGATGTAAATAATACAGTAACGAGATCATTAGGACTGTTACAGGAATCAACAGTAAGCATGTCTGAATGGAGCAGGCTGGTTGAGAATACACTAAAAGAATTAACCAATGCTGTGAATCAGATGACTGCAAAATTGAACGATCAAAATGATTTTCCAGATGAAATGTATTTGGATTTTGAGAGAAGATACCGTGGCAGTGAAGAGGATATAAAAAAAAGACAGGATTATTATATTCAAAAATTTGTTCTTAATCATGTTTCAAAGGATGGGACAGGCATTGTTGTAGATTTGGGATGTGGGAGAGGTGAATGGCTGAACTTACTGAAACAAAACGGATATGTTGGAATTGGGGTAGATTTAAATAAAGAATCTTTAAAATGCTGTGAATACAACGGAGTCAATACGGTCCATATGGACGCAATGTGTTATTTGAAAACTCTGCCGTCAGAAAGTGTAAAATTATTAACATCTTTTCAACTGGTGGAACATCTTAACATTCATCAGCTCCTGCAGTTATTTCAGGAAATAGGACGCGTGATGCGCAAAGACGGCTTAGTAATCATCGAAACGCCGAATCCTGTGAATGTCAATGTAGGTGCAGCGGCTTTTTATCTTGACCCAACGCATATAAGGCCTGTTCATCCTCAGTTTTTAGAATTTTTAGCTGAAAAAAGTGGAATAGCACACACGGAAATCGCGCACTGGCAGGATGAATCTATACATGCGTGGTGGGATCAAATATGGCAAAGTGATACAACGAATGTAAAAGATTCTAATATGTATCGGGCAATGGAAGCTGCTTTTATGCAGTCATTTTGGTGTTCTTCAGATTATGCATTGATAGGGATAAAATAGATGTGAAGAGGTACTGTAATGAATATACTTATTGACGGACAAACATTGGAAACGGATGAAATTCATCGCGGAATAGGAGTTTACTTTAAAAATGTCTTATATTACATGGTTAGAAATCATCCAGGCGTCATATGGCATATAGCAGTGAGCAGACAAGAGGCTGTAAATTTGCTGGATCCATGGATAGCAAGACAAATGATTCCTATTATAGATGGCATTTTTCAGCCTTCTTTTGATTATGGATTGGAAACAATTTTTACGGAAAAATTAAATGAAGTAATCGAAGAATATCATATTGACTGTATGTGGATACCAAATCCATTAATGGTTAATGTATTATTTCCAAATAATAAGATAAATTGTGAATTATTCGTAACAGTGTACGATTTGATTCCTTACATTATGCCTGTTCAGGAATGGGAGTTAAATATAACCAATGAGTACAATCGGAGACTGGAATATCTGAAAGATGTTCACATGATTTGTATTTCAAATGCAGCAAAACAGGACGTATGTGCGAGAATGGGAGATGATATATCCGTATATGTATCAGAAGGGGCCGCGAATAGCCGTTTATTTTACCATAAGCGAGAAAAAATAAATGGATCGGATGAGGTTATCATTGTATATACTGGAGGTTTTGATTACCGTAAAAATATTTATGGAGCAATAGAAGCATTTGCATTGACAAAAAAACAAATACAGCATAAAAAACTTTTATTTTACATTGTATGTAAATATACTTCAAAGGAAAAAGAGGAGTTTGTCCAGAAAGTAAATGAACTTGAGATATCTGACAATATAGTATTAACGGGATTTATTACAGATGATCAATTATCTGATTTATACAACCGAGCAGATGTATTTTTCTTTCCTTCTTTATATGAGGGATTTGGACTGCCTCTTTTGGAAGCGATGCTTGGCGGAGCATATATTTTATCTGCGGATAATTCTTCTTTGCCTGAGGTATGTGGAGAGCATGCCATGTACTGTGACGCCAAAGATGTGAATCATATGGCGGAAAAATTGATAGACGCCATTAATGCGTCTGTTTCAGAAAGCTTGGAAAACAAACAAAAGAGACAGGAATATGCGTTAAATTTTACGTGGGAAAAGACAGCATGGAAGACATTTCAAGCGTTTGATGAAAACGTCTGCAAGAAAAAGGAAGCAAAAAAGAAATTAGCGCTGGTAACGCCCTGGTTAAAACAGCAGACAGGAATTGCAAATTTTGTATACAGACT
The DNA here is from genome assembly GCA_948468465.1 of uncultured Eubacterium sp. The sequence goes on along the minus strand of CAOKJJ010000036.1, from coordinate 23,856 downwards.
GACGCCGTATTTAAGCAAATATTTTTATGTGGATATATTTATAGATAATACTTTGGACAATGCAGTAGAATTTTTGCCATATAAACATGGGAATAAATATTTCCTTGAAGAACTGGACGCAAGACATGAGCAGTATGATGAGATTATTTATCATTTTGGAAACAATACTTTGTATCACACAGGAATCTATCATTATATGAAAAAGTATCCTGGAATTGTCGAACTTCATGATTTTGTGATTCATCCGTTTTTTTACCATTCCTATTATTTAAAAGGCGATAAAGAAACTTATAAGGAAGCGCTGGTCAACGGATATGGAAAAGAAGGGGCACTGCACTTTGAACAGGTTGATTCCAAAAAAAAGTCTCCGGATGACAGGAAATTTCCTATGAGTGAGTCAGTTGCCGCTGTTGCAAAAAAGACAATTGTACATAATTTTTGGTCGTATCAGAAATTGTCAAATAAAAGTAATAAATATGTGATTCCGCTTGCCTGTTTTGATCGAGAGGAATTGTCTGCAAATCGCAGACGTATGGCGAATGCCTGCATTCAAAAAAAAATGAATCAGCAGGTAGGTGGTAAAATTATTGGATGCTTTGGCTGGATTAACGAAAATAAAAGACCGGGTATTTTAATACAGGCTTTATCAAAACTTGTTTCCTGGAATTACGATGTGCGGCTTATTTTTTTTGGAAAAAATAATTCACAGGATATTTTAGAAGAAGCAAGAAGAGGGCAGATGAAGGAGTATATAGAAGTTACAGGTTATATTTCTTCGGATGAATATATTTTAGCATTAAAGGAATGTGATATTGTTGTAAATCTGAGATTTCCATCTATGGGAGAGTCATCGGGGACGCTTTGCGAAGCGCTGAAAGAAGGCAAGGCGACCATTGTATCCGCTGTCAATCAGTATATGGAATTTCCGGATGATGTTTGCTGGAAACTTCCTGTCTGCAGATATGAATCTGCTATATTGGCAGATATGATCAAATATTTATTAGATCATGATGATGCAAGAAAAGCATTGGAGCAAAATGCAAAACGATACGCAGATGAAATTTTAAACGGTGAAAACATAGCAGGCATGTATGCAGGAATTATATAGATGAGGAGCAGTTATGAAGCCGATAGCATTGGTAATACCTTGGTACGGAGATGATATTAAAGGAGGAGCAGAACAGGAGTGCAATTATCTGGCACACAGTTTGCAAAACGCAGGAGCAAAAGTAGAAGTTTTAACAACATGTGTAAAAGAAGCTTCTGCTGACCGTGGAATAAATGTGCTGGAGAGCGGGTTACATATAGAAAGCAATATACCGGTCAGAAGATTTCCGGTCAGAAAAAGGGATTTAAACAGATTTGTTCCCGCAAATTTGAAGATTTATCAGAATGAGCAGGTTACGATAGAAGAGGAAAGAGCTTATTATGAGGAAGATATCAACAGTCCCCAGATGTATGAATTTATCAGAGAAAATACGGAGCATTATAGATGCTTTATATTTATACCTTATATGTACGGGATTACTTATCATGGATCGGCTGCATGCGGTAATAAATGTATGATGATACCGTGTCTTCATGATGAAAGCTATGCATATCTGCATTTGACAAAAGAGATGATGGAACGCATGCGGGGAATCATCTTCCATTCGGAACCTGAATATTTGCTTGCAAAAGAATTATTTGATCTGAGTCATATAAAGACAGCGGTATTGGGGGAGGGACTTGATACAGAATGGCATATAGATTGTGATGCGCAGAGGTTTCGGGATAAGTATGGCATTACAGGAAATTTTATTCTGTGTGCCGGAAGGAAAGACGCAGGGAAAAAAACTGGAGAGTTAGTAGAATTTTTCTGTAAGTACATAGATCTTAACAGGCACAGAAAAGTAAAACTTGTTTTTATTGGAGGAGGCGCTTTGGATATACCGGATCTTTATAAAGATAAGATTTATGATCTGGGTTTTGTGTCTGTCCAGGACAAGCATGATGCTTTTGCGGCGGCAAGTTTTTTATGCAATCCATCATGGTTTGAAAGTTTTTCGTTAATTATCATGGAAAGCTGGCTGGCGAAAAGACCTGTATTAGTCTCCGAACACTGTGCGGTTACAACTAATTTTTGCCTGGAGACGAATGGCGGGCTTTATTATAAGGATTTTTTGACATTTGCGGGTACTGTGGATTTTCTGTTGGATCATGATGGAGCGGCAAAAAAGATGGGGGAAAATGGATTTCAGTATGTTATGAATCATTTTACACATCAGGTAATTGCTGAGAAGTATTTGGCGTTTATAGATGAATGTATGTATGATGACAGGGGAAAGGTCGGAGGATAAACGGATGAAGGAAGATATATTAATCAAAAAAACGAAATGGGTTATGACAATTTTTTTGATGATTGCCGGCGTTTATCAATTATATAATATTATTTGCAATACAATCATATATGTCAGTCCGGATATGTCTTCAACCGTTTTGCTTGCAAACGAACAAATAAAGATGAGACAGCTTTATCCGGAAGGATTTCACCATTCAACAGGAGTTTTTACGATACATTTAAATTTACTGATGATACCTTTTATGCTGTTTCTAAATGATTGGCTGCTCTGTCGGGAATTGGCGGTAATAGTACTGGCCATCATAGGCGTGTTTTGCATTTCTGTGTTTTTTAAGAAGATGATAAAAGGCGGCGATTGGAAATATTACAGTATGCTTACCATTCTGCTGTTATTGCTGCCTATAAGCTATAATGTTACATATTATGAATATTACGAAGCTGTTTATTTTTTGAATCATATTTTTCAGATGATGATACTGACTGCTTTTTTTCATATGCAAAATTCAGGCGGAAGTATCAAAGCAGCCATTATATATATATTTGCAATTATTATTTCAAATTTAAACAGCACGAAGAATATCGTTTATGTAATTATACCAATTTTTATAACGATTGTTCTATATAATTTTATAGAATCTGACTGCAGTTTAAAGCAGATGCTGCTAGATAAACAAAAAAATATGTTATTTGCAATTACTGCAACAATAATAGGTACGGGAACGGCATTTGTAGTATTTCATTTTATTTGCGTGAAGGTTGGACTTACGACAGTAGTAGCCGGAAATACATTTTCTTCGCTTGATCAGATAGGATCGAATGTATTAAAACTTATAAATTCATTGTTTGGAGTTTATGGCGCTTCTGGTGTGAGTGAAATTATCAGCTTTCAGGGAGTCATGCATGTTATGAAATGTTTTTATGCATTACTATGTATCATTGCAGTACCGGTTTATGCTGTAAAATCTTATAAAAAAAATGAAAATGCAAATGCACGTTTTATGATTATTTTTCTAATTATCAGCAATTTACTTACAATATACATGTGTACATTTACGACCACAGCCGGAGTCGTAAGATACTTGATTCCAGTATATTTTAACAATATTCTTTTGCTTGTAATAAGCACGCAGAATTTAAAGAAGCCTGGTCATATACGTCTTGGAATGGTGTGTATGGCAGGATTATTTGCTGTGTTGACGATAAGCGTTTGGGAAGTGCAGATACGACAGGAAAATCGCTTTGGAGATGAAAGCCTGCAGATCGCAAAACCAGTCGCCATTAAAAATTTGCTGCAAGAAAAAAATATTAAGTACGGGTATGCAGATTTTTCAGACGCGTATGGAAATACGATGCTGTCAAATGGAGAAATTACAATGGTTGCTTTTCATGGAAGTGATCTGTCTCCTTTTTATTGGTTAACCTCGGAGCAATGGTATCGGGAAGAAGAGTATGATGGAAGACATTGCATTTTGATTAAGGATCAGGTACAAATTGATGAAATCTATTATATATGCGCAGATGAAATCGTTCATTATCATAATTATGTGCTGCTCATATTTGACGATTGTATCATAAAAGATTTGCAGGACCAAAAAGCTCAGACAGCCACAGGACAGAAAATTGCGCTCAGTTCATTGAATCTGTCAGATATGGCATATCGTTATGAGAATTCTGTTTATCTTAAGACAGGAGGAAATCAATTTGGGCCTTATATTGATTTGAAAAAAGGAAAGTATGTAGTTGAATTAACGGGAAAGGAACTTCATAACGCGGAACCTTACGTTCTGGCGGACCATGGCGTGGAATGTGTGAATATTGAAATTCTTGATCATGATGAGGCATATGTAAAATATTCTTTTGCTCTGGATGAAGATAAAGAGGGAGTGGAATTTTGTTTAAAAAACGACAGTCAGAGTATAATTGCAATTACGGATTTAAAATACTCAAAAATGCCGGAATAGGTTTAGCGACATGCACAATGAAGAAGAGTAATTAAGATCATGCATATGAATGTGAATAACTATGGAAGAAAAAACTTTTATTTTTGGAATTACGGATTTGGCGGAAATACTATTGTATCATCTATTGAATGATGAAATAAGAATAGATGGGTTTATGGTTCATCAAAATTATAAGCATGAGGACTTTTTTCATGGATTTCCGGTATATGAATATGAATTAACAGAAAAAAATTTCCCTGGCTGCAATATATCTGTCTATGTCTGTATCGGATATAGCCATATGAATTACTATAGGCGTCGATTGTTTCAGGACATGAGAAAGAAAAACTATCATATTAAAACTTACATTCATAAATCTGCAAATGTGTTCACTAAGGAAATCGGAGAGGGAAATTTAATACTTGAATGTGCTTACATAGGAATGTATGCCCGTATTGGAGATGGCAATATCTTTTATCCAAAGTGTGTTGTCGCACATCATGCATCGGTTGGCAGCTTTAATTACTTTTCCATTGCCTGTTCCATTGCGGGAAAAGTAATGATTGGAAACGAAAATTTTTTTGGAAATAATGCTGCGACAAAAGATAAGATAAAAATAGCAAATCGAATACTTGTCGGCGCAGGCGCTTATGTAGATAGAAATCTAAAAGATAATCAGGTTATCGTACCGCAGAAATCAATTGTACTGACTGATAAAAACAGCACTGATTTACTGTAGAGTATTGTATCATGACATTTCTTATGAACATTGTAATGGATAGGAATGATTTTGATATAAGATGGGAGAAACGAAATGATACCTTTTAATAAACCTCCATATGTGGGACAGGAAAACGAATATATTAGCAGAGCAATTAAAAACAGAAAGATATGCGGGGATGGAAAATTTACCGCATTATGTACAAAATGGCTGGAAAAGGAAACAGGTACAGGCAAAGCGCTGCTGACAACCTCCTGTACACATGCAACAGAAATGGCTGCTCTCTTGGCAGGGATACAAGCAGGTGATGAAATTATTATGCCGTCTTATACATTTGTATCAACTGCAACCGCATTTGTGCTAAGAGGCGCGAAAATTGTATTTACGGATATCAGGCCTGATACAATGAACTTGGATGAAACATTGATTGAGAACGCGATTACAGAAAGGACAAGAGCGATTGTGCCTGTGCACTATGCTGGAATCGCCTGTGAAATGGATACCATTTTGCATGCAGCGAAAGCAAACAATTTACTGATCATAGAAGATGCCGCACAGGGAATTATGTCTTCCTATAAAGGACAGCCGTTGGGAGCCATCGGTGATTTTGGATGTTATAGTTTTCATGAAACAAAAAATCTTTCCATGGGAGAAGGCGGAGCCATCCTGATAAAAAATGCTGAAAATTTTGATCAGGCGGAAATCATTCGTGAAAAAGGGACAGACAGGAGCCGATTCTTTCGTGGACAGATTGATAAATATACATGGGTAGACACCGGAAGCTCCTATGTTCCAAGTGAATTAAATGCGGCATATTTGTATGCACAGTTAGAAAAATCACAGGATATATTTAACGACAGAATGAAAAACTGGAGCCGGTATCATGAAGGACTGCTGCATTTACATGAAAAGGGTCTGATTGATCTTCCTTTTGTGCCGAAAGAATGCAGTCATAATGCACACATGTTTTATATCAAAGCGAAAGATCTGAAAGAGCGGACACAGCTGATTGAATATTTAAAACAAAATGAAATCGGTGCGGTATTCCATTATATCCCGCTGCATAGCGCGCCAGCTGGAAAAAGATATGGAGAATTTCGGGGAACTGATATATATACGACAAAAGAGAGTGAAAGATTATTGCGTCTGCCAATGTTTTATGGACTGACAGAAAGTGAAACAGATTATATTATTGAAAAAATATATGCATTTTATGGATGTAAGGTTTATTAATATGTCAAACTATAAAGAGTTTTTAAAAATACAGGCGGCAAATATCATATTTTCACTTTCCAGCATTGTTACGAAGTATGTGTCTGTAATTTGGCAAAGGCAGGGAATTTTAAACGGCAAATTCGCTTTGGGAGTTGCGCTGTATGCATCTTTGTTAGGAATATATGCCGTGCTTTGGCAATTTATAATGAAAAAAACAGAATTATCCGTTGCCTATTTATGCAAGGGAACAGTTATTTTTTGGTCATTGCTTTGGTCCTGTTTGTTTTTCGATGAAAAAATAACTCTGTTTAACATGGTAGGAACGGCATTCATTTTTATAGGGATAACGGTGGTGATGAAAAGTGAGTAAATCTGCGGCTTTATTAATGGTCATGTTTTCAGGCTTATGTGCTGCATGTTCACAAATATTGCTCAAAACCAGTTCCATGCGTAAGCATAAACACCCTGTTTTTGAGTTTATCAATTGGAGAGTTTTAACATCGTACGGCATATTGTTTTTAACAACGATGATCAATATGTACGCGATGAGATACGTAGCATACAAATATGTACCGGTGACCGGAACGATTTCATATGCGTTTGTTATACTTCTGAGCAGCATATTCTTAAAGGAAAGAATAGGCCGTAATAAACTTTTAGGCATGATCTTTATTCTGGGAGGGATTATGGTATTTGATTTATAAATAAATTTAGCGAAGAAAAAGGAAGGATGAAATCGTTGCATAATTTAGAAAAAAAATACATAGCAGTCATCATACCCTGCTATAATTCGGAAAAGTCAATTGGCAGAGTCGTTGAAGAAATTATAGCTAATATGCCGCAGAATATAAGCTATGAAGTATTTCTAGTTGATGATCATTCAAAAGATCATGTATGGCAGGAGATCAAATGTCTTTGTGAAAAAAACGAAAATATAAGAGGAATATCGTTGTCGAGAAATTTTGGCCAGCAGGCAGCAAGAATGGCAGCTGTTCCTTATGTTCATGCGGAATACGTTATTTTTATGGACGATGACGGACAGCATCCGGCAGATGGAATTTTTAAGCTGATCGCAAAAGCAAAAGAAGGCTATGATATCGTATACGCCCATTTTGCTCATAAAAAGACAAGCTGTCTTCGAAAGATCGGAAGTAATTTTAATGTTTATATGACCTATAAGCTTATGGGAAAACCAAAAGAAGTCAAGCAGTCGAGTTTTTTTTGCGTAAGAGGATTTGTTGTAGAAGCATTAAAAGAATATCAAAGTCCATTTCCATATTTATTTGGATATTTTATGCAGATTACAAGAAACATTGCAAATGTGGACATCGAGCATAGGGCAAGGCTGGAGGGAAAATCAGGGTATAATTTAAAGAAAATGATATTGCTATGGCTGAATGGATTTATTGGATTTTCTGTAATTCCACTAAGAATAGCATCACTGTCAGGATGCATTTCGTCAGCCGTTGGATTTTTGCTGGGTATGGTTTCCGTGATCAAAAAACTAATGAATCCTGAGATTATGCTTGGTTACACTTCAACAATTGTTATTATTTTGTTTCTGGGAGGAATTATTTTGCTCATACTTGGCTTAGTCGGAGAGTATATTGGAAGGATTCTCATGACAGTAAACAGAATACCACAATATATCATCAAGGACAAACGAAATTTTGAATGAATGGCTCAGAAACATACAGGTAAAATACAAATCAGAAAAACAAATCAGAAGGGAGAAAGGTATGGATCAGAATTTATCAGAATTGGAAAAGAAGTTTGAATTAAGAGATTTTCCACTGAATGTAGTTATTGAAGTTTGCAATTATTGTAATCTTAATTGTATTATGTGCACAAATGACAAATTACAAAGGCCGCGTGAATCAATGAGCATTTCATTATATAAAAAGATTATAGATGAAATCGCAGAAACAAACCCAAATACACGAATATGGCTTGACTTTTATGGCGAACCGCTTTTAGCAAAATTTAAGTTATATTACATGATTGATTATGCAAAGAAAAAAGGTCTTACAAGCGTTAATATGAATTCTAACGGGACATTATTGGATGATGAGATGGCAGAAATGATTTTAGATTCCGGGATTGATTTCATCAGTTTTGACTGTGATGGCTTTTCAGCCGAGGTCTATGAAAAAATTCGCGTAAATGGAAAAAGAGATATTTTTTATAATAATTTGCTGAATCTTATTAAGAAAAAAAAGGAAAGGGAATTGTATAAGCCGGTTATCGAAATACAGGCAATAGAAATGCCGGAAAACAGGCATGAGATACAACAGATTATGGACTACTGGCGTCAGCAGGGAGTTCGGGTTAGCGTCAGAGGCATGTTTTCCTGGGCCGGCAATGTTGAAAATGGAAAAAGAAATACAGAAACAGGCAGAATCGCATGCGGTTTTGCAATCGGACATTGTGTTGTAACATGGGACGGCAATGTTGTTGCGTGCGGAAATGACTGTAATGGCGGCGCGGTATTCGGTAATCTGAACGAGCAGTCAATAAAAGAAGTGTGGAACAGGAACCGTAAAAAATTTATGGAAGATCATATCAGCCATCATTTTGATCAATTGCCGGAAGTATGTAAAAACTGTACAGACTGGATGGGTGTAGGAGACAAGCACTTTTCCGAAGACGGGAAAGAATATGTGAAGTCGTACGAATTTGATAAGGTAATGGTAGAGTGATACTTGAGAAAATGAAAAACAAATCTGTTAGATCGTGCAGATAAAGACGAGGATATGTTATGAAAAAAATAATGATGCTTGGCGGAAATTTCTTTCAGGTGTCTGCAATCAAGCGTGCGAAAGAATTAGGTTATTACGTCATTAGTGTGGATTATCTTCCGGACAATCCGGGGCATAAATATTCGGATGAATATTATAATGTCAGTACAACGGATAAAGAAGCTGTTTTAAAACTGGCATCAGAATTAAAAATAGATGGCATTTTATCTTATGCGTCAGATGTTTCAGTGCCAACAGCTGCTTATGTTGCTGAAAAATTGGGGCTGCCTACAAATCCATACGAATCTGTTATGATTTTAACGCACAAACATTTATTCAGACAGTTTTTAGAAAAAAATCAGTTTCATACTCCAGCTGGAAAGGCTTTTCAAGATAAAAATTCTGCGCGTCAATATGTCATGCAATCGGAGTTTCCGATTGTCATAAAACCGGTTGACGCATCAGGCAGCAAGGGAGTCAGTAAAGTCGCAGATCAGGAGGAGTTTGCGCGTGCCTATGATGAAGCAAGTTCTTACTCTGCATCTAAAATGGTTATCATCGAAAAATTTATTAACCGAAGCGGATATCAAATAGATGGAGATGGATTTATTTGTGATGGAAAAATTATTTTTTTCGGTGTGATGGATCAGCATAAAAATGTATCGCGAAATCCATATGCACCGATAGGCCATAGTTATCCATCTGTTCAGGATTATAAATATCAGAAAAAGGCTTTTGAACAGATACAGGCTATTTTTGATCAATTAAATATGAAGTTTGGGGCGTTTAATTTTGAATATTTGGTTGGAGAAGATGATCAGATACATATTCTTGAAATTGGGCCGAGAAATGGGGGCAACTATATAGAAGATACCATTCGATATGCGTTAGGAGTAGACATGATAGGAGCTTCGGTTTCAGCATGTGTTGGTGATAAGTTTTTGGATTTTTTTAAGGTTCAATGGAACCGGACAGCCTCTTCCTATGTTATTCATGCGTTAAAAACCGGCAGATTTAAAGCATTATATTTGCATGATGGAATCAAAGAACACATTGTATATCAAAAATTGTTTGTTGCAGCCGGCGACAGGGTAAATGCATTTCGTAATGGCGGCGATTGCATAGGAATTATGATCATACAGTTTGAGGACACGACGCAAATGAATCACATGATGGATAAAATGTGGGAATATGTTGAAGTGATTGTAGAGTAAAACTCTAAAAATATAAGATAAAGAAGGGAGTAATATGCATCAAAATGGATCAGCCATATCTGGATCATATGTTAAAATTGCGAAGCAGCTGCTGGAACGGAACTGCAGACCAAACAACGTTAGAAGAATATATAAAATATATCAAACATATGCCGGATTCCTTATTAGAGCTGCAGTACCAATTATTTGTTGATTTGGCATTTCTGGAAATATATTTTCCGCGATATGTATATCCTGCATATTATTGTGAACGCAGAGAACTGCTGGACTGCATCGTTGGAAAACTGAACATATCTATGGAAGAAAAAAAGAATGCCCAAAATGCAGAAAAAAGAAAGATTGCGTTATGTTTATATACGCTTCGTGATCAGGTTTATTCCATAGGATATGCAGCGATCAGCCTTGCTAATGCGTTTTCAGATATGGGATATCAAACCGCTTTATTCATAGAGAATCAATATGTAAACAGCAACCCTTATGGAATAAGCTTCCCAACGTATATGTGTGAGGATGCGCATGATTTTTGCGAGAACCATTTACCGCTTCTTCGTAATAATGTAAGAGTTGTTTATAATGATGGACAGTCTTTACGAGAGAGAACGATGAACTTTTTGCATTCGATTGCAGAGTTTGAACCGGACAACATTATGGATGTACAAGATGAATGTTCGTTTTGTTCTAAAATATTATCAAAACAATATGAGATGATCTATATTCCTATGCGTTCGGGGATTGGAAGCAGCATGTATTTTCATAAATATTTATGTGCGGATTATGAAAGAATGATGAGTGTGGAAGAAAGATTTCACTGCATAGGAAAAGAGAAAATGATACCTTTTCATGCAGCATTTATCGAATATCCAAAAGCAAAGCTGGTGTATGATAAAGCAGCAAAAATAGGCTCCGAACAGATTTTTGTCTTAGTTACAGTTGGTGTAAGACTTATTTATGAAATGGAAGCATTATTTATGGAATCTGTATGCCGGCTTCTGGAAAAAAGAAATATGACATGGCTGATTGTGGGAAGTGAACTGCCGCAGTTTTTAAAGGAAAAGTACCAGGAACTGATTCATCAAAAAAAAATCATTGCGTATGGAATGGAAAATGATCTTCCCGCTTTATATAACATATGTGACGTATATCTGCAGCCGAATCGAATTGGCGGAGGAATCAGTGTTACATGGGCCATGCGGCAAGGACTTCCAGTGGCGATGCTTCGTTTCCCGTCAGATGGCTTAGAATGGTTAGGAAAAGAAAATGCCGTAGAGGGCAGCTATGTGGAATTGATCAAATACATTGACAAATTGTATTCAGATCGCAGCTTTTACAATCAGATGAGCACAAGAGTGCGGGAAAAGTCATATAAAAATACAGTTGCTAACTGTACAGAAAGCATGATTCGCATTTTAAATTGGAAGTAAATATAAAATTAAGAAACTAAAATGAAGATTTTAATAAATGTAGGTAATTGGGGGATGCAATATGATCTTATTTCGATTGATGATCGTTACGGTAACACTGTCGGTTGTTTTGGAATGCGTAAAAAATTTGATGGGATATTATAAACTGGAGAGCCGATTGCTCCATCGTATAGATACAGTTCTTGGACATTGCATATTGGAGGAATGATTATGCGTATGAATAAAAAGGAATGGATGACTATAGGTTTTATTTTTATGCTGGCAGTACTTTTTTATAGTTTCACAGCATTTAAAATGGGAAATATTGTATTTTATCCTTCTGATGAATCCCGATTTTTAGAATTGGCGAAATCTCTTCATTTTTCTGGAAATGTTTCTGCACAATATATGATTAAAAATTATGATGATATATTATATCCACTGCTTCTTTCTATTGGATATTTCTGGTATCATCCGGAAACTATATTGGAAATTTTCAGATGCATAGGGGTTATATTAATGACCTCCGTTGTTTTTCCTACATTTTTTTTAGCAAAAAGGATGAAAATAGGAAACATTTTCCATATGGATGGGGCTGTATTTATCACAATATTGTCAGTATTGATTCCAGAAATGACATACACTTCCTATTTATCAGCGGAGGTGCTGCTTTATCCATTATTTATGTGGCTGCTTTATTGTATTTATATTGAATTTTCAGAAGAACAAAAAATTTCTAAATTTAACTGTTTGTCTGTTTTTTTACTTTTTTTAGCATACATGACCAAAACATTTGCTATAATATTTGCGGCAGTATATTGCATGGTTTTGTTATTGTATGGAATGATGCAGCGTAATAAAAAAATTATGATCAAAGCTGTAGCTTCCGGGAGTGTTTTTTTATTTTTAGTTGCATTATTAAAAGCAGCTTTGTTTGTGATAAATGGAATGGAATATGGAACTTCTCATTATGATTCGGTAATATCTATATTTCCATTTGATTTTCAGGTTTTTATCGGATTGGTAAGAGGATTACTTTTTTACTTTGGATGGTTTATGCTTTTCACTGGGATTGTTCCACTGCTAACCATTTGCTGTAATCTGAAAATTTTTGCGAAAAAAGATCTTCTCTGGAGCTTATATTTATTAGGCTGTATTATTTTTTCCATTCTTGAGATTGTCGTAATCATTCACTATGCAGAGGAGGGGGTGGCACCAGAGGTTTCAAGATTCCATTACAGGTATTTGTTTTATTTTTTCATTCCTATGCTATTGGTAATGATGAAATATAAAAGAATTGCAGATAAAAAGACTGCGTATTTCATGGCAGGATTTGAAATCATTGCATTGAATACATTTTTTGCGATGACAAATAAAAACGGACAAGGCATCTGCGATGGGATTCTGTGCTATTTTTCCAGAAAAACAAATGTTTATCAGGGAGGTACCGATACTCTGTACGCAGTGCTTTTGATTTTACTAATAATCATAATTATTGCGATTGCCAGTAATAAAGATGACAGAATCATTCAAATAACTTTTGCGGGAATGGCAGTGATGTTTTTATCAATTCTGCCATTTTCAGTTCGGCTGCCGATTGAAAATTCTTCTAAGACGGAAATTTATATTCAGGATTATATAAATATGGCAGAATATGTGAATGAAAATGGACAAAATGTCTATTGTGTTTTTACAGGAGACATGGATGACCCAATATTAAGAGCAGCAGCATACCATAAAAAAGATTTTAAAGAAGCAGATGTAAATGAGAATGTAAAAGGGATAGAAATTCATAATGATGATACTGTGATTTGCGTGTCAGACAATTTCCCATATGAATTAGAAGGAAACATGGAAGAGATATCTGCTGATACGCAAAGAATAAGGATATATGAAGCCGATAAAGGAACCGTTTCTGTCAACAGAAATGCTTATAATATCAATTTTACGTCCTACGGATTTTTATCAGATGGCTATGATGAAGCAGGAAAGAGATATCTTTTGGAAAACGGCATTTCCTATGGCCCATACATAGATTTGCCAAGTGGAAAATATCAGGTAGAAGTTGCAGGTGAAAACTTATTAGAAAGTCAGATGTTATCTTACAGTGGGGATGAGTTATTTCCGCAGGAAGTAGTCAGCGCTTCAGAAAAACAGATGATATGGGAGATAGAACTGCAAAATGATGTTTCTGCTTTTGAATTTTCCGTTAGAAATGATAATCAGGAACCGGTTGTCCTTGATTATATTCATATTAAAAAAATAAACTAAGTAAAAATTGGTATTGCAAAAATGGGTTGCGGCATTTTTTATTTGGCAGCAACATTAGCTATTTGTGATATTTTGTGTAAATGGAACTTGCCATGTGTTGTAAAGGAAGAGAAAGGCTGGCTGAAATCTATATAGACCGTGTTTTATTCATGATACAGGATGAAAAAAGCACGCTGTTTTTTTGTATAAATACTTCTTATAGTAAATATTTATGACCAGCTGATCATGATATGATTACTATGTTCATCTACAATCATGAAATTCGGAAAGGCAGGGACAAGAATGATTAAAATGAAGATAAAGAAACTATTAAACGCACATCCTCATATAAAAAGCATTCTTATGCCCTTTTATAAATTTTTAAAAATAATTCCCAATGCCATTCCTGTATCTAATACTGAATCCAATAAAAAAAAGATTTACTTTGACATTACCTCCCATTCTGTTTCAAACGTAAAAACAGGCATACAGCGTGTAGTTGCCAAATTTTTAGAGTATTTTGAAAAGATTATAGGAGATGACTACGAATTGGTATGCATCAGCGGATTAAACGGATATCATGTGATAGACCAGGATACCTTTTTGGCATTGGACAAAAGCATCCAGCCGGGATATGGAGATATTTATCTGAGCATTGATTCCAATCCCGTCCAGCCGTATGAATATTGGGATACTTTAAAAACCTGGCAGAGGAATGGCTGCAGGCTGATCGCATGCGTATACGATTTAGTTTACATAAAATATCCGGAGTATGTGCAGGATCAGAATGCGGCCGCGTTATTATCCAGATGGCTGAAACATGCGGTGCAAAATTTTGACGGCCTTATCTGCATTTCTCAGACAGTAGAACATGAATTGCTTGCATGGATGCATGAAAGTCAGATTTATAATCCAAGGCTTAAGACCGGGTATTTTCATTTAGGCGCAGATTTCATCCATACCGCGTCCTGCGAAAAAGATTCGTCCAGTGTATTTTTTAGGCAGGCATGTAAAAATAAGCCGCTGACGTTTTTAGCGGTAGCTACGATTGAACCCAGAAAAGGTTATGCGGATCTTGTAGAAGCTTTTGAAGCATTAAATAAAGAACACGTGGACGCGTCTCTGATTATTGTCGGAAGGGTTGGATGGAAGTATGAAGATATCGTAAGGAAAATGACTGCTTCAAATTGTTTTAATCAAACTATTTTCTGGTTTTCTGATTGTGATGATCATTTGCTGGAAATTTTGTATCAGATTTCTGACTGCTATATTTCAGGATCTTATTATGAAGGGTTTGGACTGGGTATTATAGAAGCATCCAATAAGGGACTTCCGGTATTGTTAAGAGATCTGTCTGTGAACAGGGAAGTTTCTGAGAATAAGGGATTGTATTATAAAAATAACGAAGAACTGGAACTTATAATAAAAAAAGTTGTGAAACATACAGAGCTTCTGCATATGCAAAATAAGATTCAGTCGTTATCCTGGGAAGAAAGTACTGCTATGGCATGGGCGTCCATACAGAAAATGGTATAGGAGAGAAAATGAAAAAAGTTGCAATGATCATTCAAAGATATGGGAAAGAAGTGAGCGGCGGCGGGGAATATTACGCCCGCGCGCTGGCGTCTCATTTAAAGGAGCTTTATGAAGTGACTGTTTTGACTACGACGTCATTAGAACTTACTTTTCAAAAGCATTACAACGCAGGAGAGTTTGTGGAACGCGGAATTCGGGTGATGCGATTTGACAACCGCAGGGCAAGAGATTTTGCAAGACTGGAAGAACGCAGCAATCATGAAGCGTCCGTTATCAATGCCGGACAGTCAACGAACATAAGCGCTGATTTGCAATGGTCTGATGAATGGGGGCCGTATTGTCCCGGTTTGGTTCATTATGTAGAAAATGCGCGTAATGATTATGATGTATTTATTATTTTCACATATATCTATTTTACGACGGTAAGATGTCTGCCGTTAGTAAAAGATAAAGCGATTTTTATTCCAACGGCACATGATGAAATATGGGCAAAACCTGCCATATTTAAAAAGCTGTTTTCCATGCCTCGGTATTTGGGATTTCTTACATACGAAGAAGCTAAATTTGTAAGAAACTGTTATAAAAACAGTGAGGTGCCGGGAGAAATCATTGGCTGCGGCGTAGATTTGCCAAAGAACATAAACGCTTTGGCATTTCGAAGCAAATTTCAGATAGAAGGAGATTATATTGCTTATGTAGGCCGTATAGATGTTTCAAAAGGATGCGATAAGCTCATTCAGTATTTTTTATCATATAAAAGAAGCAGAAAATCATCGCTGAAACTGGTGCTTATGGGGGAAGGAGCCGTTCGCTGTCCCAAAAATAAAGACATTATATTTACGGGATTTGTTACCGAGCAGGAAAAATTTGACTGCATCAGCGGAGCGTTATTAACCGTTGCACCATCGAAATATGAAAGCCTGTGCATTGCTGTATTAGAGAGCTTTGCGTGTGGGGTTCCAATTCTGGCTAACGGGAAATGCAGCATATTAAAAGCACATTGCCAGGATGGAAAAAATGGTGTCAGCTATGATTCTAAAGATGAATTTATGATACGGCTGGATCATATGGTTAAAAATGAAAGCAAACGCAAAAATATGGGGATTGCGGCAAAAAAATATTTAGAAGAAAATTATACGTGGAAGATTACGACAGATAAAATAAACCACATGATTCAAAACATTATACAGAATGAAAGACAGGACAAAGCCGGGGATACTGCGGACACAGATGCATTTCGGCTTCGTGATGTGTTTATGGACAAACAGTTTCCTTGTGAAATTATTTATGCCAATAAACATACAGTGATTCTGCCTGCGTACCAGGAAGAGGATGCTGTCTCCGTCTGTTTTACATCCAGTGATTATTTTGCGCCTATATGCGGGGTGGCGATAAGCTCGCTTATTGAAAATGCTTCCATGAATCGGAATTATGATATTTTGGTTCTGACACAGGGAATGTCAGATGCAAATAAGCGCCTGATCGGCGGATTATCAAAAAATAACTGCCGGATAAGGTTTATTGAATTTGAAGAAGGACTGTTTTCTTCTGCGGTTGCCACGCACGATTCTTATAATATTTATACTTATTTCAGGCTGATGATACCAGGCATGTGCAGGAAATACAAAAAAGTATTGTATCTGGACTCGGACATGGTGATCAACAGGGACGTGTCTCAAATTTTTGATGTGGATATAGAGGGGTATTATGCTGCGGCGGTGCTGGATTTGACAATTCTTACATGGCAGGTAATGAAAGAACGGCATCCATTGTATTCCTATCTGGAATCCTTAGATTTGACGGAACCTGGGTCATATATGCAGGGCGGCGTTGCGTTATACAATATTCAGATGATTCATGACAGGTATCCGTCTGAGGTGCTGATTAAAAAAGCAAATGAAAGGCATTATCAAAATTGTGATCAGGAATTGCTTAACATGTGCTTTAAAGGAAAGATAAAATTTCTTCCGATTCACTGGAATGTTGTGGTCATGCATCCGGCTTATACAGACTTGTATGAATACTGGATGCCGCGAAACTATTATGATGCATATATTAACGCGCGAAAAGATCCATACATTATCCATTATAGCTTCCAGCAGATACCGTGTTACCGGATGGATGCGGACATGCATTCGTTTTTTTGGAATTATGCGAGAAGAACCGTTTTTTATGAGCCGCTTTTCATGATGCTGATGGCAAAGCAGTTATCTGCTTCTGGAATTACGGAAACGGGCAGCGCTGCGGATACGGTACCTTTTGCGTATCCAAAGTTTTTGGACAAAATATTTCCTGTTTATTCCAAAAGGCGCATGTTTGTTAAGAAAACAATATTAAAACTTTGCGGTAAAAAAAACAAGGTGGTACATAAATGATGAAAGTAGTGATTTTGGCGGGCGGAATGGGAACCAGAATTAGTGAAGAGAGCAAAGACAGGCCAAAGCCGATGGTGGAAATAGGCGAAATGCCCATTTTGTGGCATATTATGAAGATATATTCTTCGTATGGATTTTATGAGTTTGTCATTTGCGCGGGTTATAAGCAGCATATGATCAAAGAATGGTTTGCTGATTATTTTATGCATACCTCAGATATTACTTTTGATTATACAAGCGGAAACAGTGAAATGATTGTACACAATAAAAAAACGGAACCATGGAAAGTGACAGTTGTGGATACCGGACTTCATACGCAGACCGGGGGAAGGGTCAGACGCATCGCGGATTATATTGGCGGAGAAAGGTTTATGCTGACTTATGGAGATGGAGTTGGAAATGTGAACATTGCAGAATTATTAGCGTTTCATGAGTCACATGGCAGAATCGGAACGATGTCTATGTATAATTTCGGCCAGGTAAAGGGAGTTGTGGAAGTATCAAAAGACGGCGTAATTGATGCGTTTCGGGAAAAGTCTGATTTGGATGGAAATTTGATTAACATAGGTTTTATGGTTTTTGAACCTGAGCTGTTTGGATATATCGACGGTGATTTGTCAATATTTGAAAAAGGCCCTCTGGCAAAGCTGGTGGCTGAAAAACAATTAGTGGGTTACGTGCATAAAGGCTATTGGCAATGCATGGATACCGTGAGGGAAAAGCGGGATCTGGAAAAATTGTGGCAGTCAGGAAATGCGCCCTGGAAAGTCTGGAAAAGTTAAATTTATATGCGGCAAATGGAGGATGCAGGAATGAAACGAGCAGTCGTTACAGGCGCGAATGGATTTGTAGGAAGTGCTTTGGTAAAAGAGTTAGTGAAGAACCGTACAGAGGTTATTGCGTTGGATAAAAAGGGGCATTATGATCAGCTGCCTGTAAATGCTTTTGTAAGGTTTTATCCGTTTGAATTATCACAGCCGCATCAAATAAAAGATAAACTCAAAGAGTTTGATATAGATATATTTTATCATTTGGCATGGGCTGGTTCCGCAGGGGAAGCGAGGGCAGACGCCGCCTTGCAGCTGAGGAATGCGGCATGGACAGTGGAATGCTTAAAGCTTGCAAAAGAAATTGGCTGTAAAAGGTTTGTAAATGCAGGAAGCATTATGGAACTTGAGACAATATCCGCCGTATTTAAGGATGGAAATAAGCCTGGATTAGGGTATATTTATGGCGCCGGCAAGCTGGCTGCCCATGCGATGTGTAAATCGGCAGCGGCAGATATCGGAATAGAACTTGTCTGGGCAATGCTGACGAATGCCTATGGAGTGGGAGAAAAAAGCCCAAGAATGGTGAATACGGCAATCCGAAAGTGCATACAGGGCGAGCCGCCGCGTTTTACGGCAGGAACGCAGAATTATGATTTTGTATATATAGATGATGTGGCAAGGGCATTCAGATTGATAGGAGATAAGGGGAGCGCATTCAGCGAATATTTGATTGGCTCGTCAAATGCAAGATCTTTGAAAGAGTTCCTGCTTGAAATGAAGGAAGCAATTGCACCGGATATGGATTTTATATTTGGCGATGTCCCGTTTACAGGCATAAATCAGCCATTGGAACAATTTGACTGTTCCAAGACAGAAGCAGATACCGGATTTCGGGCAGAAATTGGATTTGGGGAAGGCTGCCGCAGAACTTATGACTGGTTAAAAGAACTGCGTGAGGAGAACGAGGATGATTCAAAATTTTAAATTTGCAGAAACAGAAATAGAAGGTTTGATAAAAATCATGCCTTTTTATGCGGAGGATGTCAGAGGGTGTTTTACCAAAGACTGGTCCAAAGAAATATTTGCGGCAAATGGAATCACGCATCAGCTGGAAGAAGTCTTTTATACGACTTCTCATAAAGGGGTAATACGTGCGCTTCATTTTCAAAGAGTGAAGCAGCAGCCAAAGCTTGTAAGATGCATTTACGGACATGTATATGACGTAGTTGTTGATTTGAGAAAAAACAGCCCTACATTTAAGCGGTGGGCAGGCTTTGACCTTACGGGAGAAAACAGCCATGAGATTCTTGTGCCTGCAGGATGCGGACATGGTTATCTGGTATTGGAACAATCCATTGTCAGTTACAAATGCAGTGAAAAGTTTTATAGTGAGTATGATGATGGAATTATTTGGAATGACCCGGATATTGGCGTGCGATGGCCGTATGAAAAAATAGGCGGGTTTGAAAATATAATTCTTGCGGATAAAGATAAGAATTTACAGACTTTTGAAAAGTTTATGAATACATATGGGGGTTTTTGATTAGAATTATTTTTTACCATTTGGAGAGTAGAAATACTCTCCTTTTCTTTATGTTCTCAACAATAAACCAAAGAATTGTCGAAAAAAATTGAAATTGCAATTGAACTGTTAATTGTAATTTGGTATAATATTTGATAATTACAAACATAAGTTAAATGATTGGAGATAAATTATGAGTTTTGAAACTATTGTTGGAATTATGCTTTCGGCTTTAATACCAAAGGTTTTTGAAAATATACAATTAAAAAGAGGTGTTATAACATCTAAGGTTTTAAAAATGCTCTTAATAATGTTTGTTATTTGGTTTATTTGGAGTGACAATAATATTATTACCGGATTTATTAGAATACCTGAAATAGAGAAATATTATCAGGCAATTGTATCAAATTTTTATTTTAAATTATGTACTTTAATAGTTATAGGGTTATTGTTATTAATTTCATATTCAAGAAAATCTAATGCTGATTTTTGTACATATCATCAATTAGTTAAAAAGATTATAGGATTTACCGATAAAGCAATTACAAATAGTATTTTATATATTCTTTGTGGTGACATGGATGTTGCTTGGGATTTTTCTAAAGGAGAACCGGAAGAATTTAAACAATTGAAATCAATTGTAAAAGAAGTACAGGAAATCAGAATTTTATGCAAGCATGGAATGAGAGACGATTTGATTGAAGAAATAAAAAATGATTCTTATGACATTGAAAAGATTGTCGAAGATACGCGATCAAATAAGAACCAGTTAGAACGAATTAACAGATTCAAAAAAGAGCTTGGGGATAAATGTGTATTTAGGTTTTATGATAGGGATAAAGATGATTTTTCAAATTTACGAGCCAGGGTAATTGTAAGTGATAAAGGAAAAGATGTACTGGTTTACGAATGTAACAGAATTACAAAAAAAAGGATCTATTCTTTTTTTAGGGATAAATTTTCGAATCATAGTAATATGATTGATAATATTGAGAGAAGGTCAGATTATTCATATGAATATTGCGATTTTTCGGAGATGAGTTATTCATTGCAAAAAAGGCACTATATAGAGTTATGTGAAATGAAATGGACATCCTGTAACAAGAGATTGGGAAAACAGATAGAAACATATTCTGCTGAGTATGTTTCAAGAAAAGAGGGCAAAAACAAAAAAGAAAAATACATGATAAAGAAGATAGCTTTTATTTACGCAAAGACATATGAGGCTGCTCATTTTAAGGAACGAAGAAAAGAATTCCCACCATTTGGGGTAATGTATTTAGCAGCAATGGTGCAAAGAAATTGTAAGAAGTGGGAACCAAGTATTATTGCTATAGAAGAAGGAAACTTTGAAATCGACATAAATAAATATGATATAATTGCGTTTAGTGTTATTTCAGCGTATACGGTTCCTTTATTTGAAAAGTGCATGAGTGATTTACAATCTCAAAAAAATAGTGGTCGGGAAAGCAGACGAAACTGCTTATGCATAGCAGGAGGTTATCAGGCAGAATTAGAGTTACAAAATTGGCTGAAGAAAAAATGGGT
This sequence comes from uncultured Eubacterium sp., assembly GCA_948468465.1. Next base: position 2,286 of record CAOKJJ010000036.1, on the reverse strand, counting down.
GAAATTTGTGCTGAGTGGGGAAGGCGAAAGAACGATAGTTTCAATATTGAATAATTATAGTGAAAATGCTGAAAAGATAAAATCTATCGCAGGTATTTCATATATAAATAATAATGGCGAAATTATTCAAAATTACAATAACGTAGAATGTTTGGAATTAGACGAAATTCCTTTTCCAGCTCGAGAACTATTGGCAGAAGAAGATTATATTATGACAGACAGACTTGCTGGGACAAGATATAAAATGGTACATGTTCTATTTAGCAGGGGATGCATAAAGAACTGTTTTTATTGCGGTGTTCCGAAAGGTGGTAATAATTCTATTGTACGTTATAGATCTGCGGAAAATATTGTAAAGGAATTGGAAGAACTAAAAATAAAAGGTATAGAAGGGTTCTCAATAATAGATGATTGTTTTTTGACTAATCAGGAAAAAGCAATTGAGATTATTCGAGAAGTAGGAAAGGTGGATATGAAATGGTCTTTGGCTGCAAGGGTTGATCAAATAAATGAGGAAGTTGTCAAAGAATTAGAAAAGGCAAATTGTCTTGAGGTAAAATTTGGAATTGAAACAGGGAGTGATGAATTATTAAAGAGAATGAATAAACAGTGTACTGTGGAAGATGCAAAAAAAGCAATACGAATAGTTAGAGAACATAAGATAAATGTAAAAGCATTTATTATTACAGGACTGCCGTTTGAAACTAAATCTACGAATGAAGAAACAAAACAATTTTTACGTGAAATGGGCAGAGATAATATAAATAGAATATCTTTGTTAAGGTTTGTACCTTTACCTGGTTCTCATATATTTAACCATCCAGAAGAATTTGGATTGAAATCAGATTTTGCAAAAAATACATCATATACATCATACAAATTATACGGGAAAACGACTGGCGACTGGTGGAAAGATAACCAGGAGTTAAAATTAAGGGACGAAATATATGAGGATATACGAAATTTTATGTTAAAAATCTGGAATGAAATATAGACAACATGATTAAGTGATGCAGGTATCGGAAATGAATTAAAATATAAATAAGGCATACAAAATAAAGGACTGGTGAAAGGATGAAAGTAGCTTTAATATACCCAGAGTATTATGAGATTGCTCATTTTGGAACAAAAAGAAAGGAATTACCGCCGTTTGGTGTTTTATATTTAGCAGCTGTAATTGAACAAAAAGGAGAAGAGGTGGTTTTATACGCAGTATCAAGCAACAATTACAAATTAAATTTAAATGAATATGATATAGTTGGATTCAGTATTTCTTCATCGGTAACTTATTCTATAATCAAGAAAGTACGTTATAATAGCAAATTTAAAGAAGATGTTTTGTTTATAGCTGGAGGAATTCATACAACAATTTTTCCGGAAAATGTAATTGATGATTTAAAAGTAAACATTGCTTGTATAGGGGAGGGTGAGAAAACAATTTCGGAATTGCTTGATATATATCCAAAAAAGGATTATAGTAATATTAAAGGGATTGTTTATAAAGATGAATTGAGTCAAACTAAGATATACACAGCAAAAAGAAATTTAATAAAAAATTTGGATGAAATACCTTTTCCTGCACGACATTTATTGCCATTTAATGATATAGTAATGAATGATAGATTGTCTGATACAAAGCTACCTATAGCACATATTTTATGCAGTAGAGGATGTCCGTTTAGTTGTAGTTTTTGTGCAAATCAGGAGCATGCAATAAGATATAGATCGGGAGCGAATATAAAAAAGGAGTTAGAGTATTTAATAGATAATTATGGTATTAAAGGTTTCTGTATTACAGATGATAATTTTATAGTAAACAAAGAAAAAGTTGAAGATATTTGTAATGAGATTGCTCCATTAAAATTAAAATGGTCGTCTTTGTCAAGAGTTAATACTGTTGATAAAGATTTGTTGTATAAATTGAAGGAGAGTGGATGTATTGAGATTAAATATGGTATAGAATCTGGTTCGATGAGAATGTTAAGATTGATGAATAAACAAATTACTGTTGAACAGATAAGAACGGCCATTTTGGAGACACATGATGTTGGCATTCATGTTAAAGCATTTATTCTGCATGGCTTTCCAGGTGAGAATATGGAAACTACAAGAGAAACAGTGCAGCTTTTGGAAGAATTGAAAGAATATATCGACAGAATCTCATTGTTTCGTTTTGTGCCGTTACCAGGTTCTCCCGCATATGAGAATGCTGAAAAGTACAATTTAGTATTGCCTCAAAATTTTGAAGAAATTTTTATATATAATAATAAACGCAAGTGGTGGGGT
>CAOKJJ010000035.1 GCA_948468465.1 uncultured Eubacterium sp. | reverse complement strand
TATCTGTTGCCGATTACAAGGTCAATCCATGTATTGGCTGTAATTCATGTTTTACAAGGGAAGGGAATAAGTGCTTTCAAAATGATGACATGGATGGGATATATGAAAAGTTGAAAGGGGCTGATATTGTAGTTGTGGCATCGCCAGTATATTTTTATGGCATTAGTGCAGAACTAAAAGCGGTAATTGACAGACTGCATACGCCTATGAGAAATGAGTTTTCAATCAAAAAACTTGCTTTACTTTTAGTTGGGGCAGCGGAACTGCCGGAATTGTTTGATGCAATAAAATTGCAATATCAGCTTGTACTCAATTTTTTCCATTTGGAAGATGCGGGCATGGTTCTTGTAAGGGGAGTTAAGGATAAAGGGGATATTGAAGGAAATGCAGCATTGAAGGAAGCCTATGATTTGGGATTATCCATTAAGTGATATGGTTCGGGGCAATTCCGAGATTTGAGAAAGTTGATTCCCACAACCATGTAGGCCATCACATCATATCGCTGGTCATGCAGGGAGAGGTTACGGTTCATCTGGAAAGCAGGAAATTGGTGTGTCATGCAGGGGATGCGTTCACCATCCCTCCGTATGCTGTGCATTCGGTGTACCAGGAAAGGGATGCGCGTCTGCTGTCTATATGCATAGGAACAGCCTTTGCCGCAGAGACGGATTCTGAAACAGCAGAAGTCATTGTCCGGGAACTGTTAAATGATGTAGCGGGGCAGGGTATTTTTGGAGAAGCGCAGAAAGAAAAGCTGTTACCTTTTGCAAGGGCAGTTTTCAGGGGTAGGGATAAGGGCGGGAAGGAGATGGATACAGGCATAAAAAATCTTGCTGACAGGATTACAAGTCACCCGGAATATGAATGGCCTATGGAATCCCTGGCGGCGGATATTTTTGTCAGCAAATATTATCTCATAAAGAAATTTAAAAGAATCGTGGGGATGACGCCGCACCTATTCCGTATGAGGCCGGAACAATCTCCATCATGCAGGCGGGTGTGCCGCATGAAGTCACTGCAGGTTCAGAGGGGTTATATCTGTTTGCCAAGTTTATGCTGGCATTATGTTGAACTGAATAAAAGGATAATAGCAAGACAGCCGCTATGGCAAACCGCCATATGCGGCGGTCTGCCTATTGGAAAGCGGGGGAATCAGAGTTAATATGCTTACACGGCAGTTTGCATTTGTGCCGCCCCTGTATCGGACGAATGGCGAAAAACTTTAGCCATTTCGGCGATATTCTGAGATTGATTTATAGTCGTTTCGTGCAATTTATGGGAGTTTTGTGCAATGGCGTTTGATGGGATGCCATAAAGGATACGCTTTTCGGCACAGCAGATCTGGAGGCGGAGAGGCAGCGGGGGATTTTGTATGGCAAATTAAAAGAGGAGCGCTGCTTTCCAGGCGGTGTTACAGGCAGAAAGCGGGGCATTTCCGAATCTGCCCATACCGGCAGACTGGAATTGTTATTTCCGGTTCGGTTTTCTTTTGGCAGCCAGCAATTTCATATAATCATCAAAATCAGCCGTGCTGGTCGGTTCAAACATTACCCATTTCCCGTCACGGTAGGTTTTTGCCTCATCGTACTGCCTGCAGACAGCATTAGAAAGGGTATCCCTAATAGCTTCAAATTTTGCCCTTTCATCCTTGCCAAAAATAATCATAAAGCCAACGCAGTGGCTTTTTGCGTATAAGCTGCAGAGGGTTTTTCCGCCTCTGCGGTACTTATACTCGTAAGTCCAATTCCTGCCGCCAGTATTCCATAACTGTTCCATATCGTATTTTTCATCAATAGCAGAACATAACGCCTGCCAGACTTCATACAGGGATTGTCCAAGCAGTTCTGTCATAATTGACTGGGATGGTATATTTTCAACCTATCTCCTGGCAGTTTTATTTTGGAGTGGATGGCAGTAGTAGATGCCGACAGGAAAAGCAGTAAACGGCTACCGAACTACTTCATCAAGAACTGATATAGATATCCGCTCCAAGCTGCTACTATTATAGGACAAAATCGGCAACTTGTGGAACGGTATGTTATTTATCGCTTACTGAATAAGTGCCTATGCACCTTAGTAGCTGTTTCTTTTGATATTTTCAAACAGAAGTATGTATATGAATCTGTTGATCGGAAAAGACACACCGGATTTTGCAAAGGATACGGTTTATCGTTTTATGAAAATGCTCCAGCTTGGATTCCTTCTTCTGCCACATATGGTATCCGAGTGGGACAGGAAGATAGCTGATCCTGCCCTTATCGGGGTGGGCAGTTGGATTTGTATAAGACGTTTGAGAATTTTCGGAATGTGTGAGATTTATAGTTGGGAAATGTTTTTAGCGGGACATTTGTGTAATGATCATGCGGGATTTCAGCAGAAGGCCGGGGAAACGGGCAGCCTGAAAAATACTGGTGCGAATAGCTGTACCTGAAAATACAGACTGCCCGTTTTGTTGCTATTATGATTGAGGCGGATGCAAAATGGCTTATTCCGGGGTTTCTTTTTCTTTTGGAAATTCAATGCCAATAATTTCCATCAGGTTTCGATAGGCTTCTATTTCAGTACTCCCCCGCTGGGCCTCTTTTATAAGAAAACGCTGCATTTCTTCTTTGGTCATGGCTAAAACCTCCTTTACAGACTGCTGGGACTTTTGTAACTTTGCTATTATAGAATACCACAAGTTCCGATGCTTAACAATATAATTTTGTTAGCATTATAAACACGTTTAAACCATACGCTGTCTGGAATAACAAAGGTTGAAATTACATTTGACCAGGATACGGTCTGGCTTTCCATGAACCCGACGAATTTCAGTCCGTGTAATTTGCTGTCCACCAACAGATAAAGTCGCTTTTTTCTGTGTCTGTTCCTTTTGCCACGGAGCCGAACAGGATGGTACGAGAAATGCCATAGTCGTGGAAAACAGGCGTGAGAGCAGAACGATAGGAAAATGATGCTTGACAATTCTGTTCTACTGGGATAGAATATAATTATTCTATTGCAATAGAACGGAGGAGTTGTATGTCAGTAAGATTATTTGAGTCAGAATTAAAAGTGATGGACCTATTATGGAAAGAAGGTGATTTACCAGCAAAAGAAATTGCACAGCGGCTGAAAGAGCAGATTAACTGGAGCAAAACAACTACCTATACGGTATTGAAAAAATGCGTAGAAAAAAAAGCAATTCTGCGCACAGATCCGGGATTTCTCTGCAGCCCGCTGATTAGCAGAGAGGAAGTGCAAAAAGCGGCGACGAAAGATTTGATTGACAAAGTATATGGCGGATCGAAAGACCTGCTGCTTGCGTCGCTGCTTGGACAGCAGGAACTGACACCGGAAGACATTGCACGACTGAAAAAACTGGCGGAAGAATTAAAACGAGGTGATTATGAGTAATATAAATATGTTACAGATGGTACTGAATGGATCCTTTCTGATCGCAGTCATTATCTGCTTCAGACATTTTTTCTTTCATCAGATTCCAAAGCGGTTTTTTGTTTTTCTATGGATCTGTGCCATAGCGCGGCTGCTGTTTCCGTTTTCCATATCGGTCTGGATGCAGACGGATGCGCGAAGCAGCGGCAGGGTAGTCCATGCCAGCAACAGGAAGACGGGCATAAAACTTTCTGATTATGATTACAGAGAAATCAGCAAAACCATACGCATTATCGATTAAAAAGCATTGCCTGAAACACGGCGCGGATATCATTCTGGTGACTAGCAGGGTTCTGGAATGAGCCGCATCTGTTTCAGGTGCATTTCCGCAATAAAATTGCCTCCTGTTACTTCTGAAAAATTTATAGATTTTGTATTTTGAGTGTGTTATACTTAAGGGCGGAATTGTAAAAAAATGTATGATTTTAGAGTGCTCTTTATAATTGCAGTTAGAAAGAAAGGATATAATGAGATGCCATCTGGAATAGAAGTTACAAAACAAGCGCTTGATGACTTTAAAAAAATTCAGGAGTATATGATTTTAGCAAAAAAAGAGAATGCAACAGAAACCTATGCGAAATTAAAGGATGAATATTTGACAATAAAGGCATTGTTACATGTGTCAGGGGTAAATCTTACAGACATTGACAAGATGAAAGAATAATGAGAAAAGGAAATGAGAGTTTTGCATCATATGCAAAGCTTCTTTTGGTGAATTTACCAGAATTCAGGAGGAAAACAAAATGGGAAATGTAAGACGTGTATTTGCTGAAAAAAAACAACCGTTTGCTGTTGCGGCAAAGTCTTTAAAGCATGAGATCAGACATTATCTTGGCATTACAGGAGTCACGGATGTACGTGAGCTGATTCGCTATGATGTGGAGCAAATTTCAGACAAAACCTTTGAGATGGCAAAAATCACAGTGTTTTCGGAACCGCCTGTGGATGATATCTATGAAGAAACGTTTGATGCGCAGGGCGGCAGAGTGTTTTCCGTGGAATATCTGCCGGGACAGTTTGACCAGAGGGCGGATTCAGCAGAGCAGTGCATCCGGCTCTTAGACAGTACGCAGGAGCCGATCATCCGTACAGCGGTAACATATGTGATTTTCGGACAGATCAGCGACAGTGAATTCGAAGCGATTAAAAAGCACTGCATTAATCCGGTTGATTCGAGAGAGGCAGGGATACAGAAGCCGGAGACGCTCATGCAGCATTTTGAAGAGCCAAAAGATGTGCTGATTTTTGAGAATTTTATCGGCATGCCGCGGGAGAAACTCAAAAGCCTGTATGATTCCCTGAATCTTGCAATGACGTTTCAAGATTTTCTTCATATTCAGAATTATTTTAAAAACGAAGAAAAACGTGATCCTTCGATGACGGAAATCCGTGTATTGGATACGTACTGGTCAGACCACTGCAGGCATACGACATTTTTAACAGAGCTTACCGGTATTTCTTTTGCGGATGGTTATTACCGTAAACCGATCGAAGATACGTATCAGGATTACCTTGCTTCGTTTCAGAATCTGTACGAGGGACGCAGTGATAAGTTTGTCTGCCTGATGGATCTTGCGCTGATGGCGATGAAGCGGCTGAAAAAAGAAGGAAAGCTGCAGGATCAGGAAGAGTCTGATGAGATCAATGCCTGCTCGATTGTCGTTCCGGTGGAGATTGACGGAAAGACAGAGGAATGGCTCGTAAACTTTAAAAATGAAACGCATAACCATCCAACGGAAATCGAACCTTTCGGCGGTGCGGCAACCTGTCTGGGCGGGGCCATCCGTGATCCGTTATCCGGGCGCACATATGTCTATCAGGCTATGCGTGTTACCGGCGCGGCAGATCCGACGCTTCCGGTCAGTCAGACACTGGAAGGAAAACTGCCGCAGAAAAATCTGACGAGAGGCGCTGCCAGAGGATATTCCTCATACGGCAATCAGATAGGACTGGCTACCGGATATGTGAAGGAGATCTATCATCCTGATTATGTGGCAAAACGTATGGAGATCGGTGCGGTGCTGGGTGCGGCGCCAAGATCGGCGGTGCAGAGGCTGACGTCGGATCCGGGCGATATCATTGTATTGCTGGGCGGGCGCACCGGACGAGACGGATGCGGCGGAGCCACAGGCTCCTCCAAGGCACACACGACACAGTCGATTGATACGTGCGGCGCCGAGGTGCAGAAAGGGAATGCGCCTACGGAGCGAAAGCTTCAGAGACTGTTTCGCAGACCGGAAGTTGCGCATATGATAAAAAAATGCAATGATTTTGGCGCCGGCGGCGTATCCGTAGCGATCGGAGAGCTTGCGGACGGACTGCGGATCGAATTGGATAAAGTGCCGAAAAAATATGCGGGACTGGATGGAACAGAGATTGCGATATCTGAATCTCAGGAGCGCATGGCATGTGTCATTGCGCCGCAGGATACGGATCAGTTTCTGGCGTACGCAAAAGAAGAAAATCTGGAAGCAGTTCCAGTGGCGGTTGTGACAGAACAGCCAAGACTGGTGCTTTTGTGGAGAGGTAAGGAAATCGTAAATATTTCCAGAGCGTTTTTAAATACAAACGGTGCGCATCAGGAAGCTTCCGTAGCTGTAGAACTGCCGGACGCAGAAGCAAATTTCTTCCGCAAACTGGAGCTTGAAAAAGTAAGAGAAGATCTTGCCGCAGGTGATGTGAAAGCCGCATGGCTGGATACGTTAAAAGACTTAAACGTATGCTCGCAAAAAGGCCTGGTGGAGATGTTTGACGGTTCGATCGGAGCGGGCAGCGTATTTATGCCGTATGGCGGACGTTATCAGCTGACAGAGACACAGTCTATGGTTGCCAAGCTTCCGGTACTAAAGGGCAGGACAGACGCGGTAACGATGATGGCTTATGGATTTGACCCGTATCTGTCCAGCTGGTCGCCGTATCATGGCGCGGTCTATGCGGTAATGGAATCCTTGTCCAGAATCGTTGCATCCGGCGGTGATTACAGCAAAGTCCGATTTACATTTCAGGAATATTTCCGCCGAATGAGTGAAGAACCATCCAGATGGAGCCAGCCGTTTGCAGCTTTGCTTGGCGCTTATGCGGCACAGATCGGGTTTGGCCTGCCTTCAATTGGGGGCAAGGACTCCATGTCCGGAACGTTTAATGAGATTGATGTTCCGCCTACGCTCGTATCGTTTGCCGTGGATGTGGCAAAGCAGAAAGATATTATCACACCGGAACTAAAGGCAGCGGGAAATAAGCTGATACAGTTTACGATAGAGACAGATGCGTATGACCTTCCTGTTTATGAACGTGTCAAAGCCTTATACGATACCATGCATGCACTGATCGGAAAACGGGCGATTGTATCGGCTTATGCACTGGACGGCAAAGGATTGGCAGCGGCAGTCAGCAAGATGGCGTTTGGCAATAAACTGGGCGTAAGGCTGGATGCACAGGCATGCACGCAGGAACAGCTGTTTGCACCGGCATTCGGAAGCTTCGTGGCCGAAGCGCCAGCCGACAAGATAGCAGAAATTGAGGAAGCCGTACATGCGGCAGGACTGGATCAGTCTTACCGGATCATCGGCGAAGTGAGTGCTGACAGCACATTTAGCTTCGGTGATGTAACGATTGCGGCTGAAGAAGCAATAGCGGCCTGGACCGGGACATTGGAAAAAGTATTTCCGACGATTGCGGCAGAAGGAAAAGAAGAAGTAAACACAGACATTTACCATACAGATCATATTTATGTATGCAGACATAAAACGGCAAAACCGACCGTATTTATCCCGGTATTTCCAGGTACAAACTGTGAATATGATTCCGCCAGAGCATTTGAAAACGCAGGGGCACAGGTCATCGTAAAAGTATTCCGAAATCTGGATCGTGCGGATATCGGTCATTCTGCTGAAGAATTTGAAAAAGCGATCGGCCAGGCACAGATACTGATGTTTCCAGGAGGATTTTCCGCAGGCGACGAACCGGAAGGCTCCGCGAAGTTTTTTGCAAATGCATTCCGCAATGAGCGGGTAAAAGATGCGGTTATGCGCCTGTTAAACGAAAGAGACGGACTGGCGCTCGGCATCTGCAATGGATTCCAGGCACTGATCAAGCTGGGCCTTTTGCCTTACGGAGAGATTACGGAGCAGAAAGCAGATTCTCCGACGTTGACTTATAATACGATTGGACGCCATATTTCCAAGATGGTTTATACAAAAGTCGTGTCTGACAAGAGTCCGTGGCTGGCACAGGCAAAGACAGGCGGCATCTATACCAATCCGGCGTCCCATGGAGAAGGACGATTTGTAGCGGGAAAGGAATGGCTGGACAGGCTGTTTGCAAACGGACAGGTTGCCACACAGTATGTCAATGAAGCAGGCATCCCGACGATGGACGAAGAGTGGAACGTCAATGGTTCTTATATGGCGATCGAAGGCATCACAAGCCCGGATGGACGCGTGTTTGGCAAGATGGCGCATGCAGAGCGAAAAGGAGAATCGGTTGCGGTCAATATTTATGGAGAGCAGGATATGAAACTGTTTGAGTCTGGGGTTGCTTATTTTAAATAAAAGTACAGGCATTGCAGCAGTGGCTGCCGCTTTTATAGGGGAATCTGTAAAGCGGCAGCCTAAAAAAGCAGATGGAGCGAAAACGGAGGATGTGAAAGTGTCACTTGAAAACAAACAGGAAACAGGCATCTATACGATGGAAACACGTGTCCGCTACAGTGCATGCGGCGCAGACCGCAGGGCAAGGCTTTCGGATATCTTAGACTATCTGCAGGATACCTGCACATTTCAGGCGGAAGAATTAGGTGTCGGACTGGACTATATGCATGCACACAAAACAGCCTGGGTGTTAAACAGCTGGCAGGCTGATATTATGCGTGATCCGGTTTTTGGAGAAAAGATTCGTATTTCGACATGGCCTTATGAGTTTCATGGTTTTCTGGGACATCGTAATTTTAAAATAGAAGACGAAGCGGGCAGCGCGATCGTTCTTGCCAGTTCTGTATGGGTATTTATGGATATGCAGAAAAACAGACCGGTGCGGATCCCGCCGGAAATTGCCGTGGCCTATCAGCTGCAGCCACGGCTTGAAATGGAATATATGGATCGTAAGATTAAAGATGTACAGGCTGCTTGTATGCAGAAACGGGAAACAAGCCGTATACCGCGTTATTTTATTGATACCAATCAGCATGTGAATAATGCAAAATATATTCTGCTGGCGGAAGAACTGCTTCCGTCGGAATTCCATCCGGTACGCATCCGGGCGGAATATAAAAAACCTGCGGTTTATGGGGATATGATATATCCCTTTGTCTGTCAGCAGCCGCATTGCCAGACAGTCAAACTAAACGGTGCAGATGAAAAAACATATGCTATTATCGAATTTTACACAAATACAACAGTTTAGCAATAACAAGCATACGAAAGGAGCCATCCTATGAAATTAGGTGAATTTCAGATTTTACAGACAGTCAAACTGGTAGACTTTGGCATATATCTCGCAGAACATCCAAACGATCAGACGCGTGTGCTGCTTCCGAAAAAACAGGTGCCGCCGGATACACAGATCGGCGATAAGCTGGAAGTCTTTTTATACAAGGATTCCAAAGACCGCCTGATTGCCACGACGAACCAGCCGAAGTTGACGATTGGCAGCTGTGCGGCGCTCAAGGTGCTTTCCGTCGGCCAGATCGGAGCATTTTTGGACTGGGGACTGGAAAAAGATTTATTTCTTCCATATAAAGAAATGACGGCGGAGATTCATGAGGACGATGAAGTGCTTGTTACCTTATATATAGATAAGAGCCATAGACTTTGCGCCAGCATGAAAGATTTATATTTGCTTTTGTCGCAAAAATCTCCGTATCAAAAAGGGGATACGGTGTCCGCGCGGATTTATGAATTCAGTGAGAACTTCGGTACCTTTGCGGCTGTAGATGATCAGTATTCCGCCATGTTTCCGGCATATGAAGACTGTTCCATGCTAAAGATCGGAGATGTTGTAGAAGCAAAAGTGGCAAATGTAAAACCAGATGGAAAACTGGATCTGACACGCCGTGAGAAGGCATATATCCAGATAGATGCAGACGCGCAGAAAGTGATGCAGGTGATAGAAGCGTATGCGGGTGTCCTTCCGTTTAACGACAAAGCATCCCCGGAAGTCATAAAGCGTGAGATGAAAATGAGTAAAAGCGCATTTAAGCGTGCGGTAGGACATTTATATAAGGAAAGAAAAATAGAAATTACAGAACATGCAATCAGAAAAATATAACCTGTGCAGAAACGCAGCATGATTTTACAGGGGCTGACAGAATATTTAGGAATCCGACACTTTACCGAAGGCGACTTCTGAGGTGCCGGATTCTGTGATTGCTGGCAATACAGTCGCTGCTGCTAATCATTGCCGCAGCAAAAAAGTTTACGCATATACATCAATATTGCCGCCAATATGCGGAGTCACAGACTGTTCCATCGCTTTAATCATATCAGCGCCCATTTCCTGCGTCATATCCAGCTGTTTGCTCAGCATGGCGATTGAAATATCGCTTGGCTTTGTTGTAGATAAAGCAGGCATCTGCGAAAGGGCGATATCTGCCAGAGAACCAATTTCCATAAAAACACCTCCTTCTTTTATATATACAGCTATCAGCTGCACTTTCATTATACCTGCCAAATCAGAAAAAAACAATCCTAAAATCTGTGCGGTTACGTGCAAAATAAACATAAAAAGAAGAAATTGCAGTCTCATTTTGTAGAAATAACACATTTATTACAGATATATTTCGTTTTAAGTACTTAAAATCATTGCCCCATTTGTAAAATTGCATAAAAAACAACAAAATTTACCCGATATATCTGCGACAAATCTGTTGACATCATGAATATGCTCTGCTATAATCAATATCGTAATAAATCTGTAATAAATAAAAAAGATAAGTATGCAATTATATATGATATCATTCATTATGGGAGAAAATTAGGAGGAAAGCATGAAGAATCAACCACTGAAAATAGCAGCTTGCTGTCTGGCAGGTACATTGTTTACAACGCTGCCGGCATATAACGTAATGGCCGCTCCGTCCGCAGGTATTTCACAATATGCAAGCGCTATTGTAAAAAGCGAGTTAAATACTTCATCGACAACAGCAGGAGTATCATCTGCGGTAGCAGATTATTTGGAAAAGAATTTAGTGTCGCAGAGTAAAAACGATGCAAAAGCATCTGATCAGAAAAGCGCTGCAAAAGATAACAGTAAAAAAAGTAAAAAAGAAAAAGTAACAGTTGAAAAGAAAAAAAGCAGCGTAGATAAAATGAATTATGATAAAATGGCGGTAGCACAGGTAAACGATTATGTGAATATCCGCAAAAAGCCAAATGAAAACGCGGAGCAGCTTGGAAAGCTGTATAGTAATTCTGTTGCGACTGTAATCCGTAAAAAGGGCGACTGGTATAAAATAAAATCCGGTTCCGTAATCGGATATGTAAAAAGTGATTTTGTAGTTGTCGGCGATGAAGACCTTGTTAAATCGGTTGGGGTTCAGATTGCGAAAGTGAATACGACAACCTTGAAGGTCAGAAGCAAAGCGTCTCAGAAATCCGAAGTGCTGACACTTGTACCGGACGGTGAAGAGCTGGAAGTAGCAAGTATGAAAGCATATAAAGACGGATGGGTAAAAGTAACCGTTGATGATGGAAAAGGATATGTTTCTTCTGATTACGTAGATATTACCCGTGAATATACATATGCAGAATCAAAGGCTGAAGAAGAAGCCAGACTTGCAATTGAACAGGCCAGACTGGAAGCAGAAGAAGCCGCACGCAGAGCGCAGGAGGAAGCTGCGAACAATGCTTCGTCCGCAGGGACAAGCAGTTCCTCATCTGCCGGAAGTTCTTCATCCGCAGGGACAAGCAGTTCCTCAAGTACAGAATCCGCACCTTCTGCAAGCAGCACAAGCGGTTCGGGCCAGTCAGTTGTTAACTATGCCAGCCAGTTTTTAGGCAATCCGTATGTATATGGCGGTTCCAGTCTGACAGGCGGTACAGATTGTTCCGGCTTTGTTATGAGTGTATATGCGCATTTTGGAGTATCCTTACCTCATTCTTCCAGTGCACTGAGAAGCGCTGGCTATAGCGTAAGCTATGACAGCATGCAGCCAGGAGATATTTTGTGTTATGATGGACATGTTGCTATTTATGCGGGCGGCAATACAGTGATTCATGCAAGCAATCCGGCGGATGGCATTAAATATACATCACCGGCAAATTACCGTCCGGTTGTTGCGGTTCGCAGAATTTTCTAAATAGTTGTAATTTTTTGAAAATCATAGATGTTTTATAAAGAATAAGATTATTTTATCAATAAATGGGAAAACACTTCATTTAGGTGAAGCGTTTTCCCATTTTTGTTTTATGTCTTTTTGTCTTCTGATGAGTTGGCTTGTAAAAAAGCGAATGTGCAAAATAACCAAAAAAAAATGCTATTTCCAGGAAATGACAAAAAAGATTGGCAGTCGAAAAAAAGTTATCCACATCAAAAAATGTTGAAAAGGTGAAAAAATGGAGTTATACACAGAGTTATGAACGTTATCCACAAAATAAAATGTGGAAAAGATGGTGGATAGTTCCGTAAAGCCGGAACATTTGTTTTGTGAAGCATTCATAAAGATGAACAGTTTCAGAAATAGATTGAAAAATCTATTGACTTTTGAATCATATGGTAAATAGCAAAAAAGGTCGTAATATGTCGAAATTTTCATACAATTGTCACATTTAGCATTTACAATTATTTCCTGTGACTTGCAAAAAACAGTAGGATTTGCTATACTACTGACTTATCGTATAGCATGTAGCATGCCCCGTTGGGTATAGCATGCCCCGTTGGGATTTATGATAAAAGTGAGGTAATGTATGGTAAAAAAAATCCGGCTGCTTGGGATGGAGATTGATAATTTTACGCTGCGGGAAGAGATCAAAAAGAGCGAATCATTTTATGATAAACAGGAATTAAATATTATTCGGACAGTATCCGTAAAAATGCTTAACATGGCTGCGCAAGATCAGACCGTGCGGGACGGTATTGACCAGGCGGATTTGGTTGTCGTCAGCGATCGGGAAATTTTGACAGAAGCGGGTATCTATTCTGCCCAACGTCTGCGTGAAGCGGGAGAACATCAGTTTATGAGAGAATTTCTGCAGGAAAGAATTTACTGCGAAAGCAGTTTTTTCCTTGTTGCCGAAAGCCAGGATGATCTTATCGCTTTTTCAGAATTTTTAAAAACAGAGTATGAAAATATACGGATTGTGGGAAACTATGTATTAGATACGTGTGGAAACGAATATGATATGATGATTAATGAAATTAACGCAGCTGCACCGGACATTATTTTGTCTGTGCTTGATTCTCCGCAGGAAGATGCATTTTTGATGCAGGAAAAGGCTAAAATCAGTGCCAGGGTCTGGTATTCGCTTGGGAATGATTTAAAGCAAACACAAAAAAAACCATCCTTTTTATGCTGGTTTCAGCAGCTGATCCATAAGGGAAGGTTTAAAAATGTAATTCACAATTATGAGGACAGACATGAATAATAAGATGAGACAGATCCGTCCGTATCTGCTGATCATAGCAGGAACGGGTATTATGGCATTTGCCATTAGAAGCACTTATGACCAGATCGGGCTTGTTACCGGAGGATTTACCGGTATCGGCATTATGCTGCGCCGACTGACCGCAGGATTCGTAACAGGCGGAATTCCTATCTGGTTTACGAACCTCGTATTGAATATACCTCTTTTTCTTATTGCGTTTCGGTTAAAAGGTGGACGGTTTCTTGGACGAACGCTGCTTGCGTCATTGTCGCTTTCTTTTTGGCTGGGCGTGATACCGGACTGCGATCTGGCCGGAGGGGATTATCTGCTTGCGTCGGTGTATGGCGGAGTTTTGACGGGCGCCGGCATTGGGCTGGTGCTGAGTGCGCAGGTGGCGACCGGCGGAACGGATCTGATTGCGACACTGCTTCATATGAAGTTTCGGGCGTATTCGATTGCGCAGATATTGCAGATAATTGATGCGATGATAATATTTGCGGGAATTTATGTCTGTGGAATTCGGGCTTCTTTGTATGCGGTGTTTGCGGTGTATATTACATCGAGAGTGTCAGATTATATTACAGAAGGCGGAAAGTTCTCCAAAGCGGTATATATTATATCGGATCAGTATGAACAGATCGCAGACGCGGTTATGCATCAGCTGAACAGGGGCACGACATTGCTGCCGGCCGTAGGCATGTATCGGGGAGAGGAGCGCAGCATGCTGTTTTGCATTGTGTCGAAAAAGGAGGTTGTCATATTAAAAGAATATATTAGAAATATCGACGTTCATGCATTTGTTATTGTTACAGATGCAAGAGAAGTGCTTGGGGAAGGTTTTTTGGAATATTAGCACAAAAAAATGTGACTTTCTACTTTATTTTTTTTGCGTTTTGTATTATGATAATTAAAACTGATTTTTTATACAAAAAGATGGAAGGTTTTTTGTGAAATTTTTACACAGCAGAAGGTTACTGGAAGAGAAGGAGAAAGAATATGATATCAAACCAAATACTTCAGAATACGATAGACGGGTTAAAGGGGATAACCCGGACTGATTTATGTGTGATTGATACAGAGGGTAAAGTTTTGGCGTCGACATTTACAGATAGTGAGAGATATAAAGATTCCGCGCTTCTTTTTGTGGAATCTCCGGCTGACAGTCAGGTTATGCAGGGATGTCAGTTTTTTAAGGTGTTTGATGAGCATCAGCTGGAATATGTATTGCTTGCGTATGGAGAAAGCGATGATGTGTATATGATCGGTAAAATTGCCAGCTTTCAGATTCAAAATTTGTTAATTGCATACAAAGAACGGTTCGATAAGGATAACTTTATTAAAAATTTACTGTTGGATAATTTATTGCTGGTAGATATTTACAACCGCGCAAAGAAGCTGCATATTGAGGCGGATGTGCGCAGAGCCGTTTATATTATTGAGACAAACCGTGAAAAAGACGGCAATGAGCTGGAGCGTGTTAGAAGCCTGTTTGGAGGAAAATCCAGAGATTTTGTGACAGCAGTAGATGAGAAAAACATTATTGTCGTCAAAGAGCTGGCGGAAAACGAAGGATATGACGATCTGGCCAAAACTGCGGAGGTTATCTGGAATCTGTTCAGTTCGGATCTTACCGGACAGGAGCATATTGCATATGGGACGATCGTTGGTGAGATCAAGGAAGTATCCCGCTCTTATAAAGAAGCACGCATGGCGCTTGATGTCGGCAAGATATTTTTTGAAGAAAAGGATATTATTGCCTATTCACAGCTCGGTATCGGACGTCTGATTTACCAGCTGCCGATTCCATTGTGCAAGATGTTTATCAAAGAAATTTTTGATGCGAAATCTCCGGACGAATTTGACGAGGAGACACTGACGACCATTAACAAATTTTTTGAAAACAGCCTGAATGTGTCCGAAACTTCCAGACAGCTTTACATTCACCGCAATACGCTTGTATACCGGCTGGATAAGCTGCAGAAAAGCACGGGACTGGACCTTCGGGTATTTGAAGATGCCATTACGTTTAAGATTGCGCTTATGGTTGTAAAATACATGAAGTATATGGAAACACTGGATTATTAGGAGGATAAGCAGATTTATGATTCGGCTTGAACATGTGAGTAAGTCATACGCAGAAGGGATTCCTGCGCTGGATGATATTTCCATCCGGATAAAGGAAGGGGAGTTTGTGTTTGTAGTAGGTGACAGCGGTTCTGGAAAATCAACGTTAATTAAGCTGTTGCTAAAGGAACTGGAGCCGACAAATGGAAAAATTTACATAAACAATCAGGATATTGGCAGTATCAGACGCCGGCAGATACCTGTTTTCCGCCGCCAGATTGGTGTCGTATTTCAGGATTTCCGCCTGCTGAAGGATCGGAACGTATACGATAATGTCAGCTTTGCCATGCATGTCGTAGGCAGCTCCGGCAGAATTATCCGTAAAAAGGTGCCGCAGATGCTGTCTATGGTAGGGCTGGCTGCAAAATACCGGTCATATCCAAAACAGCTGTCCGGCGGAGAGCAGCAGCGTGTGGCCATTGCACGTGCTTTGGTCAATCATCCTAAGATTCTGCTGGCCGATGAGCCGACCGGAAATCTGGATAATAACAATGCCTGGGAAATTATGAACCTGTTAGAGGAGATCAACGCCCGCGGAACAACCGTGGTTGTAGTTACGCATAATCTGGAAATCGTCCGCATTATGAAAAAGCGCGTGATTGAAATTGACAAAGGAATTGTCATCAATGACGGAGGCGCGGAAAGCTCAGAATGGGAGAAAGCGATTACAGATAAGACAAAAGGTGTGTATCTTACAAGTGAGAAAGGGTCGGGAGGTTTCTTCGATGAGGATTAGCGGTTTTTTTTATTCTCTCAAGCAGGGATTGATTAATATATGGAGAAACAAGCTGTTTTCCAGCGCTTCTATTGCGACGATGACAGCATGTATCTTCCTGTTTGGAATTTTTTATTCGATTGTGGCAAATTTTCAGTCGATGGTGCAAAATGTGGAAGAGGGCGTGGCAATTACTGTTTTTTTTGAAGAGGATATCTCAGAAGAACAGATGCAGGCGATTGGCCAGGCCATCCAGAAAGCGCCGGGTGTTCTAGATAAGAACTACGTTTCCGCGGATGAAGCGTGGGAAGAGTTTAAAATGATTTATTTTGAAGGAGACGAAGAGGCGGCGGATACTTTTGGCAAGGATAATCCGTTGGAAAAACTGTCCAGCTATGAGGTGTATTTGCGGGATGTATCTGAGCAGCAGGATCTGGTTCAGTATCTGGAATCACTTGCCGGTGTGCGTGAAGTGAAGCAGTCGGAATCGCTTGCCAACATGCTTGCGGACTTTAACCGTCTGGTAGGCTATGTATCTATGGGCATTATTTCGATTTTATTTGCGGTTGCGATCTTTTTGATCAGCAATACGGTATCTGTCGGCATTGCGGTCCGCAGAGAAGAGATTGCGATTATGAAACTGATCGGTGCGGCGGATTATTTTGTAAAAGCCCCGTTTTATGTAGAGGGCATTATGATAGGACTGATCGGTTCTGTGCTGCCAATGGTTATTTTATACAGCATTTATGAAAAACTGATTGATTTTGTTGCTGAAAAGTTCAGTTTTTTAAATAATCTGATGACATTTTTATCCGTAGAAGAAGTGTTTCAGACGCTTGCGCCGGTGGCAGTTGTTCTCGGCATTGGCATTGGCTTTGTCGGAAGCGGGCTGACCATACGCAAGCATTTAAAAGTGTAGAATAAATATCAGGTAAAGGAAAGGGATATGGAACAGGAAGACAGAGAGGATTTACAAAAGACGGATATCGTTGTGATGAAATCGGACCATCGGTTTTCCAAAGGGTTTTTATCCGGTGTCTTATGTATGACCATTGTGCTGCTGCTGTTGGCCGCGGCAGGTGTCTTTTGGCTGCATGGACGATTTAGTCCGGGAGGAAGCATCAGCTATGAAGGAGTATCCGCAAATATTGCGGACAGCTCTGTACGGGCCAAGATCAATGATCTGGCAGCGCTGATCAAAGCGTACTATTATGAAGATGTCGATGAAGAGGAGCTTACCGAAGGACTTTACAAAGGATTGTTCGCAAGTCTCGGGGATCCTTATTCAGCTTATTATACAGAAGAAGAATACGAAGAAATGATGATTTCCGCAAGTGCGCAATACAATGGGATTGGCGCGGTTTTACAGCAGGATCCGGAGACCATGCGTGTAAAGATTATTAAAATATACGATGGAACTCCGGCGGAGCAGGCGGGACTTAAGCCCGGAGATACCGTTATTATGGTAGAAAAGATAGATGCGCGTTCCATGGAGCTGTCAGAGCTGGTTACGCATATCCGGGGCAAAGCAGACAGCAAAGTACGGCTTGTTATTTCCAGAGAAGGGGAATTTGAAGAACGGGAATTCAAAGTAAAGCGGGCGCAGGTTGACGTTCCTACCGTAGAGCAGATGATGCTGGAAGACGATATCGGCCTGATCGTCATCAATGAATTTGGCAAAGCGACAGGCGCGGATTTTAAAACAGCGGTGGAAAGCTTACAGACTGAAGGGATGGAAAAGATGATTGTCGATCTGCGTGACAATCCGGGCGGAATGCTGGAAAGCGTAACGGAAGTGATGGACTATATATTGCCGGAAGGCCTGATTGTGTATGTGGAAGATAAATATGGCAATCGGCAGGAGGAAACGTCGGATGCACAGCATTATCTGGATATGCCGCTGGCGGTTTTGATCAATGGAAACAGTGCGAGCTGTTCGGAAATATTTGCCGGAGCTGTCAGGGACTATGATTACGGCATTTTAATCGGAACGACAACGTTTGGAAAAGGCGTTGTGCAGACCGTACGGCCGCTGGCGGATAACAGCGCGATTAAGCTTACGACGGCGAAATATTTTACGCCAAAGGGAGAAAATATTCACGGTACGGGCATTGCGCCGGATATCGAGCTGAAATATAAATATACCGGAAAAAAAGAAGCTGGCGCTTTGTATGACTATATGAAAGACAACCAGGTGAGACGGGCGATCAAAGAACTGAAGAAAATGCAGGGCGCAGAGCCTGACGATGAAAAGCTTGAGTAAATGACGTTGATATCTGAATGGTTACGTATGGAGTAACAGTTCAAGGATTATCTGAACTGTTACAACTGTTACCGTATGGAAGAAAAACGTAACGGGTAATTTTTATAAGGACTTGACAGATGTCTTATATTTCTTTTATGATAGAAATGTTTTAAAATAAAAACGGCAGCAGAAAAGTTTAAGACAGCTGCAAAAATTATAAAGAAAGATGGTGAAAAAATGGTAGAATATGATCAGTATCGCTATACGCTGAATACGTTTACAAAACCATTACAGGAACTGAGGGATTCACTTTGACCTCGCTAATAAGAGCAAGAAAGTCGAAGAATTAGAGCGCGAAATGGAAGCGCCGGACTTCTGGAATGATGCGCAGGCCTCCCAGAAGAAAATGAAAGAATTAAAAAGCCTCAAAGACGATATGCAGACGTTTTCAGAATTGAAAAGCAGATACGAAGACATTGAAACACTGCTGGAAATGGGGGAAGAGGAGGAAGATGCCTCACTCATTCCTGAGATTGAAGAATCTGTGCAGGCTTACCAAAAGCAATTTGAAGCAATACGAATTAAAACTCTGCTCTCAGGTGAATATGATGCGGACAATGCGATTGTTTCCCTGAATGCCGGAGCGGGCGGGACCGAGTCATGCGACTGGGCATCCATGCTGTACCGAATGTATACGAGATGGGCGGCCGACAAGGGATTTGAGCTGGAAGTTATTGATTATCATGAAGGTGATGAGGCCGGCATAAAGTCTGTTACATTCCAGGTAAACGGAACTAATGCGTACGGCTATCTAAAGTCTGAAAAAGGCGTACACCGGCTCGTTAGGATTTCGCCGTTTAATGCGGCCGGAAAGCGTCAGACCTCGTTTGTATCCTGCGATGTCATGCCGGATATCGAAGAAGATGTGGATATTGAGATCAAAGATGATGAAATCCGTATTGATACCTACCGGTCCAGTGGAGCGGGCGGACAGCATATTAATAAAACTTCTTCAGCGATCCGTATTACCCATTTTCCGACTGGCATTGTTGTCACCTGTCAAAATGAGCGTTCGCAGCATATGAATAAAGATAAAGCGATGCAGATGTTAAAAGCAAAATTGTATTTGCTTAAGCAGGAAGAACAGGCACAAAAAGAAGCTGGAATCCGCGGCGAAGTGACAGAGATAGGATGGGGCAACCAGATCCGTTCTTATGTAATGCAGCCGTATACGATGGTGAAAGATCACCGTACGAACGCGGAAAGCGGGAACGTAGGCGCTGTTATGGACGGAGAACTGGACCTGTTTATTAACGCATATTTAAAATGGGTATCTTTGTCAAAATAAGTAAGGGAGTAGATGAATCATGATAAAAATTGCAGTAATGGGCTATGGAACGATTGGTTCCGGAGTCGTTCAGGTGATTGAGACAAATCAGGACAGTATTTGCAGAAAAATCGGTGAAGGCATTGAGGTAAAATATATTCTTGATTTGCGGGACTTTGAAGGAGATCCGATACAGAGCAGAGTCGTGCATGATTATGAAATCATTGCAAAGGATCCAGAGATTGCGATCGTTGTAGAGAGTATGGGAGGTGTGGAACCGGCATACACATTTGTGAAGGCAATGCTGGAGGCAGGCAAAAGTGTAACCACTTCCAATAAAGCGCTGGTAGCCGCACATGGCGCTGATTTGGTCGCGACGGCAAAGCAGAAAAATGTCAACTTTATGTTTGAGGCAAGCGTAGGCGGGGGCATTCCTATTATTCGTGCGCTGAATTCGTGCCTGACAGCTGACCGTATTGAAGAGATCAGCGGAATCGTAAATGGTACAACCAACTATATTCTGACGAAAATGGCGGAAGAAGGCTGTGAGTTTGAAGAGGTTTTGAAAGAAGCACAGGAAAAAGGGTACGCGGAAAAAGATCCGACCGCTGATATTGAAGGATATGACGCCGGAAGAAAGATCGCGATTTTAACATCTTTAATAGCCGGGCAGCAGGTGGATTTTGAAGACGTCCATACGGAAGGCATCAGCAGAATCACTGCTACGGATATTTTATATGCGAAGAAACTGGACCGTGTCATTAAGCTTCTGGCGACAAGCAGACAGACAGACGATACTTATACGGTAATGGTAGCTCCGTTTCTGCTTCCAAAAGATCATCCGTTATATACGGTAAACGGTGTATTCAATGCTGTATTTGTACGGGGGAATATGCTTGGAGACGCGATGTTTTATGGCAGCGGCGCAGGCAGCCTGCCGACAGCAAGCGCAGTGGTTGCAGACGTCGTAGAGCTTGCAAAGCATATCGGCAGGCATATCGAACTGGAGTGGCGCCCTGAAAAGCTTGTAATTGCGGATTATAAAAAGCAAACGACAAAATTTTTCGTACGGACAGCAGCAGATGCCGATCATATAGAACGCATTTTTGGAACTGTCCAGTACATAAAAGTACCGGAAGTGACGGGCGAAACTGGCTTTGTTACCTCTGAAATGACAGAAGAAGATTTTGAAAAGAAAGCTGCAGAGCTTGGAACAGTGCTGCAGACGATTCGCTTTCATTAATAGAATGCAATAACAGCGCCTGACAGATAGCATATTTATCAGGCGCTGTATAATACAGTAAATCTTTAAATTCCTTTCATCGTAAGCTGAATGCGTTTCCTGGCGAGGTCTACGCTTAAAACTTTTACGTCTACAATATCCCCCACACTTACTGCTTCCAGAGGATGCTTGATAAAACGGTCACAAATCTGGGAAATATGTACAAGGCCGTCCTGGTGTACACCGATATCTACAAACACGCCAAAATCAATAACGTTGCGTACCGTGCCTTTTAAGATCATGCCTTCGGTCAGATCTTTCATTTCCAAAACATCGCTTCTTAAGATCGGCTTCGGCATATCTTCACGCGGATCCCTTGCGGGCTTTTCCAACTCTTTCACAATATCCTGCAGTGTAATTTCACCAATGCCAAGCTCATCAGCCAGCTTTGCGTAGTTGGTAATTTTTTTGGAGATTCCTTTCAGGCTTCCTGTTGTAATGTCCTGCGGCTCATATCCAAGCTTAGCTAACAGTTTTTTAGCGGCATCATAGCTTTCCGGGTGTACGGCAGTTGTGTCCAGAGGATTCTCCCCATTGATAATACGTGTAAATCCTGCACACTGCTCATAAGCCTTTGGCCCAAGCTTAGCTACTTTTAAAAGTTGGGAGCGTGACGCAAAACGGCCGTTTTCCTCCCGGTATGCGACAATATTTTTCGCGACAGCTTTGCTGATGCCGGAAATATATTCTAACAGTGAGGCAGAGGCAGTATTTAAATCTACGCCGACCTTATTTACACAATCTTCAACAACGCCAGATAAAGCTTCGCTTAGTTTTTTCTGATTCATATCATGCTGATACTGGCCGACACCGATTGATTTCGGATCAATCTTTACCAGTTCCGCCAGTGGATCCTGCAGACGTCTGGCCATGGATACGGCGCTTCGCTGCCCTACATCAAAGTTCGGAAACTCTTCTGTTGCCAGTTTGCTGGCGGAATATACAGAAGCGCCAGCCTCATTGACGATGACATATTGGATGGGACTTTTCAGCTCTTTTAATAAATCTACAATAACCATTTCGGATTCTCTGGAGGCGGTGCCGTTTCCGAGAGAAATTAAAGTGACATTATATTTATCGATTAACTTTTTCAATACAGCTTTGGATTCTTCAATTTTGTTTTGCGGAGCGGTTGGATAGATGACTGTAGTATCCAGTACTTTTCCGGTCGGGTCTACAACAGATATTTTGCAGCCGGTACGGAATGCAGGATCCCAGCCAAGTACAACCTGATCTACAATCGGAGGCTGCATTAAAAGCTGCTCCAGATTTTTGCCAAATACGCGGATAGCTCCGTCTTCGGCAGTTTCTGTCAGGCTGCTTCGAATCTCCCGTTCAATAGCAGGAGCAATCAAACGTTGGTAGCTGTCAGCAATGGCCGCCTGCAGAAACGGTGTCGTATGCGGATTGTTTTTTGTAATAACCTGTTTTTCCAGATAACGGATAATATCTTCCTGAGGAGCTTCCACTTTTACCGTTAGAATTTTCTCCGCTTCACCCCGGTTCAGCGCCAGGATACGATGCCCGGCTATTTTTGAAACGCCTTCTGAAAACTCATAATACATTTCATAGACGGATTCAGCTTCCGGATCTTTTGCATTTGACAAAATCAGTCCATGCTTTGTCGTCATTTCACGAATGCGGATGCGATAGTCTGCTTCATCAGAAATCGCTTCTGCGATAATGTCTGAAGCGCCGTTCAGCGCATCTTCCATCGTATGGACTTCTTTTTCTGCATTTAAGAATGCCTGCGCTTCTTCTTCCAGTGTTTTGTTTGTAAGCTGAAGCCGAATGAGGTTAGCCAGAGGTTCCAGCCCTTTTTCTTTTGCCACAGTAGCACGCGTTCTGCGTTTTGGCCGATATGGCCGATACAGGTCATCAACTACGACAAGTGTCTGCGCGGCTTCGATCTGCGATTTCAGTTCGTCAGTCAGCTTGCCCTGTTCTTCGATGCTAGCGATTACCTGCTGCTTTTTATCCTCAAGATTGCGCAAATAATTCAGCCTTTCAAAAAGCTGGCGAAGCACTTCATCATTCAGTGAGCCGGTTGCTTCTTTTCGGTAACGAGCGATAAAAGGGATGGTGTTTCCTTCGTCAATCAGCTTTACAGCAGATTCAACTTGTCCGGACTTGATTTGCAGTTCCTGTGCAAGGGTTTTTATAATATCCATGGATCATTGATGTTTCGCATGATTTCATGCGCCTTTCTGTAATATTTTTGAAGCGGATCAGATAAGCCGATTCCTGCAACATGATATTCAGATCCTGTGCTGCGTGCTGGCCTCCCGGACGTCGGATGAGCATGAACCAGGCAAAGTTCCACTTACAGCGTCTGGGAATCCAGGCGTCCGGTAATCCAAACATGCAGCATATAATCTGAACTGTTACCATTATACTGAAAAGTGCATATACTGTAAACCCCGGCTCTTTGTTTTTCAGTGCCCTGATATTGTGTTTTTTTGTTAGTTGTTATTCGTTCTATTTCTTCTTCCGTATGAGTGTAGCAAAAAGATGGAGGAAACATTCCCCAACAGATACCACCCATGTATTCCCACAATAGGTCCATCTCCCATAGTTGTATTTTGAACATTATTTTTTGCTCCATTTTTTTGAATATGGCGATACATTTCCTTACAACTGCTATAATCCTCATTAGTCTTTGTCCCCTTTCTGTTCTACTATGCCCCAATTCCCGCTTTTTTTGTAAAGTATTCCCTTTTTGCCATAAGTTTCTCCTTGGTCTGTGACCGTGATTTCAATGTCATCAAGTTCCTTCTAAAAGTACTAACAATTCTTTTGACGTTCTCATGGTCTTCATTGCTGATATATTTTCTTTTGTTTTTTCTTTTTTTTGGTATATTCGTTATCGCGAAGATATTTAAGTATCAGAATATATTTTATTCTATTGTTAAAGATACTATCGAAAGGGGTGTAGAATGTGATTGGCTATTTTCCGTTTTGGGAAACCTTAGAGAAATCTACTGAAAACTGGTATACTTTGACAAACAAACATCATTTATCACATAGCACACTTCACCGTTTGAAGCACAACAAAGATGTATCAACTAAAACATTGAATGACTTATGCCGAATATTAGACTGTGACATAAAAGATATTGTTCGATATATTCCTTCTGATAAAGATCAAAAGTTATAAACTGGTGGTGGAATTTCTCATAGTTAGGACATAACCACATTGACAAATGACATATGAAGATTTTGCGAAGCAAACTTTCAATATCGCGCCGAACCGTTACTATGAACGATCGCAGGCCATGATTTCATATGAACTGCTTGCGCGGAATACAATACATAGTCGGATGGTTTTCAAATATGAAAATTGTCCGACTATTTTTATGCCTGGATATTCAGAAACGGACAGCAAATATCCAATCATGGGCAACACTTACACCACGAAAAGTTATGACAGTTTGAAAAATTCCAACGTAAAATGGATGTGGTGGGGCCATGGGAGCGGGGCACTTTGTGCAAGAAATTGTTTTTAAGTATATAAAGTAAATGACATTAGGCATGAACAGTAATCAGTTCGGCATGTAAAAGGTGGATGCATGCACTTCCTTTCATTAGTAATCTATGTTATAATTTGCAGCAGGAAGGGATGTGAAAATATGGGATTGACAGAATCTGAACGTAAAAAAGATGAAATTATAAAGGATACCATAGATTTCTTGTTTTTGGAATAGAATAGGATTCTGAAAAATTTCC
Source organism: uncultured Eubacterium sp. (assembly GCA_948468465.1). Next base: position 10,356 of record CAOKJJ010000035.1, on the reverse strand, counting down.
AAATAACAATTTCCAAATAACAATAAAAAATTTGTTTGACATATTCTTTGCAATTTCATATAATACTATCAGAGACGGAGCAATCCGCCATCGGAAATATTGTTCGCACACCGTCTGCGACTAATAAATGTACGGTTCGAAAATATTGCTCGCTTACCGGAAGCGTCTAATAAATGTCCGGTTTGAAAATTCCAGCCTTATCGCTTAGGCGATAAGGCTATTTTTACGGGGAGAACATCATGGAATACCAGGAAGGATATGTTTATCACATTAAAGATGAGTATTTTATTAAAGCAAATGATCCGAACCTTATGCAAAATAAGGAAAATGGCAGCTACCGCCCAACTTTCTACTGTATGCGTGATGAAAAAACATCCCTGCTTTGGCTGGTTCCTCTCAGCAGCCGTGTTGAAAAGTTTCAAGCAATTTATGATAAACAGATTGAAAAATATGGCAACTGCCTGACTGTTGTTATGGGAGAATATGACGGAAAACAGGCGGCATTTCTTTTACAGAATATGTTTCCGATTACAGAGAAATATCTTGACCATATACATACCCGCAATAACAACCCTGTACCCGTCAAATATTCCATACAGACTGAGATACGCACAAAAATGAAACGTATACTGCAGCTCTATGCCCGTGGAAAAAAGATTGTTTTCCCTGATATTTCAAAGCTTGAACGTCTGATGTTGGAAGAACTTTAACAGTAAGAATTTTCTCCGATTCACCCCGGTTCAGCGCCAGGATACGATGCCCGGCTATTTTTGAAACGCCTTCTGAAAACTCATAATACATTTCATAGACGGATTCAGCTTCCGGATCTTTTGCATTTGACAAAATCAGTCCATGCTTTGTCGTCATTTCACGAATGCGGATGCGATAGTCTGCTTCATCAGAAATCGCTTCTGCGATAATGTCTGAAGCGCCGTTCAGCGCATCTTCCATCGTATGGACTTCTTTTTCTGCATTTAAGAATGCCTGCGCTTCTTCTTCCAGTGTTTTGTTTGTAAGCTGAAGCCGAATGAGGTTAGCCAGAGGTTCCAGCCCTTTTTCTTTTGCCACAGTAGCACGCGTTCTGCGTTTTGGCCGATATGGCCGATACAGGTCATCAACTACGACAAGTGTCTGCGCGGCTTCGATCTGCGATTTCAGTTCGTCAGTCAGCTTGCCCTGTTCTTCGATGCTAGCGATTACCTGCTGCTTTTTATCCTCAAGATTGCGCAAATAATTCAGCCTTTCAAAAAGCTGGCGAAGCACTTCATCATTCAGTGAGCCGGTTGCTTCTTTTCGGTAACGAGCGATAAAAGGGATGGTGTTTCCTTCGTCAATCAGCTTTACAGCAGATTCAACTTGTCCGGACTCGGCGTGTAAAAGGTAGATGCATGCACTTCCTTTCATTAGTAATCTATGTTATAATTTGCAGCAGGAAGGGATGTGAAAATATGGGATTGACAGAATCTGAACGTAAAAAAGATGAAAAAATAAATGGTGTGATTTATGATATGTCGCCGGCACCAGGATTTAAACATGGGATCATCAACAATAATATTAATACAATCATAAAACATGGGCTGAAAAACAGTTTATGTTTGGTGTTCATGGAAAATTTAGATTTTAAATATCATCCGGACATTAATGATGATTATCTGTGCCCGGACATTATGGTAATCTGCGACCGAAAGCGTCTGAAAGGAAGTTTTTACAGCGGTGTACCAAAGTTTATTGCTGAGACATTAAGTCCGTCAACGGCTAAACGTGACAAAACAGAGAAAAAAGATATTTATGAACAGGCAGGTGTGGAAGAATACTGGATTGTTTCACCGCAAGGCTCAGTTGAGATATATTACCTGGAAAACGGACGGTATGTTATGCAGCAGAATTATATGCTGCAGGCGGATAAGGAAGAAGAAGATTATAATGCGGAACAGGAGATTATTTTAAAATCTTTTCCACATATAACCATGACATTAGGAGATATTTTCGAAGGGGTAGAATAAAAATAAAGAGAAGAAAAAAATTTTCCGGTTTATCCGGGTTAGGGGGGTATATTTTATGGAGCCTGGCAATCAAAGCAGCATGCAGACAGATAAGCATTCGGTGCCGATGGTAACAGCGGCGGTGGTGTTAAGTGTGATCGCGGTTTCTACTGTTTGCTGCATATATGTATCGTTTATCTGCGGCATTTTAGGTATTATTTTTGCTCTGCTGTCCAAAGGCGGTGAAACAACGATGTCGCCAAGCGCGAGGACAGCTTGTGTGGTCAGTGTTACGGCTATCGTACTCTCGGTTCTGCTGCTGTGCGGTTCTTTTTTGACGCTGGTCATGCAGTATGGCAGTATCGAACAATTTTGGAAAGCCTATATGGAAATCTTAGAAACTTATGGATAAAGGCTTATGGATAAAGACTTACAGCACGAGTCCGTAACGATAGTGCAGCAGATTTTTTATTACAAAATTTCCGATAATAAGCGCTGTTGCTGTCCAGACAATGCCGTTATGATACCGCATTCCAATGCGCAGTCTGCCGCGGCTTACGTGTTCGATGGTCTGCGTTGTCATAAAATACAGGTAAACGGCAGCTGCATATGGGATAAACGGGTGATACCAGGCAGACTGCAGGAGCCGGCCGTTAAGCAGCGCCCGAAGAGCCCGTGTGCCGCCGCAGCCCGGACAGTAATAACCGGTCATCAGATGAAATATGCAGGGAGGCAGATGGATACGGTATGATGAATACCGGAAAAATAACATGACGGTGATCCCAATGACGGCAGACAGGATGCCAATATAAAAGAAATAATCTTCTATTGTTTTTTGGAGATGATTTGTATTGGTTTTGAAAAATTTTTTCATAATTTTGTTTCATTCCTGTTATTATGTGATATAATGTACGAATTATAACATATTTTCATTGAGTTTGGGAGGTGTTTTTATGACAATAGGAGGAATTTCAGGTTCTTATCAGCCATATGCATATTCCGGGGGCTTACATACGGCGAATATGACAGGACAGGAACAGGAAGGCAGGGGCCGTATACAAGGTGCGCAGAATGGTCAGGCAACAGATGACGAACATAAAGTAAAGGGAGGATATCAATCTTCTCCGGCTGACTGTCAGACGTGCAAAGAGCGTAAATATAAGGATGGCTCTAACGAATCTGATGTATCGTTTAAAGCGCCAGGCCATATAGACCCAAAGGCATCTGCGTCTACGGTCATGGCTCATGAAAAACAGCATGTTTCCAATGCCTATCAAAAGGCTGCGCAGGAGCAGGGAAAAGTGGTATCGGCCAATGTGTCGCTGCATACGGCAATTTGTCCGGAATGCGGGACGGTATATGTATCAGGAGGGACTACGAGTACGGCAATTTCTTATCCGGATGAAGATAATCCATATCAGAAAAATAAAAAAGCGCAGGATGCCATTCGGCTTAGAGGCGCGAATATAGATTATGCCGCATAAGATAAGAAAGGATTAGGAGAAGTTTCGGATGACAAAGCGATCTTTAAGTGAATTGAAACGGCTTTCGCGTGAATGTTTACTGAACAGGTATACGATTGTAATCATGGCGATGTTAGTGTCTTTTTTCCTGCCTGCGGTGTTAATGATACCATTTTCCGTAGATATTACCGGAGAATTAAATGCCGCGGTTATCATTTACCTGATAGCTGCGGTGATTATTCAAATATTAAGGCAGCTGTTGTATGTGGGCGTGCTGCGGATGCATTTGCTGCTGGCGCTAAAGCAGCCGGTGGTATTTGGCGATTTGTTATGGAGCTTTAAAAACAGGCCGGACAGATTTATACTGGCAACGGTTTTATTGTATGCGGTGCTGTTTTTGCCGCTGTTTTTTGCTGGCGCGGCTGTTTACTTTTTTATTCCGGATGCAATGCCTGCGAGAATTGTGTTTCTGGTGGCTGTGATTGTTGTATTTATAGCAGCGCAGCTGTATTTGCGGTATGTGTTCGCGTTGGTCTATCCGTTGTATCTGGAGCATCCGGAAATGACGGTGTTAGACGGATTTCAGGCATCGCGCAGGTTTATGAATGGCAATAAAAAGAGGATGTTTTTTCTGCAGCTTAGTTTTATTGGATGGGAACTGCTGGGATTCTGCTCTGCAGGAGTGGGATTTCTTTGGATTAGCCCATATATGACGCAGACAAAAGTAAATTTCTATCTGGATTTAACAGGAGGTCTGCATTCCTGAAACAACGGAAAAATGGGATCTATACTTCACGTACGGAAAGGGATTTTTGTGAAAATGAAAACAGAATTTGACATTCAGCTCCGAACGCTCGATATGTACCGCTATAATTTATACCATGCATATACGACTGCCAGCGGCTATCTGGCTATTTTGATCGCGGTGATCGCTTTGGCGGCAGCTGTCAGAAAATGGGGAGAAGTCAGCTTGTCCAGCAGTGTTATGTATGTTATGATCGGTGTGATTCTGCTTGTTTATACGCCATTGACATTGTATTTGCGTTCTAAACAGCAGGTGCAGGGGTCTCCTGTGCTGAAAAATATTTTGCACTATACGATTGACGATACGGGAATTACCACTTCGCAAGGTGAGCTGAGTTCAACGCTTGCATGGGAACAGGTTTATCGAGTAGTCGCGACAAAGCATAATATCCTCGTCTGCATCAACCCAAGCAATGCGTTTATTATTCCGAGAGACCAGGTAACACAGCAGTATGATACGATACGTGGGATTGCGCAAAGTCATCTTGAAAAGTACCGATTTAAAATGAAGTGATCATAGTTAGGAGACCGCATGATGATATATGAAACGTATTCTGAACAGGAAACTATGCAGCTGGGCAGAAAGATCGCAGAGAATATACAGCCAGGGAGTGTTTGTGCGCTGATTGGAGACCTTGGGGTTGGAAAGACCGTATTTACCCAGGGCATCGCGCAGGGGCTTGGGATCAAAGAGCCGGTCTGCAGCCCGACGTTTACCATTTTACAGGAATATGAAGAGGGACGGATGCCGTTTTATCATTTTGACGTCTACCGAATTTCAGATCCGGAAGAAATGGAAGAAATCGGTTATGAGGATTATTTTTATGGCGATGGTTTTACGATGGTAGAATGGGCGGACTTGATTTTGGAACTGATGCCGCCCGGATATCAAAAGATTACAATAGAAAAAGATCTGGAAAAAGGATTTGATTATCGCCGCATTACAGTGGAACAGACGCAAAGCTGCAATCAGGTATCATGCAAAACGGCTGCAATGCATGAAATGGAGAATCGCTTATGAAATTATTAGCCATAGACAGTTCAGGTATCGTTGCCAGCGCGGCGGTTGTAGAAGATGACAATCTGCTTGGCGAATATACGATAAATTATAAAAAAACACACTCACAAACGCTGCTTCCAATGATTGACGAAGTCGTCCGCATGCTGGAACTGGATTTGCATACCATAGACGCGATCGCTGTTGCCGGCGGTCCAGGCTCTTTTACAGGGCTCCGCATCGGTTCTGCGACTGCGAAAGGACTGGGGCTGGCGCTGCATAAACCGCTGGTTCAGATTCCGACGGTAGATGGACTGGCATATAATCTTGCGGGAAGCGGTGTGCTTGTCTGCCCTCTGATGGATGCCAGGAGAAACCAGGTATATACAGGATTATACCGGTTTGAAGGATATCAAATGCATACGGTGATCGAACAATGTGCGGTTGGAATAGATGAAATTGTTGGAAAAATTAATGTCTGTGGACAACCTGTCACGTTTCTGGGAGATGGCGCTGCCGTATTTGCTTCTTATATAGAAGAACACTGTAGCGTAACCTATACATTTGCACCGGCGCATTTGAATAAACAGAGAGCTTCGGCGGTTGCTGTGCTGGCTATGGAGTATTATCGTACAGGCAGGATACAGACCGCGGACGAACACCGGCCGGATTATTTGCGGCTGTCACAGGCGGAACGTGAACGGCTGGAGGCTCATCAAAATGCAAAGTCATAAAAATTATATTAATTATAATAATTATAAAAAATATAATAAAAATATTCGTATTACAAAAATGGAAAAAGAACATATTTCCGCAGTTGCAAAACTGGAAGCGGAAGTGTTTGCTGTTCCGTGGTCGCAGCAGGCTTTTTCTGACGCTTTTAGGATGGAGCATGCTTTTTTTTATGTCGCGGCAGCAGACAATGATGTCGTTGGATATTGCGGAGCCACGGTCGCAGCGGATGAGGGTGAAATAACAAATATTGCAGTTGCGCCGGACTGTCGGCGGCAAAACATAGCGAAACAATTGCTGCAGGACACAATGGCGGGGGCGTATGAAAAAGGGGCCAGACGTATTTTTCTGGAAGTCCGAAGCAGGAACGAGCCAGCGATTCAGCTGTATCAAAATGCGGGATTTCAGACCGTTGGCATTCGAAAAAAATATTATCGGGATCCGCAGGATGATGCACTGATGATGATGTATCAGTATGCCGATATAATATAAAAGATTCGAAAAAATTAAATGGATTAGCAACAGTTAGTTAAACAACCAGTCATTCCCGCTATATTCTTTCCGTCTATTCGATTATACTGTAATTATCCTGTGTGAGAGCAGTGAAAATCAAATGCCTGCCATGTGCCGGAACGTGCATGGATGTGGCAGACAGTCGGGAGGTATCAGATGAAATTATATTGTAATTGCTGTGGAAAAGAACTTGTGATGAAGGAAAATTCGCAGGTTGTATTAGAAGATTACGTTGTAATTGAAAAAAGCTGGGGATATTTTTCAAAAAAAGATGGCATACGCCAGAAAATGACGATTTGTGAATCCTGTTTTGAAAACTGGACGGCGACGTTTGCACGGCCGCTGCAGGAAACGGAAGAGCAGGAGCTGTTATAGAATGAAGGGGTAAATATGTTAGATGTATGTCTGCTTGGAACGGCGGGAATGATGCCGCTGCCTTATCGTTATCTCACATCACTGATGACCAGGTATAATGGCAGCAGTCTGATGATTGACTGTGGGGAAGGCACACAGATTGCTGTAAAAAAAGCCGGGTGGAGTTTTCATCCGATTGATGTTATTTGTTTTACACATTATCACGCCGATCATATTAGCGGACTTCCCGGGATGCTGCTGACGATGGGAAATGCTGAACGCAAAGAACCGCTGACGCTGATTGGGCCAAAAGGATTGAAACGGGTCGTGTCGGCGCTTCGGGTGATAGCGCCGGAACTGCCGTTTGAAACGGAGTGTATCGAGATACAGGAGCAGGAGCAGGTGTTTGAACTGCATGGCTATAAGATTACGGCATTTATGGTGAAGCATAATGTCCCGTGCTACGGATATACGATTGAGATTCAGCGGCAGGGCAGATTTCTGGTAGAGCGGGCACAGCAGCATGGCATTCCGAAAAATTATTGGGGGATTTTACAAAAAGGAGAAACGGTAGCATACGAAGGGCATATTTATACACCGGAAATGGTATTGGGACCGCCGCGCAAAGGCATAAAGCTGACTTACTGCACGGACACCCGGCCTGCGGAACTGCTGGTAAAAAATGCCGCAGATTCTGACCTTCTTATTTGTGAAGGAATGTATGCGGAGCCGGAAAAGCTGGCGAAGGCAAAACAATACAAGCATATGACATTTTATGAAGCAGCGCAGGTTGCAAAAGCCGCACATGTAAAAGAAATGTGGCTGACGCATTTTTCACCTTCTTTGATGCGCGCGGAAGATTATATGCCAAGAGTACGTGAAATTTTTGAAAATGCATATCTTGGCAAAGACGGGAAAATGATAGAATTGAATTTTGAATAGCGCGTGATCATAGGAACTTCAATCAGCATTTTGAATCAGGCGAAAGGAGGGAGGATATGAAGAAATATGTAAAGATGGGGATTTGTGCCGTACTTGCGATTATGGTAATCGTTGGATGCTATTACCATATGACGCACCGAAAAACAGTGTCGGCAGAGGAGGATGTAGTTATTACGCAGCTGCAGCAGGTTTTATCCAAGCAGCTTGATCGTGCATATCCGCCTACACCAAGAGAAGTGGTTAAGTTTTATAATCGTATTATTGAATGTGCTTATGGCAGTGAATATGACGCTGACCAGTTTGAAAAACTGATGGCTCAGGCAAGGAAACTGATGGATGAAGAACTGCTTGAGAATAATCCGCAGGATACATATAAGAAACAGCTGCTGCAGGAAATAGCATCCTATGAAGAAAACTCCATCAAAATTATAAAGACTCGGGTCTGTGATTCTGATGAAGTTCGTTTTCAGGAAATTGAAGGGCATAAGTGTGCTTATGTACAGGCCGTTTATTTTATGAAGCAGGGAAGCAATGATTTTATAAAAACCTACCAGAATTATCTTCTGCGTCAGGATAAAAATAAAGAATGGAAAATTTTGGCGTATCATTTATCCGAAGCGGAAGAGACGGAAGAGGCAGAATAACAGGAGGCAGATACCATTGGACAGCAGTCAACAAGTGAAAATATTGGCGATTGAAAGCTCTTGCGATGAAACAGCGGCGGCTGTTGTTGTGAATGGAAGAGATGTCAGGTCCAATATTATTTCTTCGCAAATAGATATTCATACATTGTATGGCGGCGTAGTGCCGGAGCTTGCATCGCGTAAGCATATGGAACGGATCAATCAGGTTATTACACAGGCTTTGGATACGGCGGACACAACGCTGGACGAGCTGGACGCGATAGCAGTTACTTACGGACCGGGATTGGTAGGCGCGTTATTGGTAGGCGTGGCGGAAGCAAAAGCGATTGCGTATGCGAGGCAATTACCGTTAATCGGTGTACATCATATTGAAGGGCATATTAGTGCGAATTATATAGAAAATAAAGAACTGGAACCGCCGTTTTTTTGTCTGGTAGTTTCCGGCGGCCATACGCATCTTGTCAAAGTACTGGATTATGGCGTTTATGAAGTTACAGGAAAAACAAGGGATGATGCCGCGGGAGAAGCGTTTGACAAAGTCGCGAGAGCGATCGGGTTAGGATATCCGGGCGGGCCGAAGATTGAAAAAGCATCCTATACAGGGAATCCGGATGCAATTTCATTTCCGCGGGCAAAGGTCGCTGGCAGTGCTTATGATTTTTCCTTCAGCGGGTTAAAATCATCGGTATTAAATTATTTAAATGGGTGTAAAATGAAAAATATACCGATAGTTGCCGAGGATGTTGCGGCATCGTTTCAAAAGGCGGTTATTGATGTGCTTGTTGATCATGCCATGCGTGCGGTAGAGCAGTATCATGTGGAAAAGTTTGCAATTGCAGGCGGCGTGGCATCCAATGGTGTTTTGCGCCGACAGATGGAAGCAGCCTGCAGAGAACGGGGCGTACGGTTTTATTATCCTTCACCTGTGTTATGTACAGATAATGCAGCTATGATTGGTGCGGCAGCATATTATGATTATCTTGCGGGCAAACGTGCGGATTGGAGCCTGAATGCGGTCCCAAATCTGAAACTGGGATAAGCATAATGCTGCTAAGGAACCGTATGTAAATAACTTATGCTTTAAACACGTTCCGGAAAGAAGGAAATTTTTATGAAGTGTACGGCAATTATACTGGCTGCGGGGAAAGGAAAACGCATGAACAGTATGGTGCAAAAACAGTTTTTAGAGTTAGACGGCTATCCGCTGCTGTATTATACATTGCGTGCATTTGAACAAAGTGTTGTCGATGATATCATATTAGTAACCGGAGAAAACGAAGCTGCGTACTGCCGCTCGGAAATTTTGGAACGATACCGGTTTCGAAAAGTCAGAAAAGTTGTGCATGGCGGCGCTGAGCGCTATTTATCTGTATATGAAGGACTTCGTGCGATTGACCATACAGATATTGTGCTGATTCATGATGGCGCCAGACCATTTGTAACGGACGAGGTGATCGAGCGAACGATTCAGGCGGCAGCAGAGTATGGTTCCGGCATAGCGGCTGTACCGGCAAAAGATACTGTCAAAATTGTAGATGAGGCGCAGTTTGCGGTTCAGACTCCTCCACGGGATCGTGTATGGATGATGCAGACGCCGCAGACATTTCGATATAAAGAAATCCGACATGCCTATGAAAAGGTATTAGAGCAAGACAACCCAAATGTTACGGATGATGCCATGGTACTGGAACTGGCATTTCATAAACCGGTGAAAATTGTAGAAGGCAGTTATTGGAATATGAAAGTGACAACACCCGAAGATTTATTGACTGCAGCCGCTTTTGCAAAAAATATAAAAAAATTTTAAAAAGGGTATTGACAGAATATAGAAAGGGTGATATTATCTGTTATGTTCTGGTTCGGCCGGAACGCATGGAGAGGTATCGAAGTGGTCATAACGAGGCGGTCTTGAAAACCGTTTGTCC
>CAOKJJ010000034.1 GCA_948468465.1 uncultured Eubacterium sp. | reverse complement strand
TCACTTCCCCGGTGAGGTTCGTCATCATGGAGCGCATGGCCGTGCCTGCCTGGGAAGACTTGATGCCCGCATTCGCCATCAGGCCGATAGCCTCTGCGGTATCTTCCGCCGTAAATCCCAATGCCCCGGCAACAGGGGCGCAGTATTTGAACGTCTCGCCCATCATGCTGACGTTCGTGTTCGCATTCGAGCTTGCCGCCGCAAGGATATCCGCGAAATGCCCGGAATCCTCTGCCGACAGCCCAAGGGCGGTCAGCGCGTCCGTCACAATATCGGAAGTCGTGGCAAGGTCCTCCCCAGAAGCGGCGGCAAGGTTCATGATGCCCTCGATGCCGGAGAGCATATCGTTCGTCTTCCACCCTGCCATAGCCATGTATGCTTCTGTCAAGTATAGACTAAAAATAAATTGTAAATATTTTATAAAAAATGTATAAATTTGTCATTATTTGTTAATTCGTCGAATTTTCATTCTGGCCATCCATTCCTATATCAAGAATCAGCCTTTCAAGATCATCCGGGTAATTCCAGACAATATGCAGCACATGATCCGGGTAAACAATTATCTCCTGCAGGACATCTTCTATAATATCAGCCGTTAATTCCTCAACTTCTGTATATCTGCTAAAGCTGTCCGTAAACCTGTTTTCCAGTCTTCCGTCTGTACCCGCATTCTGCAGCTCTGTTTCCAGTTCTTCCATCCGTATAGAAATGCGGTTCTTCTTTTCTGCCACTGCACTTTTTTCTAAAAGATATTCCTCTCTGCCAAGTTCGCCGAAAGCAAACTTTTCATAAAGCTCCCTGGCATGGCTGTCCAAAGTGGTACGGGAAACATCCAGCTTTGCCAGTTCTGCCCGCATCCCCTTTACATCATGCTGTTTCTGGCGGTGCTTTTCTTCCCATATCCGTGATGTATCCACAGCATAAAACGCCTGTGTGCGCAGCCCGTCCAGAACCGCATCGTGCAAGTCTTTCTCCATCAGCCGCTCTCCGGGACAGTCAAAGACATCCGTTACACGCGGGGTATTGCAGATGTAATAAGGCTTTTTTCCAGAAAAATAGTACATGATGTGGCCGCATACGCCACACCGGACCTTCTTTTGAAAAAGCCTTTTCCCTGATCCGTTTTTGCTGTATTCCCTATATTCGCGGAGGTTCTCCTGTGCCAGTGCAAACTCCTGTTCCGTTACAACCCCCTCATGGCATCCCGGCACCCTGATCCATTCCGCGCGCGGGACGCTGACCTGGTGGTTTTTCCCGATCTCATCGCACATACGTCTCCCGAAAACATTTGTCCCGATATAGCGTTCATCCCTCAGGATGGTATTTACCGTTTCCTTTGTCCAGAAATTATGCTCCCCGGCACAAAGCCACGTGCGCGAACACCCGGCAGCTTCCTTGTACTGCATCGGCGTTGGCACACAGCCTGCATTCAGCGTCCTGGCAATCTCCGTAGAATCCCGTTTCTCCCCGGCCATTCTGAATATGCAGCGCACCACTTCCGCAGCCTCCGGGTCGGGCATTAAGTGTTTCTTATCCTTTGGATCTTTAACATACCCGTATGGCGCAAACGAACCCATGAACTCCCCGCGTTCCGCCCGGAACCGCTTGGCCTCCCTTACCTTTCTGGATATGTCACGGCTGTAAATGTCATGGAACAGCGTCTTAAAAGACGTTTCCAGGCTGTCAGCCTCCAGCCCGCGGCTGCTGTCAAAATGGTCATTCACCGCTATAAAACGGATGCCGAGGAAAGGGAATATCCGGGATATGTAATTCCCCACTTCCAGGTAATCACGCCCGAAACGGGAAAGGTCTTTTACCAGGATGCACTGGATATTCCCGTTTCGGGCCTGTTCCAGCATTTCACGGACAGCCGGGCGTTCAAAATTTTTTCCACTCCAGCCATCATCACAAAATTCAAGGATGTCCGCGCTTTCCAGTTCCGGCGTCCGGCTTATAAATGCTGACAGGAGGCTGCGCTGGTTCGCGATGCTGTCCGATTCTGTTTTTGCGGAATTCCCTGCATCAGAATCCTCACTGGAAATACGCAGGTACATGGCGGCTGTCAGCCTTGTGGAAACTGTGCAGGCGCCTGCTGCCCCGCTTCTTTCAGCATTTATCATGATGTGCATCCCCCTTCCTTTTCCAGAGCCTCCACAAGCTTCCGGAACTCATCCTCCCACCGGAAGCTGACGGAAATGCTTTTATCTGCATGGACCTCAATGCGCGATATAAGCGCATGGGCCATTTCTTCCGTAACCCCTGTTTCTTTCTGGAAAGCTGCGCAGGATTTCAGCCACGGGTTTTCTTCTATCCGGACGGCCCGCGCCCGTTTCTTTTCTTCCATCGTTTCCAGTGTCTTTTCCGCCTGTCTGATCCGCATACGGTAGTCCTGCTTCATCTGCGTATATTCCTGTTCAGTCAGCGCTTTTTCATCCGCATACATCGGGTAAAGGCTGTCATACAGCATCCGGAGCCGTTCTAAATTTTTTCTGGCGTTACTGCATTCCCGCTCCGCTTCTGCATTTTCTGCCGCCCATTCTGCAGATGACCGGATTTCTGCCGCTTCCACACCCAGTTTTTCCGCTAAATCCGTCTGCTTTTTCAGCAGTTCCCACAGCATTTCCAGCAGCGTGTCCTCCCGGATGCTTTTCACATGGCAGGATCCCGTGTCCCTTTCGTGTGACGGGCACACGTAGCTGTAATAACAGAGCTTCTTTTTTCCGTTATCCCAGACTTTTCCCTTGTACGCCATCGTCTTTCCGCATTCTGCGCAGAATACCAGTTTCCGTAAAATGTTCGCCTTCTTCTGCAGCCCGTCATTCTTTTTAAGCCCTTCCTGGTAAGCCGCTTTCTGCCTGGCTGCCATTTCCTGGACAGTACGGAATGTATTTTCATCAACCAGAGGCTCATGTGTATTGCGGACAATAACCAGGTCCTGTCCAGAAGCTGCATGAAACCGTTTTTCCTGAAAAACAGACCGGCGCCAGCGCCCCTGCACCATATGTCCCAGATAGACCTCGCTGCTGAGTATCTGGCTTGTCACCTGCGGCTGCCAGACCACACCCGCATACCGTGCACATTTTGTATCGCCTTTCAGATAATGGTAGCGGGACGGGGCCGGTATGCCCCGGCGGTTCAGCTCCCTGGCAATCTTATTGTAGCCCATGCCCTGCACCCTCATATGGAAAATTTCCCGCACAACCGGAGCCGTTTCCTCATCCGGCTCTATCCGGTGCGGGTCATCCGCGCACCTCCGGTAGCCGTATGCCGCCCATGCCGCGCCGACCAGTTCACCCCGTTTCTGTTTTTCCCGAAGTGCGGTGCCCACCTTTTTTGACATGTCCCTGCTGTACATCTCATTAAGCATGTTTTTCAGCGGGACAATATATCCGTCGCCGGAACGCTCCGCATGCAGCGTATCAAAATTATCCGTCAGCGCCACAAAACGGACGCCCATAAAAGGAAATATCCGTTCTATGTAATTGCCCGCTTCACGGTAGTTCCGCCCGAAACGCGAAAGGTCTTTCACAACGATGCAGTCTATTTTCCCGTCCTTTACATCCTGCATCAGGCTGTCAAAACCGGGACGCGAGAAGCTGGTGCCTGTATGCCCGTTATCACAGTGCATGGCTGTAAATTCCATATCCGGCTGCGCTTCAATATATTTCCGCACCAGTTCTTTCTGGCTTTCAATCGTATCAGCGCCCGGCCTCCCGCTGTCCTCCATGGAAAGGCGGGCATAGCCTGCCGCATGGTAAATACGCTGTTCCGGCTGCGCCGTTTTCTGTGCCGTGTCCGGCTGGTGCAGCGGGTTTACTTTCCGTTTCGTCCTTGCCATTTCAGACACCTGCCTTTCCAGATACATTCTGATCCGGTAAGGCCTGTCCAGAGCCAGGGCTGTCCATGCTGCATTCTGCCACCGGCCCGCAGACAGTGCATTCTGTCCCGCCATCCATGCCCTGCATCTGCACAAGCGTTTCATTCAGCAGGCTGAGTTCATCCTGGCAGTTATAAATAATGTCCACGCGCCTGTCCCGGTATATGAAAATGCGGTCGATCAGCGACACCACGGCTGTCCGGTCAAGCTTTGTAATATTTTTATACTTCTTAAACTGCTCCATCCACCCGTTTCCATCCGCGCTGCTTTCCAGAACCCGGACCATCTCTTCCTGCAGCCCTTCCGCCTGTGTTTCCGCTTCTGAACGCAGTTCCGTATAATTTTTCTTTAATTCGCGGTACTCCTCACGGGTAATGATGCCGTCCACCATGTTTTCATAAAGCGATTCCAGCAGCCTGCGGTACCTGTCCGCCTCCCGCTGCCGGCTTTCCATACGCTCCTGGATCTTCTTTGCGCCGGCTTTCTGTAAAGGGGCTGTTTCAGCCATTTCCAGCAGCCCCGCAAGGCTGATGACGTACTGGATCTGCTTCTGTACGGATTCCAGCACGATCTTTTCCAGTGCGGCATCCCGGATGCTGTGTGCGTAACAGGACTTTTCGCTTTTATGTGCCGCGCATACATAATATATATATTTTTTCCCGCCTGACGGGACGGTCTTCCTTACCATTGCGGCGCCGCACTCCCCGCAGGAAACCATGCCAGAAAACAGTCCAACCTTACTGCATCCCGGGCTTTTACGCGTATCCATGGCAAGCACTTTCTGAACGGAAAGGAAATCCTGCCGGTCAACCACCGCTTCATGTGTGCCCTGCACAACCGCCCACTCCCCGCGCGGCCTTTCCACACGCTTTTTCACTTTATAGCTGGGCGTTGTGTTCTTCCCCTGTTCCAGCACGCCTGTATAAACCGGATTTTTTAATATCCGAAGCACCGAGGTTGCACTCCATGGAGAACGGGATTTGATGCGGAAAGGCGTGGCAAAACGGAGCCCCTGCTGCTTTTTATAGTCCATAGGAGCCAGAATGCCGTCCGCATTCAGCCTTGCGGCAATATCCGCTGCACTGACACCTTCCAGTTTCCACTGGAAAATGTCGCGCACCACATCAGCGGCAAACCCGTCCACAACCAGATGGTTTTTATTCTGCGGATCTTTCAGATACCCATATACGGCAAATGAACCAATAAAATCACCGTTTCTACGCTTTACTTCAAGGCAGCTGCGGATTTTAACCGAACTGTCGCGGCAGTAGGCCTCATTGATTAAGTTTTTAAAAGGGACTACAAGCTCATTGGATGCCGTGCCGTCCATACTGTCATAATTGTCATTGACTGCGATCAGACGCACGCCAAGAAAAGGGAAGATTTTTTCGATGTACTCCCCGGCGTCCAGATAATTCCTGCCAAAACGCGAAAGATCCTTGACCACAATGCAGTCAATCTTCCGCGCCCTTACATCATCCATCATTTTCTGGAATGCCGGACGTTCAAAACTGGAGCCTGAAAAACCATCGTCCACTGCCATGCCGCAC
Organism: uncultured Eubacterium sp.; assembly: GCA_948468465.1. The sequence goes on along the minus strand of CAOKJJ010000034.1, from coordinate 29,369 downwards.
TCGGAAAGCTCCGGGTGGCGGCTGAAATAATCACGGATCAGGTTTTTCTGGCCTGTGACGCTGTTGCTTTCCTCCTTATCGCCGTCTTCATGCGAAAGGCGCACATAGCCGCAGGCTCTCCACGTCTTTGTACTTATTAAAGAATTGTCTCTGATATGTTCCATAGATGCTCCTCCTGTCTGTGTGAGTGTGTAAAACCAGCAAAACACTTCACCAGCCAGAGGGGCGCTGTCTTTATCCTGTTAAGCGTATGTTAACATAACTTTCCCATGCTGTCCATAGTGTTCTTTATCTGAAAAGTATTTTTTATGTACTGCAGATTCCTTTCTGTCAGCACTTTGACCGTATGTAGCAAAGCATCCTGTCCTCCAGTGTCACGTCCGTGTCCGCAAAGCCGACCTTTACCACATAGTCACCGCAGCGGTAACAGTAGGGGTTCCCAATCTGCCTTATGAAATCCAGGATGCGCTCCTTTTTTGGCAGTTCTGTATTCACATGGACATCCCGTATGTCTTTCAATGTGGAACGGTCCACCGTCCCCGGATTTACAGCCTGCATCTTCTCGATATCTGCTGCTGTAAGTATTTGTATTGCCATAGATCTCTGTTACTCCTTGTCCTTTAATCCAAATTAGGGTTTAATTCCCCGCAGCTCTGCTGCGTAGCAAGCTAATACCGAGCAGAGCGAGGTTGGTCTTTTGATACCCCGCAGCTTGCTGCGGGGTTGTTTATTTTGTTTTTAATATTTTAAATATCCAGGCTGCTTACGGCAGATAAGCACCACGATACCGGCAGACAGGTGGCGGCAGCAAGCAGAACTGCCCATGCCATATCTGCAGCATCCCCCTTTCACCCTGCGGTACGGGAAACTGTATGGCTCTTCCCCAGCCTTTCATGGCGGTTCCTGCGCTGCCAGCGCCGGGTGACAGGCCCTCCGGGATGCCGCTCGTGCCTTTGATGTCATCTTGGTTGACGGGATACGGAGCGCCCCGGCTAAAGCCGGGGCGCACAGTCCCGCAGGCAGTCATCGCGCCCGTGCCTGGGCCGCTTGCCGTTTATACGGCATTTTCTGGAAAAAGAAACCTGGATACTGAACGGTATGAATGGGCGCAGCCCATTGTTTGTCAAGGTACACCCCGGTATTCTCCGGTTCCTGCCAAAGCCATGGCACAGCTATACTCTCAATCACTAAAGCTGCTGTTTTTTCGGCAAAACTTATCGGTTGTGAGTATATATCTATATCCGCCAGATATAACGGTCCGCTGGCATAACTGTTGCGGTTAACGTGCCAGCATCCCCATATTCTTTGCCATGGCTTCCATAACACTGGCCATAAACACCGCCTGCTCCTCCGTGCTGTCTATCAGAATCCCCTGCACCTTTACAATACAGTTTTCTTTTCTTGTCAGTCCTTCGTCCATAACCACCATGCCAGCCCCGAGAACCTGCATGATTTTGCGGTAAGTGCCAATTCCCGGCTGCCTTGTCCCGGATTCAATCTTTTTAAGATGTGAATCACTGATCCCGGCTGCCTCTGCCAGTTCCGTTCTTTCCATGCCGCGCATTCTCCGCAGCATCCTGATTTCATTTCCCAAATCTGTGCATCTAATGTCCATAATCCTGCGTACCTCCTGACTTGTGTGCTTATTATATCTGCACTGGCAGTTTTTGAAAAGGGACTGGCAGGGTCTTTATTCCGCGTTTGGGACAATTCAAGCCTTTTTCCATTTTTCAGCAGCATTTGCAGACATTACATGCACAAATCTGGCACAGTTCCAGTGATTTCGCTAATAATCTGTGTCCCCGTGGGGATAACTTTTTTAAGTTTTTTTCTCTTACATAAGCCGGGTACACCGCTTTTAGATTATCTGCTGCTAAAATTACAGCACAAGCCCTATATTCTGCGCCACATATTCCAGAAGCCCTGTCATGAACAGCGCCTGCTCCTCTGTGCTGCCCATCAGGATTTCCCTCATTCTATCCACACAGTTTCCCCTGACTGTATCCCCCTCGTTTTCTGCAATCATATCCTCCCCTAAAATTTCTATAATCTTCTGGTATGTATCAATGCCGGGCCGTCTTGATCCCGCCTCAATCTTTTTCAGATGCGATTCGCTGATTCCCGCAGCTTCGGACAGTTCTGTCCTTGTCATACCCTTTTTTTCCCGCAGCATCCGTATTGTCAGCCCCAGATCCGTGCCTTTCTGATTCATTTCTGATGTACCTCCCATTTCTTTTCTCATACATTGCAGTTAAAACATTTACCGGCCTGCTTTCTGCAGTGCATCTGCCAGAAACACGCTGAATATATGAACCCAGCCAGGCAGGATACCGGATGTTTATTCCATGCAGTTTTTCCGCAATGCTTCCCTTTTCCAATAAATCGGGCAGTGAAAGTTCTTCCCCTGCTCGTTGTGCCTGGGCAGCCTGCGTCAACAGCATCTTTCTTTCTGTCCCGCATGCACAAAAAAACATCCGGACCTTCCGGTCCGGATGCTAAAGAATGTCATATGCCGTGTAACTGCCTTTTCTGGGACAAAACCTTTCCGCCAGGGCGTCTGCAAATGCAGCGCTTTATATTCCATAACCCCATTCTCATCATATATTTTCCAAAACTGCATATCTGGCAGCGTATCCCCGCTAAAAGGCAGCCAGGCATCTTCCACACCAGCAGCCCAGCGCTGCCAGAACGCTCTGTTACATTAATTTGCGAAACAGTTCTTTTAAATCTTCCACAGAAGTCTCTTTCGGGTTTCCCGGACGGCATGCATCCGCATAGGCAGATTCCGACAGAAAATCCAGGTCTTCTTCTTTTAAAGCTTCCAGCTTTGCAGGAATCCCTACATCCGCTGACAGCTTCCGCACTGCGCCAACTGCAGCCTTCCGGTATGCCTCCTGGTTCATACCCGCCGTGTCAACGCCCATGGCTTCTGCAATTGCCTTGTACTTCTCCCCGGTCGCTTCCTGGTTGTACTCCATAACAATCGGCAGCATCATCGCGCATGCTACCCCATGCGGCGTATCATAGACGGCGCCAAGCGTATGTGCCATGGAATGTGCAATGCCAAGCCCGACATTTGAAAATGCCATACCGGTCACATACTGTCCAAGCGCCATGCCCTCACGTCCTTCCGGCTCATTATTTACCGCCCCGCGCAGGCTTTTTGCGATCAGGCGTATTGCCTCCAGGTTCAGGCAGTCAGCCAGTTCCCATGCAGCCTTCGTCGTATAGCCCTCAATGGCGTGTGTCAGCGCGTCCATACCAGTTGCCGCCGTAAGTCCTTTCGGCATGGTAGACATCATATCCGGGTCAATAATGGCAATATCCGGGATGTCATTCGTATCCACGCATACGAATTTCCGTTTCTTTTCCACATCCGTAATGACGTAATTGATTGTTGCCTCCGCTGCGGTTCCTGCAGTCGTCGGCACAGCAATCGTAAACACGGAATGGTTTTTTGTCGGCGCAACGCCTTCTAAAGAACGCACATCCGCAAATTCTGGATTGTTGATAATAATGCCAATTGCTTTGCCGGTATCCATAGATGAACCGCCGCCGATCGTAATCATATAATCCGCCCCGGACTGCTGATATGCCTCCACACCAGACTTCACATTTTCAATGGTTGGGTTTGGCTTAATGTCTGAATACATTTCATATGCCTGCCCGTTTTCATCTAACAGGTCCGTCACCTTTTTAGTAACGCCAAATTTTACCAGATCAGGATCTGATGCAATAAATGCCTTATTCAGCCCTTTCCCTTTAATGATTCCCGGAATTTCCTGGATTGCGCCCTTTCCATGATAGGATATTCCATTCAGTACAAAACGATTGACCATAACCAGTCTCCTCCTTTATTCTTAATCCTGTTGTTATAAACCCCTGCATCCTGCCAGACAGCCGCATTGTCCCCATCATCCTGACACCGGCATATATTTTTGAAGAAGTGCGGCATACTCCCCTTTCCAGTCCCCAATCCTTAACTCCAGTGTCTTTGACAGATCAAGGGTAAAAATTCCCATGACTGACTTTGCATCAACATAATACCTGCCAGAGTATATGGCAGCCTCCCCTTCAACACTGTCCATGTCATGGACGAAACTATTTACTTTCTCGATTGTGTCAAGCGCTATATGGACTATTTTCACAGCAGCCATTCATCACCTTTCCCAATATATTCTGACAAACACTAAACTTTGCCAAATAATGACGGCTCACAGATCTATGCAGCAGCACAGCTCAATATAGATTTCCGGATAAACACTGCCAGATTCTGCACAGCCTGTATAAAATTATGACTGTTTCTCATACAGAAATTTTTCCGGGAGTTCCACTTTAAAATCCTCTGCCAGCGCACGGAATTCATCCGGCTGGATCGTCTGCATTTTATACGGCTGCATGGAGCGCACCTTTACCAGTATCTCCGCAGATTTTTCTATGGTATGCGCAAGTCCGAACGTCAGGTCGAAATCTTCACCGGAACAGAACAGCCCATGGTGCGCCCATACTGCCGCATCATATTCCTCCATCAGTTTGGAGGTTTCAACAGCAATCGCCCTGCCGCCCGGAACCATCCACGGCACTACGCCAACGCCGGACGGGAATACAACTGGACACTCCGTTGCCATTTCCCACAGTTCACGGGTAAACGCTTCCGCTGTCAGCGGCAGCACAAAAGTCAGCGCGATCAGGTTCGTTGCATGGCAATGGTAAATCACACGGTGTGCGCCATCTGTCACACGTTTTTTCACCTCATGGTTCATCAGATGGCTTGGCAGTTCAGAAGTCGGACGCCCGCCATTTGCAAGGCCCCAGAGGATGCGGTAATTTTCGCCTTTATCGTCTATTTCTATGATCGCAGCCGTATCCGCTGGATCAAGAATGACGTTGCGGAAATATTTGCCTGATCCAGTCACCATGAAATATTCCCCGGCCAGCCCCGGAACGCTGGCGCCGATCGGCTGGAACGGTTTGCCATAATCAAAAAAACACTTTACTTCTTCAACTTCCTCCGGCCTGATGCGGTAAGTCAGATTGCCGCCATTGCGCTCATGCCATCCTAATTCCCATCCGTCATTGCACATACGGATAAAACCTTTTACAAATCCTGTTTCTAAAATATCCATAGCATCCTCCCTGTTCGTATTTTTATGTATGTTCTGGTTACGGTAAATCCAAATGCCAGACTATAATGTGTTTACCGCATTATCTTGTGATAACGTCCACTGGCACATTGAAAATCTTTGCTACTTTTAAAATCGTATCAATATGTCTCCCGACTGCCGCTGCCATATGATGTGTCGGGCCAGCCTCACTCCAGCGGTTACAGAATTCCCGTGCCCCACAGCTGAAACGCGTCCGCATATTCGTATCACCAAAGTTGAAGATCGGCCCCTCCTCGTTCACGCCTTCTGCAGCAACAAATTTAAAGTTACCGTCCTTATCCTGTGTAATGCCAAGATACGTAATATCCCCCGCCGGTGGGTAAAACTGGGTCAGATATCCCCCGCCGGTCTTGCCGTGGAATACCGGGACGATCTTCATGGCTGGCTTTTTACTGGAAATGTCAGCATCGCCGGAGCCGCTGTGCCCGATGATACAGATGTCATCATTAAAATCAATGGAATACATTTCCGACAGCTGTCCAGTCCCGGATATCGTCTTTAAAATGCTCATCGCCATGGCAACCTTGATGTCGCCTTCCACGGCGCACGCCGTCCCCTGCTTGATCAGCATGGAAAAAGCAGGTATCAGCATGCTGTCCAAAATGCCGGCCTTGCCCTGCGCAAAACCGTCATAATGGGACGCCACAAAACCAATCTGCTCATCCCTGCACCACTGCTCAAATGCGACAACATACCTTGCCATCTCCCAAACTTTTTCTACTGTCCCTCCGCCTTCGACCTCAAAGGTGTCCAGGATGTCCTGCGCCTTTGTACGGATAGCATCTCCATCGGTAATATCGTCTGCAATTGCCCACATCTTTTCCCAGTCAAACTGCTTTGTATATACAAACATCCTATGGTACAGGTTCGTTTCATCAATATAAAGATCCATCATGCCCGGATATGGCTTTCCAATCTGCGCCAGGTTTGTGTCGCGGAAACGCCTGCGTACCTGCGCCGCCCTGCACCAGTCCTCAATTTCTGCAGCTACAACCGGGTCGCCGCCTTCCACAACACCGGTGATAACAGCATGCCGCTTACCGGCGCGTTCCAGATCTGCCACCATCTCGCCCACGGCGCCACACGCATACAGTTCGCCAAGCCATGTCGGGACATCAGTATTCGCATAATCCGGCGCCTTTTTTTTCTGGACGTTGACCAGCACGACCGGCACATCCAGATCCCTCACCGCTGGGAGCATATTATAGGAAGTGGCATAAGTAAGCAGCTGTAGGAATACCAGGTCAACATCTGCCGCGCGGAACAAATCCCCAGCTGCCTGCGACTGTTCTTTTGTTGTCACCATCCCCCCATCAATGACCTCCACACTGTCCGGGAGCGTCTTTTTGAATGCTTCATACTGTGCCCCAAATTCTGCCACAAGGGACGGGAACTGTGGTAGATATGCGCCTAACGCAATTGAAAATACCCCCACTTTTGCCTTTGTGCTGACTAACATAATTTACCCTCCTCACACTTATTCCTATTTTGGTTTATAATGACTAATCCTGAAAGAATCCGCTACACATTTCCTTGCTTTGGCAAGGTTTTCCAGTTCCCCGTTATGAATCATTTGCGCCATGATATTCCCGACTGCAGTAGCCTCGCCTGGCCCTGCATAAACATCCATGCCTGCTGCATCAGCTGTCAGTTGGTTTAAATATGCAGCATTGGAGCCGCCACCAATGATATAGATACTGTCATATATCCTACCCGTATTCTGCTGCAGCTGCTTTACGGTCTTCCCATAACAGTCCGCCAGGCTCTGGTAAATGACCGCTGAAATCTCCCCTGCCGTTACTGGGACAGCCTGCCCGGTCTTCCTGCAATAGTCCTGTATGGCTTCTGTCATGCTATCCGGTGCTAAAAACACAGGAGCATTGACATCCACACGGGAAGGAAATTCCCTGCATTCCGCCGCCATCTCACAAAGCTGTGCAAAGGAATACGCATCTTTCTGTTCATGCCGTACAGACTGTATCATCCATAACCCCATAATGTTTTTCAGATACCGGAAACGGTATCCATACCCGCCTTCATTTGTAAAATTTCCCTGGCGGCTCTGTTCCCTGCAATCTGCCTGTTTTGCTTCCACGCCCATCAAAGACCATGTGCCGGAACTGATATATAGCCCCTCCCCCTGCAGCAGTGGCATGGCCATAACAGCAGAAGCTGTATCATGGCTGGCACAGAGCACCACCTTACAATTAAATCCGGTCTGCTCCTGGATTTCTTTTGTTAACGTGCCTGCTTCCATCCCCGGCATCTGCAGCGGCAGGAACATTTTCTCCGGATAGCCAAGCTGATGGATCAGTTCTTTATCCCACTGCTTGGTCTGCGGGCTTACCAACTGGGTAGATGTTCCGTTTGTATATTCAGAAACTTTCTGACCCGTCAGTAAAAACTGGAAATAATCCGGCAGCATCAAAAATGTTTTTGCTTTCCCCAGCAATTCCGGCGTCTGCTTCTTTACTGCCATAAGCTGGTATATTGTATTGAATATCTGCTTTTGGATTCCCGTCCTATGATATAGTTCCTGCTCGGATATGATCTTGTACACTTCTGCATCCATCCCTACAGTCCGGCCGTCCCGATAACCATAGGTATTCCCCAATACCTGGTCCTGGCTATCCAGAAGTACATAATCCACTGCCCATGTGTCCACAGACATACTGACCGGGATCTTATTTAATTCCCTGCACATCTTCATACCATTTACAATTTCTGTAAACAGACGGCCAGTATCCCACAAAAGCTTTCCTCCCTGTTTGTCCATGCCGTTTTCAAAGCGGTAAATTTCTTCCAAGACCATTTGGCCATTTTCCAGATGTCCTAAGATGTGGCGCCCACTTGATGCGCCGATATCCACTGCCAGATAATATGTTTCCATACTTTCCCCCTTTAATCCATGCAAGTAAATATGTAGGCCACAGCTTGAATATTTCACAATGTTTTCCTTTTCTTTTATGCCGGGTCCAAAAAGCTATGCATAAATCCTTTGAACCCGAAATCTTACATATCAGCCTAGCCTAAATGCTCTTTTCTCTTCGCAATCTCTTCATGGATACCTGATAATTTCTTTTCCAGGTCAAACTTCAAAGAACAGATAAACATAATCACAAACATCAATGCCGGAGCATAAATATTAAATGTGAATATTGCCTGCTTAGCTGCCTCGGTCAGTGCCGTTGCCTTAGGATCATATGCTGCAATTGCCAGGCACCATCCAATCATGGAAGTACCAAGACCATTGCCGATTTTTTGTCCAAAACTATTTGCGCTTTGGGAAGAAGCAACCATGCGTTTTCCGAATTTATATTCATTATAATCAATCGACATTGCCGTTAATACGCTAAGCACACACATCATTGGAATATTTGAGAATGTGCTGATGCAGCCCAAAATAAGGTTATATGTAAAATTATATGGATTGATTAAACGTAATAGCTGAGACATTGCTCCAAGTAAAAACGTCATCCGCAGCGTTTTCGTAACTCCCAGGAACTTGATAAAAATACCAACAGTTAAAAATCCAGCCAGGGTCGGGATCATGCCTACCGCACCCATAATACCCATCAAATTGTCATCTCCATAAATCCATTTTGCATAATAAGTACCTGAAGAATTTCCAAGTCCGTATACCACATTGGAGCAGACCCCCATGATCAGTGCCAGCACCCAGTATTTATTATGAAACAGGTTTTGAACCGCCTCTTTCAATGGGAGTGCGTCTTCTTCCTCTTCCTGATGCGAAACCAATTCCATGTCTGCCGGATTGGTCTCCCGGCTGGTCTTATAGGTTATAAATAACAGAACTGCTGCCAGAATACCCAATACAGCACCAAAAATAATCCATGCCGTCTGATCTCCGCCCAGCATGTTGGTAATGGGAATGATTGCAACTGCGATAACCATACCTGATACATAGCCTGCCGCCGCACGCCATGTTCCCATTCTGCCCCGTTCTTCCTGGCTGGACGTACGAACTACGATCAATGCAGAATAAGGAACGCAGATCATTGTGTAAATAACTGCACTTAGCAGGAAATTGGTAAGAAACATATACACCATTTGAAAAGCAGCACTCAAACCAGTAGGAACTGTAAACAGCATCACAGTCAGTATTCCCGTTGGTGCCACCATCCGCAGAAGCCATGGTCTGTATTTTTCCCTTCCCGGTTTCGTATGATCAACAATATAACCCATGATCAGATCCGTAAAAGCGTCAATAATTCTTACAATCAAAAATGCAGTTGCCACGGCCCCTGCCGCAAGTCCAACCTTATCCGTATAAAAATAAGTCAATTGCCCAACCAGACCGCTGATTGCATTCAGCGTAAACTGCCCCAGACAGTCACCCAGATAATCCCTTCGCCGCATCACGCGCTGGATTCCAAATTTGTCTTTTCCAAGATCTTTTTTTGCCATCTCCACTACTCCTTTTCCTTTTTGTTTTATCGAAGCTGCATAATATTTACTGTTTCTTCGCTTCGTCTATAAATGGATTTTACCGTGTATTTATTTTATTGTATTGCAATAACGTGCTTCATATTATAGAATTGTGTTATCTTAGTCAATCAATAGAATACCTCAACTCATACGTTCCACTTCCAAAAGTCTCTTCCTTTCCCCCAAGACGTACAGAAGCTTTTACATTCACAGGAATCTCAATCCTGCATAATATTTCTTTTTCCTTTTTCTCCCATTCTACACGTATTGTCCCATATACAGATTCATAGTATCCCCTGGCCCACGAAAGCCCTGCTTCAAAATCCGGCTTAATGGTAATTTTGTCATATGCCACACCCTCATTTTTGATTCCCAGAAGGTTCTTGTATATCCAATCCCCTACACAGCCAAAAGCATAGTGGTTAAAGGAACATCCATCCTTGCTGCCGTCAGGTCTGACAGCATTCCATGATTCCCACATGGTCGTAGCACCATGCTCCACCTCATACAGCCAGGAAGGGCATTGATCCTGATACAGCAGCCGGTGCGCTTCCTGGCTTCTCCCATTTTCAGATAACACATCCAGTATATACGGCACCGACATAAATCCCGTATCCATGCAGCCATTGTTATCCTGAATACGTTCCACCAGACGTTTCAAAAGGCTCTCCCGTTTTTCTTCCGGCACCATGTTCATCTGCAATGCCAGCACATATAACCCTTGGAGGTCATTCTGCAAAGTCCCATCGGACAAAAGCCACGTTTCTGTGAAGGCTTTTCTGATTTTCTTGCCCAAGGCAGCATATTTTTCCGCAGCTTCCTTGTCGTCTAAAATCCCGGCGATCTTGCACATAATATCTGTATTGCCTGCAAAAATAGCTGTCGCCACCGGATATCCGGTAAGAAAAGCAGAAGCTGGACCGTCTGCGAATCCGGCCTCATTGATAATGCTTGGCACCAGCCAGTCTCCAAAGTGAAAACCCGTATTCAAAAGATAATGCTGGTTTTCCAAGGCTTCCCCTGTCAGCCCCTCTGCTTCCGGTGGGAGCTGATGGTACGCCATATCTTCCAGATAGCCCATCCACTTTTTCATTGCATCATAATTGTCTTCCAGGGCAGACCTGTCACCATAAATCTGATAGATATCCCAAGGAAGCGTGATGATGACATCGCCCCAGCCTACAGATCCGCCACCAAGCTGCTGGATATAATTTTTGATCAATGGCACCGTATTCTGGACTACTCCGTTCTCCAACTGCTCAGTTCGGACTGATTTCAGCCACTCTTTATAAAAATTCTGCAGCGACTGATTGAAACATGCGGTTTTTGCATAGACCACCACATCACCAGTCCAGCCTGCTTTTTCCCTTGTAGGGCAGTCCGTTGGAGTGCCGATCATATTACTAAGCTGGCTCCAGATAATATTCTGCTGCAGCCTGTTTATTCTTTCATCTGAACAACGGAAATCTCCTGCCTTTTCATTGTCTGACGAAATGACAATTCCCCGGAACTGCTCTTGTCTCCATGGCTCTTTCCCATGCCCCGTAATCTTTACATACCGAAATCCATGATAGGTAAATGTCGGTTCCCATATTTCTGCCCCTTCCCCGCTGAATATATAAACATCTTTCTGGGCCTGCGCCTTATCTGTAAAAGGGTATACAAACGAACCGTCCGGCGCCAGTTCCTCCGTATGCTCCAGCATGATTTCTGTCCCTGCTTCCCCTTCCATGCCGCTGATACGGATGTGGCCAGCAAAATTCTGTCCCAGATCCAAGATTGTCTCGCCCTTTCCGTTCACATACAGTGCTTTTGGTTCCAGTTCTGCTATTTTTCGGATCGGAGCATCTGTCTGTACGGTGAGGACATTTTTCTCAAAAGGCACCTTACGGACCGGCTTCCAGTTCGATGCGTCCATGGAAACGCTTCCGAAATCTTTCACACGCTTTCTGGCATCAAAAGTCTCCCCATGGTAAATATCTGCCCGCTGATACGGGCTGTCATAACTGAACACCATTTGTTCATCCGATGTGATACACTCTGTCCTGCCATCTGTATAGGCCAGATGCAGTTCCAGCAAAAGCCCTGGATTATCGCCGTATTCACAGCCCCGTCCATTTGCAATCTTTCCTTTATACCATCCGTCCGCTATCACCACTCCGATTGCGTTCTCACCCACGAGTACGGCATTGGTCACATCATATACCTGATACTTCAACAGTTTATCGTAGGTCGTGAATTCTGGCGCAAGACATACATCCGCCGCCTTATTCCCATTCAGATAGCATTCATATACTCCGTGTGCTGTCATATAAAGCCTGGCCCTGGCCACTGGTGCCTCTGCCTGGAACTTGCGATACATCATAACTGCAGGATAAAAGGGATACATTGGCTGCGACTGTAAATAAGAATCAATATCCAGATATCCTTCCATTTTTCCCTGTATCATTTGCGCCATATATGCATTCCATTTTTCTTTTGCTTCCACCAGCGGGTCAAAATCCAGTCCCCGCGGCATCGGATCCGGTTCTATAAATTCTGCATGCCATTCCCCTGCGTTAAAAAAAACGGTTTCAAATTTCTGAATTTCTGATCTTGCAGTTTCCCCTTTATTATCCCATACGGCTGCCTGCCAAAAATAGGTACTTCTGCTCTCCAATTCTTTTCCTGCATACGTAAGGCCATACGTATCCCGGCTCTCCTGTTTCCCGGTATCCCACAGCAGCTTTTTAGGCCGCTCCCCTGTCACACCGCCTGCCCAGACCTGTATCTGGTATGCCGTCTGCTCCACATCGTTTTGATCGGATTCCAAAATCCAGGAAAACTGCGGCATCTTTTTATCGATATTAATCGGATTTATTTTATTTTCGCATTTCGCTTTTACGATTTTCAGCATTCGATATCCCTCCTCATATTTTTATGCGATCCACTGCACCTGCAGCGCATCTTCCAAGATCATAAACGCCCTTAATTGATACCTCCATGAATCTTCTCCTTTCTTTTCTTTTAACAATTTTATCTTATCCACACCTTTCCGAAAAGTTAGGTAGACAAATTAGTTTTCTTAATAGAAATATATCTTTGAAATGTCTATGGTTGTATAGGTACAGATATTTTTTGTAAGATTAATTTTAGAAATCTGTCTACCTAACCATCTACCTAACTTTAGTGTAGCAAATTATAGGATTTAGATGTGTAAAACTTTGATTTTATAAGGTTTTTCAAAAAATATCTAAGATAAAAGAAACCTGTCTACCTAACTTTGAGGGAAAGTGTGTTATCTGCTTTTATCAGATTAGTATTGCAACAGCGTGCTTTGTATTGTAAAATCGTGTTATACTCACGAGCGATGAAATTTGCCATACTGCTTTAAGCATTAACGCTCGTGAGTCGGTGTTACTGGCAAATTTTACTGCCCGCCAGTATATATTGATTTTCAGGAGGAAATTATGGATTCTATTTACTCATTCTGCCAAACACTTTACAACTGCACGTACCTTCCCATCCACTATTATAAAAATGGAAAGCTGGAGCTGATCCTGCCCAATACCGGTTTTTCTTTTGACCTGGCTGCGCCTCATCTTGCGGAACTGCTTTCCAAACAGCAGGCAGTCTCCTATCTGATCACAAGGGAATCGCATTACTTTGGACTGGTTCAGGACAGCAGTAAGTGCCAGTGTATTTTAATAGGCCCCGTCATCAGCATCCAGCCTTCCCCTGCTTCGATCCGGAATATTATGAAGGAATACGGCATTTCTTTAGAACAGAAAGAACAGCTTACAAGGCTCTATGAATTTACGCCAATGTTTTCCTTTCACCAGTTCTGCCATTTTCTTGCTTTATTTTATCAAGTATTAACAGGAGAAGAGATTGATATTGAGGCTTGTCTGAATATGCAGTCTATGGAAGAAAGCTCACCAATCGCTTCCCTACATACAGCCAGAAGCTATGATACGAAAGAAGCGGAAGATTTCCATAATACTTACCACTATGAACAGATGTACCTTACGCATATCCGGAATGGGAATACCGAACAGCTGAAAGCATTTTTCTCTAACTCTTTTTCTATCCGGGCCGGACTGGTTGCGGACAATCCGCTGCGGCAGGCCAGAAATATCCTGATCGTGGCAGCAACACTGGCTACCCGAAGTGCCATTGAAGGCGGACTGGATATTGAATCGGCTTACCAGCTCAGTGATATTTATATTCAGGAGAGCGAAAAACTCCAAAGCGCAGATGCCCTTTACCGGCTGCAGTACAACATGCTGCTGGATTTTACGAACCGTGTAGCCCAGGCGCAGCTTCCCTCTGATACCACCCGGGATATCTATAAATGCATCCAATATATCAAACAGCACACGAACCAGGCAATTTCCGTATCTGATGTCGCAGACTATGTAGGAAAAAGCCGTTCCCATATCTCACGCTGTTTTAAAAAAGAACTGGGATTTCAGATGAATGAATTTATCATGCGCTGTAAATTAGAAGAAGCAAAAAGCCTATTATCCTACACGGACAAATCCATCAGCGAGATCAGCAGTTACCTCTGCTTCTCAAGCCAGGCCTATTTTCAGAATGTATTTAAGAAAAAATACGGAATAACCCCCAATGAATACCGCAGGCAGCCTAAAAAGTAATTCCGGCGCAACAGTTCAATGGGGTATCTGAACGGTTGCGTTTCGGCTGCCTGCTCCATTTTAATATCCTGCGTTCGCCGCCATCACAATTCCTTCCAGTTCTTCAACTGCTGTAGCGCCACCGCTCTGCTGCGCAAGCCTTCGGAGCGGTGTTGTAGATGTGATCTCAATCAAAAACTGGACTTCCTGGCTAACTTCGCCCTCTGCCGGAGCACCTACCGACTGTCGGATGCCTGAGATCATCTGCTGCGCAGCTGCGCTGTCTTTCATATCCTCTAATGTACTCATCATTGTAAACTCTCCTGCTTTTGGCGCATGATATGGCTGGATTTCTCTGCCATATAATTTCTCAAAATCTGCAGCTGACGGTTTTCCCTGCGGTGCGGCATACCACTTTGGAAGACCTTCTGACACATTCACAGCTTCCGCATCTTCTCCTTCCGCCAATATCACCGGACAAACCAGACGGATATCCTCACTGGACGCACCAATCTGAATCTCATAGCTGCCTTTTACCTGTGCCCAGCCTTTCTTCTTTGTATCGTAATAAGAATACATATCCGCTGTAAGATCAAATGTGATCTGCTTTTCTTCCCCAGCCTTAAGGAATACTTTTTTAAATGCTTTCAGCTCACGGACAGGCCGGTACGCATGCCCTGTCTTATCGGCCACATAGAGCTGGACAACCTCTGCACCGTCACAGTCCCCCACATTCTTTACAGTACAGGAAACCGTATCATTTTCTTTCTCCAGACCGCTGTACTCAAATTCTGTATAGCTGAGCCCATATCCAAAAGGAAATCTTACCTTTACGTCCGTTTTCTGGTAATACCGGTATCCTACATAAATCCCTTCTGCATATTCTACCTGTCTTGGATGAACCCCATAGGTATCCGAGGAAGTGACATCCTGATAAGACACGGGATAAGTTTCTGCAAGTTTTCCGCTTGGATTTATTTTCCCATAGAGCAGATTCACACAGGCTTCTCCCATCGCCTGCCCGCCCAGATACATGTTCAGGACTGCTTTTGATTTTCCAATCCACGGCATCTCTACGGGAGAACCGCCGCATAATACAACTACAACATTTGGATTTGCATCCGCAACACGTTCGATCAGCTGTACATGACTCACAGGCATGCACATGTGCTTTCTGTCATATCCTTCTGATTCAAATTCTGGCGGAAGACCTGCCACAATGACTGCGGTATCGCACTGTCCTGCCAGTTCTGCCGCTTCTTCCAGATACGCTTTATTTTCCGCACCGCTCAGCTCATATCCCGGTGCATAGCTGTATGATATGCCTTCTGCATCAAATGCCTCCGCAATAGATACCAGCTTTGTCGGATTAATATGGGAAGAACCTGCACCCTGATATCTGCTGTCTTTTGCCATAGCGCCAAGCAAAGCAATTTTTGCGTCTTTGCCGACCGGAAGAATCTTTTCATCGTTCTTCAAAAGAACAGCGCCTTCCTCCGCCACTTTCCTTGCAAGATCGTGGTGTGCTTCTGCGTCGAACCGGTATCCATTTTTCCTCGTTTCCACTTTTTCAAAGATAAGCGTTAACAATCTTTCCAGGCATTCATCAATCCGCTCTTCCTTTAATGTCCCAGCTTTTACGGCATCAATGACTGACTGGTCAAAAAATCCCGCGCTGCCTGGCATTTCCAGTTCTACACCAGCTTCAAATCCCTGCACTCTGTCATTCATAGCGCCCCAGTCTGTCACTACAATTCCGTCAAATCCCCACTCATCACGCAGGATGTTTCTCGTAATCTCCATATGGTCGCTTAAATAAGTGCCATTGATCTTGTTGTAAGAGCACATTACCGCAGCCGGCTTTCCTTCTTTTACAACAATTTCAAATGGTTTCAGATAAATTTCCCGAAGTGTACGTTCATCGATCAGACTGTCTGACAGCAGACGGTCTGCTTCCTGATTGTTCCCTGCAAAATGTTTTACACTGGTGCCTCTTCCTGTTCTTTCACATCCTTTTACCCAGGCCGTTCCCATCTTCCCTGCCAGATACGGATCTTCACTGAAATATTCAAAGTTACGTCCGCAAAGAGGATTTCTCTTAATATTGACGCCAGGACCAAGCACCACATCTGTCTGCAGTCCTAATGCTTCCTCACCAATCGCACGCCCAACATCTTCCAGAAGCTCAGTATTCCATGTAGAACCACTTGTACATGCCGCAGGGAAGCAGGTCGCCGGTTCACTGTTATTCACACCCAGGTGGTCTGCCTCCCCAAGCTGTCTGCGCAGCCCGCTCGGTCCGTCTGAGCAGAACATTTTCGGGATCCCATACTGCTCCATTTCCTCCGTCCCCCAAAAATCCGAGCCAGAGCATAATTTCACTTTATCTTCCAATGTCATATTTGAAATAATGTCTTTTATTTTACTCATGTCAATCTCTCCTTTATCCGTTTACTGATTGTTCAGCTTATCCAGCACCGTCTTAAAAAGCGCAGTACCTTCTGGCGGCATAACTGCCGTCAGTTCACTAACCGTCATCCCATAGGCAAATTCGATCATTGGGCCGTCCAGCATTCCCGGTGAATACTGATTGAGCAGTTCCACAGCCAACGGTTCCTGGACCAGCGCCCCCAAAGTCGTATCCATCGTAAATCTGTCCAGTTCCAGTTTCGTATCGGTATCATATTCGTAATGCCAGCATCCGGATCCTGCTTCCAACACTTCCTCCTTTTCTGGAAGTACAATCTGTGCAGTTGTATTCGCTGGTACTGTCACATCAACAGTAATTCTTCCATCTTTACAGCTCCACGCACTGCGGATCACGCCATATACAGAATCATAAGATGCGTCTATGCTTGTGATACCTTTGATAAATCTCGGCTGGATTAAGATCTTTTTAAATCCCGGCTCCACGCGATTAATCCCTGCCAGTTTTTCAAACATCCAGTCCGCAATGGAACCATATGCATAATGATTCAGGCTGTTCATGCCGGATTCATCAAAACTTCCGTCCGGCAGAATGGAATTCCAGCGTTCCCAGACTGTTGTCGCGCCTTTCTTTACAGCATATAACCAGGAAGGATAATCTTCTTTCAGGAAAACCGTGCCGGCAAGGCCATGCATTCCATTTTCCGATAACACATGGCACAAATATGGTGTTCCGACAAAGCCGGTTGACAGATGATTTTTATGGTTCGAGATATTCGCTGCCAAAGATTTTGCGATCCGGTCACGGTGTTTTTCCTGTGCCAGATTAAAATAAAGCGCCAGTACACAGCCAGTCTGTGTTTCACTGACCACCCGTCCGGTCCGTGTAATGTATTCTTCATCAAATAGCCGCACAATATCCGCATGAAGCTTGCAATACTTTTTTGCATCTTCCTCCAGCCCAAGCGCCTCCGCCGCCTGCCGCACAATATCTGCTGAATACGCATAATAAGCATTTGCAACCAGGAATTTATCTGTCGCCCCAGTCCGGTCAGCGCTTTCCTCTTTGTCCAGCGCAAGCCAGTCCCCATACTGGAACCCAGTCTGCCACAGACCATTTTCACTGCAGTGTTCCGTAATATAATCCACGTATCCTTTCATACTCTCATACTGATCTTTCAGAATACGCTTATCCCCAAACATCTGATAAACCGTCCAGGGAATCACTGTCGCAGCATCGCTCCATGCCGCAGCTGCATCCTGATCCTGCAGAATATTCGGAACTACATGCGGAGGCCCGAATTCCTTCGTCTGCTCGCTCTTCATATCATGCAGCCATTTCGCAAAGAAACGTGCCGTATCCATATTATAAGAAGCAGTCCGGCAGAACACCTGTGCGTCTCCAGTCCAACCCAGACGTTCGTCACGCTGCGGACAGTCTGTTGGAATATCCAGAAAATTACTGCGCTGTCCCCACTGGATATTACGATAGAGCTGATTCACCATCTCATTGGAACAAATGAAGCTTCCAGTCACTCTCATATCCGTATGTAACGTACATGCGGTAAAATCTGCCGGATTTATTTCCTCCAGACCCTCTACGCAGATATAACGGAATCCATGAAACGTAAAATGCGGCAAAAATGTCTGCTCTGTTCCGTCACAGATATAAGTATCAATGGATTTTGCCTGCCGCAGCGTCTCAAAATAAAAATTCCCGTCTTTGTCCAGCGTTTCCGCATGACGGATGACAATCTTCTGCCCTGGCATGCCCTTTACTTTTACTTCTACAATACCCGCCATATTCTGTCCGAAATCCAGAACTTTCTCACCCTTCGGCGTTACGATCAACTCTTGTGCCGGAGTGCGTTTCGTAATCCTTACTGGATCAGACTCCTGCGCAGTCAGATTTTCTACTGGATAGGAAAATGGTTCTGCTGCCGCAGGCTCACTTCCCACAAATGTGCTGTCAATGGTCTCACCCATATAGATCTCACTGTAACGGATCGGTCCAGTCTTTACCCTCCAGTCTGTATCTGTGGCAACCACTTCTTTTGTTCCATCCTCATATGTCACATGAAGTTCTGCAAAAACAGCCACGCGGTCCCCATAATGGTTTGGTGTGCAGGTAAAACCGAAAATCCCTTTATACCATCCGTTTCCAACGGTAATTTCAAGAATGGATTCCTGTTCCATTAGTTCCGTTACATCATAAGTCTGATACTGCAGCCTCTTTTTATAATTGGTCCAGCCAGGCGCAAAAAAGGTATCTCCTGCTTTCTTTCCATTTATACGGACTTCATAAACACCCAGCGCCGTTGCATAGATACGGGCCTGTCTGACCGGTTTTTTCAGAGAAACAGTTTTCATAAATACCGGGCATGCAGTTTCATCTTCTGCAAACGGATGTGTGATCCATTTCGCCTGAAAATTAACGCCTGCAAGTAATCCGGTTTCAAAACATCCGTCAGCCGAGCCTTCTTCTCCATGATTGTCCCACACTCTGACATGATATTCATACCTGCTTTCTGCCTGCAATGGCGGCCCGTCATATTCTACCAGAACCGACTGTTCAGATTTCTGGTGTCCGGAATCCCAGATCATCTTTTCTTCCGTAATAACCTGAATCTGATAGCCTGCCTGCATAGTATTTTGTGTTTCTGTCTCCAGTTTCCATGAAAATCTTGGACTCAAAATATCCATGCCGATTGGATTTTTCTGGTACTCCACTCTTAAATCTGCAATTTGCATAAAATCCACCTTTCTTATATTTGCCATTCATCTTTCCAGTCAATATAAGCCACATCCCCTTCAAACCGAACCGGCAGCCAGACATAGTCTGCAATACTGGTATTGGCACTTCCCATGAACGGAGCATCCGCTATCTCCTGATAGTCTGACGGTAAGACCTGGACACTTTTATCGAACTGAGATGTGACAACCCGCTCCAGTGCCTCATATTTTTCTTTCGTCATAACATAATCCGGAACCCAGCGGTCTGCCAGCGCTATATAAAAATCTCTTCCAGGATATTTGAACACCGCTGAAATCTGGCTGTTAAAAGATGATCTGCTCACATCCTGTACATGGGGATTTCCCTGCACAGTATACTGCCCCTGCCAGTCGTCCGCAATCGCAACCTCAGAAGGGTTCGGCACATATCCAGTCATACCGCTGGTAATCAAATAGTGTTTTCCATTTCTGGTAAAATGCGTAGTTCCTTCTCTTGTCAATGGCGGGTTCAGGTTACTGTAATGCACTTTATATTCTCCATGAATATCAAGATAATCGTCCGATAATTCGCAGGAAATAATTTCTTTATGATCACATTCTGCATACAGATACGCTTTTCCGGATTCATCATCAACCGACAGGTCAAAATCCCCGCACTCCCTTCCATAAGGCTGAAAAAATTCTTTTTCCACCTGATATGGCCCTGAAAACTTATCAGATGTGACAATCGCAAAACAGTTTTTATCACAATATTTTAACCAGCAGACATATTTCCCTGTTTTTTTATTCCAGATAATATGGGGACGATCCATCCGGCGCGCCGGATGAAAAATCGAGTTTTCATTGTCCGGTTCTGCCTCGATCAGAAATCCTTCATCTTTCCAGTTATACAAATCGACAGAAGAGTAATAACGGATTCCCCAAGTCCAAATATCATCTTTACCAGTAGTAAACTCTTTATTCTCCCCATACCAGTAGAATATGCCTTCCTCATACCACAGACTGCCTCCATGGGCCTGTATCCGTTTTCCCTCCGTATCCATCCATACTTTTCCTGGTTTAATTGAATTGTTCATTGAATCACTCCTTACTGATTTTCTCATATATGGTATGTTTATATTATTACAACAGAAAAACCTTGTATTGTATTTTTGTGCTATTAGTTATAAATTCTGCCTTTTTCTATGAAATTGTCAGCCGGAATACTGCACATCTGTACATTTACCTGCTCAATAATCTCCAATTTTTTTGTTACATTTATTAAGGAACTGTATGCAAAAATCATAGGTTATCCGCATACAGTTCCTTCTTTTTGCTGAAATCTGACACAGGAAAATTATATTCCGAGCTTTTCCTTAATTTTTTCCATGATATCATAAGCACTATACTTCATAGGAATCTCATAATTCTCTTCTGGTCTGTGCTGTGTATCCCATACTTGTGCATAAAATGGATTCTGCCTTGCCATTTTCGGATATGCCCAGCTATTTCTTAAACACTCCGGGCACCAGTGTCCCCCGTGAAGCACCGCATTCACAGACATATGAAACGTATGGCCTGCCGCGCATTTCCACTTTACAGGCGTATAAATATCCTTCACTTCTTTCTCCTGATACATTCCTCCCCTGTACTCTGCCGCCTTTCCAAGGTCATCCAGCCCCAGATTTTCAATGCCTTTTTCTTCATCATATCCGTGACTCAGATAACTCTCTTTCTCATCAGGATGATGCAATGCAAAAGGTTTTGAAGCATGTTTTTCCTCTAAAGAACCAAAAAATGCCTGTATCCAGTCTGTCTCATTGTTTTCTTCCATCCAGACCGGTCCCATACGTTTTGCCGCAATTTCTTTATTATGCGCCCTCATAGCTGCTGCATCCGGCATCATGGCAGCGACCATCGGATTTGCCATCATCCGCTCCATTTCTGCTTTCACGGCTCCCCAGTATACTGCTCCCGGAAGCTGGCGGAAATGCAGATGCTCCTCCAGTTTATCAGAATCCGTGAAATACTGCCCATGGAAATTAAAATGTGCTACATCCTGCGGATCATAAATGTCCTCATATTTCACGCCCATCGGTTCTAAAGACATGCCTGCAAGTTCCCATGTGGCAAACCGGTAATCTTTGCCGCTGCTTAAATTATATGCCTTGCGCCAAAAGCTTTCATCCACCCAGTCTTCACACAAATTTGCCATGCAGATACCGGAATCAAGAGCCGTGCTCCATTCCAGCACATTATTTGCAGGCTGGTGGAAAATGATCGGCTCTTCCCCCGCCCCTTCTGCACTAGGATGCTGTCCTGTCTGGCGGATAGATACCCAGTATTTTAACCCGCTGTCAAACACTGCTGCCTCAGAAAATACTTTAGATACCGCATAGTAATCATGTATAGACGGATTCATCGGGTCGCCCACACGCCCAAAATGTACCGGTTCCAGACGGCTGCCCGTCATCGCTACTGTGCCCACATACGCAAAATGCACCTGATCCGGGCAAGGCTGTTCCTTAATTGCCTTAATAATATTTAATGTTGATCCAATATTCGTATACAGCGTCTGTTCCGGATACTTGTCTGCCGCCGGAGATACCATGGCACCAATATGAAGTACATAATCACTGCCATCCACACACTTTTTTATGGTGTCATAATCAGCCATGTCACCCCAGATGATTTCCAGTGATGGACACATATATTTTTTCAGGAGTTTCTTATTTTTCTCGGACGGCCTTGCAAGGATTCTAACTTTAAAACGATTTCCTCTGGCCAGCAGCTGCTGCATGGTCTGCTGGCCCATAATGCCTGTTGCACCGGTCATAAAAACGAGTTTTTTCGGTTTTGATGCATATACATGTTCTTCCGGCTTATCAAAAGAAAGCGCTGCATCAAATGCCTCTCTAGTGGCGTTTATGGCACGTCTGGCCATTCCGGCATCACCGATCTCATAATATCCTATTCCCATTTCACGGCATGTCTTTTCAAACAGACTGCCATCCCGCTTCTTTGCCCCTACTGCAACCACTGCATAATCACATGGGAACTCCACTGTCCTGCCGTCTTTTTCCCCAATGACAAATCCATCCCTAATCTCAGTCACTTTTACTTCTGTTACAGTTTTGATTCCAGCTGCATAAATACTTTCTGTCACACAAATCTTCCTGGTGCTGCCCATATCCGCACAAAATTCTTTCAGCATTTCAAGAACGGTAACATGTACGCCCTTTTCTGCCAGATATTCTGCCGTTTCCATGCCGACCATGCCCCCGCCGATGACTACAGCTTCACCTGATACATCTGCCCTGCCGTCAAGGACATCATGGGAATTTACAACAAATTTCTTATCATTCCCCGGAAACGCCGGAATAACGGGCTCAGCTCCAATCGCATTGATAAATGTATGCGGATTGATCTGCCGGATCATCTCCACTGTTATTTCTGTATTCAGACGTATGTCCACATCCAGACGAACTGCCTTTTCGCCCATTGCTATGACTGCATTTTTCATTTCCTGTTTTCTTGGCGCTTCTCCAGCAGTTAAAAACTGTCCGCCCAATTGCCCGGATGCTTCACACAGGATTGGATGATGCCCTCTTTGCTTTAATATAATCGCCGCTTCCAAGCCGCCAATTCCGCCTCCTGCAATCAATACTGTCTCCGGTTTTTCTGCCGGTATTATCCTGCATTCCCCTTCCCGTCCTACCGCAGGGTTTCTAAGGCAGGTAATGCATGGGGAATCCGCATTTTCAAATCCGTCATAACAGCCCTGGTTACATCCTATGCAATAATCAATATCCTTTATTTTCCCTTCTTTTGCCTTATTGCAGAATTCCGGATCTGCCAGCTGGGCACGCCCCATCACTACCATATCTGCTTTATTTTCTTCTAATATCTGCTCGGCAAGCTCAGGTGTATTAATTCTTCCTACACCAATCGTAAGCATTCCTGTTTCTTTTCGGATTCTTGCAGCATTGTCAATATTGAATGCTTTCGGAATATCTATTGGCGGCACTTCATACTTCAAACCTGCTGTCAAAATATTTCCACGGGAAATATCCAGCACATCCACGCCAGCTTCTCCTGCCAATTTACAAAAAGCAATCACCTCTTCAATAGTCAGTCCGCCTTCCAGATAATCATCGTGCGCATCTACCCGCATAAGGACCGGCATATCCTCCGGAATATTAGCACGGATTGCACGGATGCACGCAAGAGGAAATTTCACCCGGTTTTCAAAAGTCCCTCCATACTCATCTGTCCGATGGTTGATGCCGCCAGATAAAAAAGAATGCGGCAGGTAATTATGCGCACAGTGGAATTCCACACAGTCAAACCCTGCCTGCACCGCCCTTGCTGCTGCCTTTCCAAAACACTCCGTAACTTCCGTGATCTGTTCTTTACTGATTCCTGGAATTGTCATTTCCGGGCTGACCGGCATATCGCTTGCCACCAGAATCTGTGCCGTCTGATCCATGCCTACCGCAAGGCTCCCCTGCCAAAGCTGAAGCCCCGCCTTTCCGCCCGCTGCATGAATGGCATCTGTCAGGCCTTTCAACCCTGGAATATATTCATCCCCGCTGATTGATAAAAACCCTCTAGGTGCGCTTGGACTATGTACACTGCAGACTTCTACAATATTCAGCCCGCATCCTCCCTTAGCACGCGCCACATGATAATCCACGAGCTGCGGCGTAACATAACTTGCTTTCCCGGCAAATTTTGTTCCCATTGCCGGAAGAATGACCCTGTTTTTCAGTTCCATTCCCTTAATTGTAATTGGACTAAACAATTTTTTGAACATATTTGTTCCTCCTTAATGGTATTTTATGCGCAAATTAATGTGCATACAGATTCACATCTCCCTTTCTTTCTATCTGGCTGTTTCTTATGTACTCAAACTTCCCACACCATTTTGGCATGTTGAAGCTTGAAAAATCAATATTTTAACCTATAAAAAAGGCACAAACCGCTCGCATATGGTATAATTGAATTGCACAAAACAATTACACAGCAAGGAGATTTATGCCATGTCAAGTATACCACA
The DNA here is from genome assembly GCA_948468465.1 of uncultured Eubacterium sp. The sequence goes on along the minus strand of CAOKJJ010000034.1, from coordinate 4,941 downwards.
GATTACAGATAACGGAAACAGTATTTCAGATTTTGCCACAAAATTTATGAAAAGATTCCATATCAGTCGTTTGCTTTTCAAATGTAATGCCGGGAAGGAAAAAGGCATTCCGGTCATAGATATCTTCCGGTATCTCTTCTGCATGATGTTTTCCGACAGGAGCATCTATATGCAAATAAAGACCGGCACATTTGAAGCGGCATTCTCCAAAAACACCATCTACCGTTTCCTGAACGATGCAAGGATTAACTGGCAGCGTTTCACGACGCTGCTTTCCACCGAGATCATCTGCCGCTTCATAAAGCCGCTGACTGACGAAAAACGGAAAGATGTATTTATCGTTGATGACAGCCTGTTTGACCGTTCCCGTTCCAAAAAGGTGGAGATGCTTGCCAGGGTTTTCGACCATTGCTCCATGAAATACAGATCCGGATTCCGGATGCTCACCCTGGGATGGTCAGACGGGAATTCCTTCCTCCCGGTGAGCCACAGCCTGCTTTCAGCGGCAGAGGACAAGAACCTGCTCTGCGGGGGAAATCAGTATGACGGCCGCTCCCTTGCGGGCAGAAGGCGCCTGCAGGCGCGGCGCAAAGCCACAGATGTCATGGTGGAGCTGATCCATTCCGCACAGTGTGCGGGCATCACGGCAAAATACGTGCTGTTCGACAGCTGGTTTTCAGCGCCTAAGACAATACTGGCGCTGAAAAAGCAGGAACACCTTGACACCATAGCTATGTTGAAAAAAAGCAAGACAAAATACAGGTATCAGGATGAAACGCTCAATGTCAAAGAAATCTACAGCCGCAACAGGAAGCGCAGGGGACGTTCCCGCTATCTCCTGTCCGTACTGGTGGAGATTGAAAAGGGCGGGGAAAGCATCCCTGCAAAGCTGGTATTCGTCCGCAATAAGAGCAGACGGAAAGACTGGCTGGCGCTGGTGAGTACGGACACCTCCATTTCCGAGGAAGAGATCATCCGCATTTATGGAAAAAGATGGGATATCGAGGTCTTTTTCAAAGCCTGCAAATCTTATCTGAAGCTCGTGAAGGAATACCGCGGGATTTCTTATGATGCCATGAGCGCCCATGTTGCCATTGTCTTTGCCCGTTACATGATGCTGTCAGTGGCACAGCGTGAAAATGAGGATGACAAGACGATATGCGAACTCTGTTTCTGCCTGCTGGATGAAATGGAGGACATTATGTTCAGCCGTTCAATGTGCATCATCATAGACGCACTGATGGATACTGTGATGGAGTATTTCCATATCACAGAATCGCAGCTGGAGGAATTCACAGCCAGCTTTGTTCAGCGTCTCCCAAAATACATGCAGGATGCATTGGAACGGAGAGGTACAGCCGCATAAGGGTATCTTGCGGGCTAAAGTATTGATTTTTCAAGGTGCTAATCCCGCTTTTGATGTGGGAAGTTTGAGTTATGTACCTTTAACAGCATTTTACTTACCTTTGCCATTTTTGTATTGTAAATATAAATTATTTATTATATTTTTGTGTTACAATTCTTTATTATAATCCGTTTATAAATTTATCCTGTACCAACATTTAATCATATTCCAAATCTTTTTTCAGGTGATAATTTATATCCAGAAGAAAATAGTGTTTCTATTTACAGAGATTTACGAATCTTGGAAGGCGTGCAGCCATATAGTCTTTTAAATAAGCGGTTGCACAGCTTCTGATTTGTAAATCCATTTTTTTCAAAAATTTCCAGGATTGGCTTATCAGTATGAATTAAGTCTTGGTAAATATGGGAGATACGCACCTGATATACATACTGCAGAAAAGAAATCCCCATATTTTTCTTAAAAAAACGGCAGAAATACTCTTTTCCAATTCCAAGCAGGCCAGCAGCATCCTGCAGGGAGACAGGTTCTGCATAATGCGCCTCTACATACTGAATGACTTGGCGGATGCGCTCCATAGCGAGTTTATCTGCAATAAGTAAAAGCGGTGCAGCATCAGAGGAAAAATGTAACAGCAAGCAGGCCAATACCTGCAGCACCAGTCCTTCAGATTCCAAAAGGAAAACAGGGGAATCTGTAATATAAAGCTCCGTGATACGCTGCAAGCACTGGTTCATTTTAAGATAGTCCGCAAATTTATCATCCGGGATGTCATCTGGCTGGCACTGGATATGGTAATCCTGGATTCTGGGAAAATACCATTCCAATGTTTTTTTTGTAATATGAATGCAAAGGTACATGGAATGTTCACCATAATTGTAAGTGCTGTGTATCTTTTTAGAATCAATTACGATCATCTGTTTATTTTGCTGGCGGTAAGAAATGCCATCAATAAATACATCACTCTCACCATTCAGAGGGTAAAGGATTTCCAGTTCTTCGTGCCAATGCAAGGGTGAATAGCCCCCTTCCTTTGTATAAAAATTCAGTTTTATGCCAAGTGTACTTGTTTCCAGAATAATTTCATTGTATGGTTTTTGCATGTGTATCCTCTTTTTCAAAAGTCAATATCGACTTGAAATAAGTCAATTATCCACCTATTTTTTTTGATAATAGTGCAGTATGATAACTATTGTCAAGGAACATTGACCAAATAACGAAAAAGGAGATTATTATGACAGCAATAACAATGACAAACAAAGCAGTATTGGAGAAAGGAACAGCCAAGTTAAGCCTGAAGGAACAATTTGCAAGATATATAAAAGAAAATAGTGCAATGATCATATGCGGGCTGATGACGCTAAACGGAAATTCCGATGCATGTAAAACTTATGCGATGCTGACCAAAGAAAGATAGCAGGTATCTGGCATGGGAAAACAATATAATTATGATAGCCAGCAGCGACAACAAGGTACTTTCTATATAACAAATGGAAGTACCTTGTTTTTCTTTTGCAGTCACCAAAAGAAACTCTGAACGATCCTAATGGATTTTTCTGTCTTATACCTACACATCCACCAACTGTACATCATCCCGGTACCCTTTGAGAACCGGCTGGTACATCATATTCTATTTTGGCATATACTCTGCCAATGATCTCAAAATTTTAATCTTTATCTGTATGATATCATTTCTACATTTGAAAAATGCCTCCAAAAAATCTAAGAACTTTATTTTAGCAGACACTTTCCCCAAATATTATTTACACCTCTTATTTGTTATTTTAGAGTAAAAAATTTGCAGACCTAAGAAGCCAGCAAAGCATTGCAGATAGCTGACTCTGTCTGTTTCTCCTGAATAAATCGCGTTATGTTTAATCCTGGGCTTTTGACCATAAGCCGCAAAATATTCTGCCGTAAGCAATACATGATTGTTGCTTCAAAAAGTATTCCATCAAAAAGTGTTCGTAGATAACGTATTTTTTTCAGATGTAATTCTTTCTGAAATAATTATGGACAGACTCTGGATGGTTCCCATTGCGATACATAATACCTGAATGTATTTCAATCGCGCAGACTGCTTTCAGGATTTTTTATGCGCTTGCTCTTCAACGGCCTGTTCCAGTGGGGATAAATAGCTTTTCTTCTGGTAATGACTCAGCTTTGGTATATATTTTGACCAGAAGTGGTAAAAAATGGTATCACACTGCTTCTTAAATCGGCTTTATGGTAAAGGATATCCTCAAAGGGCATTATCCAAGAAATTTTATTATCAAAGAATTATCTTGTAAATGCCGTTTGTCAGCTGATTACAAAATTATTTCGGATAATTATTCATTATCTGTTCTGCAAGTTTAGTACCAGTATAATACCGACCACAAGGAAAAGGTGATCTCAATTAAAAATACTGTACGAGATTCTTAATCAGAATCTATAACATTATTTAAGAAGTTCTTTTAGAAATCTTTAAAAGACAACACTTTCTAAAAACTTCTTTGATAATAAAACTTCTCGGATTATGCCCTTTATCCGAGAACTCGCATAAAGGGCAAGTTTCGCCGCGTGGCACAGAAACCCGCTGGCGCGGATTTCTGCTTACGGGCAAAACTTGATGGGGATTCCGCTCCCCATACCCTCGGCTGCATATTCTGGCGAATATGCAGGATCTGGCTCCTGTTAAAACAGTTGCAGCGCACTGAAAAACCGGTGCGGGAAAAGAAAGGAAGGCATTCATTTATGGCAAGGCCAAAAAAAGAAAAAGAACTAAAACGGAACCACCGTGTCACGCTCCGCTTTACGGATGTGGAATATGAAGTTATTGCAGAAAACGCAAAAGACGCAAAGATCCCTCTTGCAGAGTATACACGCTTGCAGGCTCTGAATAAAAAAGTAACTGTAAAATATGAAATCGTGGCAGACGTGCCAGAACTTAAAAAACTGATTGCAGAGTTTGGAAAAACCGGAAGCAACCTGAACCAGATCGCCCGCCATCTGAACCAGGGCGGCCCGCAGTCTGCGGAAATGCTGAAATCCATCCGGCAGTGCATGGCAGAAATCTACACGATGAAATATGAAGTCTTAAAAATGGCAGGCAGCTTCGCCACCGACGCGCAGCATACAGACACTTCCAAAGGAAACCCTCATGGCGATACTGAAACACATAGCAGTTAAAAATGCCGATTACAGCGAAGGGCAGAGGTATCTCATTTTCAAACACGACGAAAAAACCGGGAAGCCCATCCTGGATGAAAACGGGAATATGCAATTCCGTGACAATTATTTTCTGGACGGCATAAACTGTGCCCCTTTTACCTTTGACACAGAATGCATGGAACTGAATGCCCGCTATGGCAAAAACCGGAATTATGATGAAATCAAATCCCACCACTACATTATCAGCTATGATCCAAAGGATGCAGCGGACAGCGGGCTTACCGGGGAACGCGCACAGGAGCTCGGGCTGGAATATGCCGCAAAATATTTTCCCGGACACCAGGCGCTTGTCTGCACCCACACGGACGGACATAACGGCAGCGGGAACATCCACACGCATATTATAATCAACAGCGTCCGCAAAT
>CAOKJJ010000033.1 GCA_948468465.1 uncultured Eubacterium sp. | reverse complement strand
GGGTCAACGCATAAAGGCGGGAGCCCTGTCCACCGGCAAGAAGCATAGCAATCATCTCTTTGCCCATTTTTTATCTCCTTTTCTATCCCTATTAATCTTGCGCAGTCAACATACATCTATGTAGCTATATATCGCAGATGTACAAATTCTGCTGTCTTCGAAACAGACATTTATCGACATTTTTCTGCATGCAATAAATGTCACTGCTTCCAATTGTTATCATTGTACATGATTATTCCCTTTTTGTAAATAAAACATTGCAATTTTACTAAATTTTTTTCAAAAACGAAATATTTCAGATATATGTGCCGCAAAATGGCCTGCCGTAAATGATTCTGCCCGAATGCGAATCCGCACCGCGTCGCCATAATACCCGGCTCCTGTTACGAACTGTACAGATGCCGGATGCAGCATGCTTTTGTTATAAAAATGAATATGCCCCGCAAATACAGCCGCTACGGCGCTGTCTTTGTCAAATACGGCGTCCAGCAGCTTTTGTGTCGTTTTATTTGGTTTGCAGGCAGTCTTTCCAAGCAGCACACGGCACCGTCCTTTTTCAGACAATCCCCAGACCGCATCCGCCTGCTGCTCCAGCGGTGAATTTTCATATTGCGGCTGCAGCGGCACATGTGTAACTAAGATGACTGGTTTCGTCCCTTTTAAATATGGTAAGAGCGCCTCGACTGCCGTTTTATCAAACTGATTGTTTTTATCGTTAATTCCGGCTATGAGCAAATCGTCAAATTCATAAAGCACATACTGCTGCTTTGTTTTTGTTAACTGTTTTAATCGCGGGAAATATTTTTTATATGCTTTTTTTGAAAAATATTCGTCTCCATATTCAAAATCATGGTTGCCTGTCACATACAGATATGGATTGTTCAGGCGGTCCACTTCCTTTTGCACAAAATCTATAGAAGCATACATGGCTGAGTCTGTAATATCTCCCGCAAAAATGGTAAGGTCCGTATTGCTTTTTATGGACTGTGTGATCAGGTTGTGAAACGTACGGACTGCCGATTTTTTGCTCTCCTGCTCAAACGCTTCCCTGCGCTGCCCCGCCTTTTCCAGCAGCTTTGGATCTCTGTCGTCGCACAGGCTGATATGTGTGTCCGCGATTAAAAGGAAGGTATAATCGTTTTGGATACCGGGAATGGTGATCTCTTCTTCCTGTATTTGTATGCTGGCAGACCTGTCTGCTTTTTTTGCCGCAAAAATAAGAATACATACCGTGCAGACAAGTATGGCTGTTTGTAACATCTTTTTCTTTGCATTGTTCTTTTTGCTCATTTTCTACATTCCTTTATATGATTTTTCTCCGTTAATCTTCCGTATTACATGACAGGGGTTGCCTACTGCCAATGAGTTTTCCGGTACATCTTTTGTGACAACGCTTCCAGCCCCTATAACAGAACCGTCACCTATTGTTACACCCGCAAGGACAATAACTCCTCCCCCTAACCAACAGCCATTCCCGATTTTTATTGGCAATGCATAGGTATGCCGGTCTAACTGACCTGTTTCGGGATTCTGCGTATATCTTTCCGCTAACGGGACAGGGTGCGCTGCTGTATAAAGCTGTACATTTGAAGCAATCAGCACATGATCTCCAATGATAATTTCATTGCAATCTACGAAAGTACAATTCATGTTGACTGATACGTTATTTCCCATGAAAATGTTTCGCCCATAATCGCATATAAATGGTGATGCAACAGATACTTTTGTGCCAATCTTTCCACATAACTCCTTTAGAATTTTTTCTTTTTCTTCTTTCTGTTCATATGCAAGGGCATTGTATTCCTGCAACAATTTTTTTGCATGGCTTTTAAAGTCCAGAAAGATTTTGTCATGACAGTTATACTCTTTTCCTGCCATACATTTTTCCAATTCGGTCATAATGTCACCTCCGCGTTTCATGGTAGAAAAAAACCTGTTACAAAGCAAGTAACAGGCTGTTTCCTTATATTCTTTTTGCAAGTGTTTCAAGAACAAAAATGACTGGAACCTGTGTCGTTCCGTTATATCCCCCGTTAATCCGTTTCGTGTTTAAGTTATAAGAGAAATTCCAGTCCGACAATTTTGCCAAAGTTGATAGTGGGGAATTAGTAATACTTAACACGCAGCATTTCTTTTTCTTAAACTGGTTAATTGCTTCAATCAGTCTTTCGGTTTCACCGCTTTCTGAAAAAGCAATAACAACTGTGTTCTTCCAGCGAAAAGAATCTATCGGATAAAGCGCATCTTCAAGCCCTACGGCAAAATGCCCCATATTGGAAAAATATCTTGCTCCGTATTTTGCTAATGTTCCTGATGAACCCATACCGATAAAGATTATCAAATCAGCTTTTCTAAGAACGTCAATCGCAAACAATAATTTTTCCTCAAAGGCACTTGAATTTGCCCTTGTAAAAAAATCCGAAAGTTCCTGCAAATCTTCCATAGGCTGGCAGGCAGCCTGCAAGGTAATCTCTTTTTTCAAAGCTTCTTTAAATTCTGAATACCCGTCAAAATTATTTTTACTGCAAAAGCGCAATATGGTGGACGTAGATACCTCAAGTTCTTTTGCAAGCTCTCTAATGGTCATATATTGTATTTTGTCAATATCAGAAACGATATATTTGTAAATACGAATATCCGTTTCGTTATACTTTTGTATTTCTTCGTACGAAAACATTCTGTATTTCCTCCAAAGTATTAGATGCTTTGATTCTATACTGATTATATACTGATTTTGTACCCTTTACAACTACCGGATATATACACTTTGATTCATCCAAATAAATTTACATTCTTGCACAAAACAAAGCGCACACACATTTAGGATTTTTTAACAAACTTGTGTCCATGCCGGGGTTTCCCGGCACAAACGATTATGAAAAATGATCCTTAATCTAAATTACATCCATCCCCTTGTACCTTCTACTGTTTCTATAGTATACTGGGCATTACAAGCCGGTATACTACAGAGCACGTCATAATGCCTGGAGATCCAGAGCCCGCAAACTTATAAGTTGCAGCTGTCCCATTTGCACAAACGATTGAGGCCTATAGCCCGTATACTTATGAATAGACCCGTCATTAACAAGGGTTTCCGCAGGGGCGGCAGTCAATGCCGGCTTCTTTTGCTTCACAGCCCTTTTACTTAAGAAAGGAGTTTTTCCCTATGGCATGTTTTAAAAATGGATCCATGAAAGGCACAGTGGCTGAAAAAACCTATTCCTCACAGGAACTTAAATCTGCCGTCCTTGACGACGGGACAAGGGTTGTCACTTCACCTGTTACCGATATCAAACGCCCGGTCTGTGCAGGCATTGACGTCCACAAGTCTGTTCTTATGGCCGCCGTCTGCAAAACGGACCCAAAAACGCTCAGCGCTGTTTTTTATGTACGCCAGTTCACTTCGGCAAACAGCGATATCCGCCGCATGGCTGACTGGATGAAAAACTACGGCGTCCAGGACATCTGCATGGAGTCTACCGGAAAATACTGGATACCCGTCTATGACATTCTGGAACAGAATGGGCTAAAACCCATCCTGACACATCCAAAGTACGTAAAGCAGGCAAAAGGCCGTAAAACAGACTTTCGCGATGCTATACATATCGCAAACCTGTTCCGTATGGACCTGGTTGTGGCTTCCTTCATCCTGCCGTCCGACATCCGTGACCTGCGCGAACTGTGCCGCTACCGGCTGAAGCTTACCTACATGCGCACTTCTGAAAAGAACCGCTACCAGAATTCCATGACCATATCCAAAGTGCGGCTGGATTCCGTGTTTTCTGACCCGTTTGGAAAATCGGCGTCTTCCATCATGTCCTACCTTATCAGTACGGAGCCGGACGAGGTGGATGACAGCGAAATTCTCCAGCGCGTAGACAGGCGTGTAAAAGCATCCAGTAAGGATATCCTTAAGAGTGTACACGGCTATGAATTTATAGGGGTGCAGCGTGACAAACTGCAGGTCATCCGCAAACATCTGGATGACATCAATGAATGCATTCGCATGATCGATGCAAAACTGGAACACTACCGCTGCAAATATGCGGAAATTATCCGCCATCTTATTACCATGGTTGGCATTACGGAAGATTCTGCCCTATATATCCTCGGCGAGATTGGGGCCGATATGTCTGTCTGGCGCGACGGCGCGTCACTGGCTTCATGGGCAGGGCTGGCTCCGGCAAGCAATGAAAGCGCCGGGAAGAAAAAATCCACAAAGGTTGGAAAAGGCGGGCATTATTTAAAGCCGCTGCTTGTGCAGTGTGCGCTCGCCGCCACAAAAAGCACGAAAAAATGCCCTTACTTCCGGTATAAATACCAGACACTGAAAAAACGCCGCGGCCATAAAAAGGCCATCATAGCCATTGCCAGGAAGATGCTTGTAGCCATCTACCATATGATCCGGGACAACGCAGACTTCCGCCCGGCTGATTATGAAGATGTAATGAACCAAAATAATAAATCCAAAGGGCTGGGATTAAAAAATGTCATTGCATTCCTTGGGGAACATGGGGCTGACGAAAACACAATCCGTATGGTGGAGGCACAGTGTTCAGGAAACAGAACAGAGAAAAACAGCGGGGAAACATCCCAGAGAAAAAAGCAATCCAAACCAGCTGCTGAAACATCTGCACATTCTGAACCAAGAACTGAAAAAAGGAAAAAGGCTGCAGCGTCCACCACGACAAAAGCGCCTGATCCTCCTGAACAGACTGTAACCGCATAGCATAGAAGCATAGATAAGGATTGCTACGTCTATTGTACCATATTGCTCCAATTTTTCAAGCCTGTCTAAAACCGTAATTTAGTGAGGTTCGCTTTGCGCTACCCTTTTTTATACTCCATGCCATCAAACATTTTCATACTTATTTTTTGAATTTATTTGCATTGATTTGATTGCTGCGGGAAAACCTGCTTTAAGCATGATCATGATGATTTTAGCGGGAGTTGCCAATATCGTGCTGGATATTGTGTTTATGGGACCTTATGCCGCCCGCTGTCAGGGTTGATTTTTACGAAAATCGCATATATAATAAAGGAAAACAAATGCAGCAAAGGAACCTTATTATGAAAATAACCGCAATTATCGCTGAATACAACCCTTTTCACAACGGCCATGCCTTCCAGCTTGCGCAGGCCAGAAAAGAAACTGCCGCTGACTATATCATCATTGTTATGAGCGGAAACTTTGTGCAGCGCGGCGCTCCCGCGCTGCTGGATAAACATACGCGTGCCAAAATGGCCCTTTTGGAAGGCGCCGACCTGGTTCTGGAACTGCCCGCACTATGGTCTTGTGCCAGCGCGGAATACTTTGCAGGAGCGGCAGTCGCTTTGCTCCATCAGCTTGGCTGCGTAAATACGCTCTGCTATGGCTGTGAAACACCTTCCTGCGAGGCATATGCAAAAATATGCACGCTGCTCCATCAGGAACCGCCTGCTTACAAACAGCTGTTACAAGAATGCCTGAAAAACGGCCTGAGTTTTGCGCGCGCGAGAGAACACGCCCTTTTGCGGCTGCTGCCGGAATCTGATGCACCTGCGGCTTTGGAAATATTAAAAAATCCAAACAATATCCTTGCACTGGAATACCAAAAAGCGATCGCAAAACAATCCTGCCAGGATTTCCAGCCAGTCATGCAGGTCCACCCGATTTTACGGCAGGGACAGGGCTATCATTCCAGCCTGCTGAAAAAACAAATGCCCTCGGCAACAGCGATCCGCCGTTTTTTAGCCATTCATCCGCCCGATGGCAGCAGGACACTGGAAAAAGCGATGCCTGATGCAGCCCGCAGGCTGCTTTTGGATTATCAAAAGCAGCATCCGTTTTTATATGAAAATGACTGCTCGCAAATGCTGCATTACTGCCTGCTTCGTAACGCCCAGGACGGATTTTCCAAATATGCGGACTGTACGCCGCAGCTTTCGAACCGCATCCTGCGGCATCTGGACGGCTACACTGGATTCACTGATTTTTGCATGTGTTTAAAATCCAAAGACCTGGCTTATACGAGAATCAGCCGTGTCCTTATGCACATTCTTTTAGATCTGCGAAAAGATGACTGCCTGTACTGGCGCAGCCGTTCTTACATGCCCTACGCAAAAATACTTGGCTTTCGCAAAGAATCCCGGCCTTTGCTTTCGCAGCTGAAAAAACATGCTTCCATTCCTTTGCTGACACGCGAATCTGACGCAGGAAAAAAATTAAGCGATAAAGACGCCGCTTTGTTTTACCAGAAACATCTGTTTACAGATGCTCTTTACCGCGCGCTTGCCTGTGAGAAAGGCGGCCGCATACCAAAGCAGGAATCCGGGCAGCCGTTCCTCATTGTCTGAAAACGCTATGAAATAAATAAGCTCTCCGATCTGCTCTGCTTTGCCCGGAAACGCTTGTTGTGTCACCAGATGAAAAAAAAGAAAGTGTTTCCACTTTCTCTTATATCCTTTACTAAACAGGCAAGCACAGCAGAGCCGTCCGGCCGTTTCCCTGCATATTTTATTCAAACACTGCATCATCCACATACTTCATCCGTATCTTTCTATTTCCACGCCTCCCTTCGCCATACCGGATGTCCCTGAACATAACATCCCTAAGCCGATATCCTTCTTCCTCAAAGCCGCCAAGTTCCACATGAACACAGTTTTCCATACACCCTTTTTCTTCGTTTAAACACTCCCCTGTAATCTCTGTCTCCGAGAAAAACAGCTTCTCAAATACCGGCGGATGCTCTGCTGCCTCGCCATCGTCATTGTATGCGACAGAATGAACCAGAATGCGCGGGACAACACAATAGGCCGCATGGATCTCCTTCACATACCCGCCCCGCTTCTTTGTTCCCTTGATCTCAATTCCATATGCAGAATTTCTAAGGTCACAGTTCCAGATCCTCACATCCCTGATTCCCCCGGATATCTCACTTCCGATTGCAAATCCGTGACCGAACAGACATTTACAGTCAAAGATACGGATATGCTCACAGGGACGGTTAATGCGGTTTCCTTCCGGGTTCTTCCCGGATTTCACCGCCACCGCATCGTCTCCCGTGTCGAAAGAGCATCCGAAGATCACGCAGTTTTTAGAGGAATCCGGATCCCACCCGTCTCCGTTCCAGATATTTCTGGAATAAAACTTGCAATCGTAAGTCAGAATGTTTTCCGAATAAATCATGTGCACATTCCAGCACGCTCCGTTTTTTAGGGTAATGCCGCTGACAGACACATCTCTGGCATTACAGATTTGGAGCAGCCTCGGCCTTACGCGTCCCGGTATAGTATCCGCATTTTCATAGTCTGCAATACTCTCTCCCAGAGAATGCAGATGCTCCTTTAAGCGTTCCCTTTCCTCCTCAATCACCCGTCCGGCCAGCGTCCTCCCGCCGCCTTCTATGGTTCCTTTCCCGCGGATTACCACATTCCCCGACGTGCAGCCTGCACGGTGGTCAAGCTCTCCCAGATTCAGAAGGCCGCTTAGCGTATCAAGCTCTGTCCCTTCAAATCTGCTCCTGATCCGTGGAAGATAATCCTCTGGTTCCGCCGTCCCCTTAAGAACCGCCCCTTCCTCCAGATACAGTTCCATATTACTATGGAGGCGCAGAGCTCCGGTCAGAAATGTTCCCGCCGGGATATAAATGGCCTGCCCCAGTCTGCAATCGTCAATCGCACTCTGCAGGCTCTTTGTATTCAGCGTAACTCCGTCTCCCTTGGCACAGTAAGGCAGCTTTGTCACGTCAAGCCTCTGCTTTTCCTTCTTTGTCCTGCAGAAAGTTTTCTGCACATATCTTCGTCCGCCGTATCCAGGCTGCAATCATCATAGAGGTTGGCGACGGCCACGCCCATCCTTGCACAGACGGCCATTTCAGTCTTGTGCAGCTCTTCCTGCACTCTCCTGTCCCGGTAACCGAGCCTGTGTGCCGCCACATATACAGGCCTGGCGTCCGGCCAGTACTCCCGTATGGCCGCAATGGTTTTCCGGAAAGCCCCCGCAAAGGTATCCGCTGCGAAATCCTCTCCCTCCCTGTCTCCCAGTTTATCCATCACCGGTTCGTACGCATCATTGGTTCCGCCGTCAAATACGACATAATCCGGCTTGTCTCCCTTTCTCTCTGCTGCGGCTTTTTGGATCTGGTCTAAAATCAGACCGCCAAGCCCTTCTTCATCTACCGGAGTCCAGGCAGAATACATGCCCCGTTATTCGCATACTTGCGAAGCTCCATGCCCTCCTGCTCTGCAACAAACTCCATAAATCCGGCCTTTTTATACAGATGCCCGTCGATAATGCTGTCTCCAAAAGCCAGAATTTTCTTTCCTTTTAAATTTCCCATAACTCCCTCCGGTTTAATTCTTCCTCTTCTTTGCAGGCTTTCTCTATATCTCTTTTCAAATTTTTTAACGTGCACTCCACTGCGGCAGCGCGTATCTGTGATAAAATCTCCAGATTTTTATTCAATACCAGTCCCATAATCTTATCCTTTAATTCCGTCCATAGCAATTCCATCTACAAGATGCTTGGCATCTTCCTTACTTTCATTACTTTCGTTGCTTTCATTACTTCCCTTCTCCTCTGCGTCATTTCCGCTGCCGCATGCGGCAAGGTTTAATGCCATAGCTCCGGCTAAGAGCAGAGAAGCCAGTCTTTTCATTCTTTTTTTCATCTTATCTCCTCCTTATGAAATTCTTCTTCCGACTGATTATCTGCATTTTTTCTATGTCGGTTCTGATGTTATTATTTTACTCGCTGCCACGATAAACAGGAATGGAATTACAAGAAAAACTGTCTGAAAAAAACGATTTCTGAAAATCCCCTAACTTTTTCCCCGCAGCTCTTTCTGCCATTAACCATATTCCGAAGGCGTCATCTCCGTCTCCTTACGGAATACTTTGCTGAAATACTGCCCGTCCGGCGAAAACCCGGTAATTTCCGCAAGGTTTGCCACTTTAATCTCCGGCATATAAGCAAGGATACATTTTGCAAGCTCAATCCGCACCTTCCTAAGCCATGCGGAAAACTGGTAGCGGATGCTAAGCCCCGTATTTCTTATATTCTCATACACTGCTTCCAATATCTGCCGCATACGTATCTCTTCTTTTCCGGCTGATATATCGATATCCTTCAGTTTTGAAAACAGCTTTGCCATAGTACACATCAGCTCCCATTCACCTTTCGCCCCGCTCCAGTCATCGTATTCAGGAATTATCTTCTTTTCTTCACAGAAGACCTGGTATGCCAGACGGCAGATTTCCATCTTCTGCGCTAATTTCATTTCATGGAGTTCCATCTTCATAATAGCTGTACGGATTTGTGAGAATGAAAAAACGACTATCTGTTTTAAAAAAACGACTGAAAAAAACACCTAAATTCGGTGGTTTTTTCTTCCGTGTATTTTCGGCCGGACAGGTTTTCGGCACTTGCTAATTCAAAAATCCTCTACATAAAAAGCATCAGCAGAGTCCGGGAAAACGCACAGATTCGGGTTTATCTGGAAAAGTACGGAGAAACATCGCCTGCGACAAGCAGCCCATCATCATGTACCCGGACGCCGAGGTATCATCCAGACATATCATCTGTGTCGGACAGCCCAGGCTTTGGGACTGTGATACGCCAAACCTGTACCAGTGCCGGGTTGAAATAGAATGCGAAGGAGAACTTCTGGACGAGCAGCCGGAACCTTCGGTATCCGTACCATTCTTCCAGATGCCGTACACGGCTTCCGTCTGAACGGAAAGACCGGCAGGCGTCGCCATCAACCGTAAGATCTGCAGCAGGCTGCATGAACTGGATCATACCCGCTATACGACGATTGAACAAAACGGCCCGATGTCAGCCGGCAGACATTAAAAAAGATTATGCAGGACATTGCAGAAAAATTCGGTCCCTCTGCAGCCAAGCGGACAAAGCAGTAAGGATGGTATGACGATACGGAATGGGAGACTTATGACGGCTATGTGATGGCTGTTGTACGGGCCAGAGAAACAGAAGGCATGATCCATGTTCTGGTTTCTGCCGAAGGATGCCCGCCCTTGATTTAATGTCATTTACTTAACAGATTCCTCCTATTTTTATCCGAAAAGTCTGCTTTCATAAACCAGATAAGCGATTTTGTTAAAAAAATCAACCTTTTGTTTCCGTACCTTCAATTAGATTTTTCTTCAGCGCAGCAAGAATTTCTTGGTTCTTTTTCAAAAGTTTAAGCTGTCGGTATGCCTTTTCCCTTAAAACCTTTAATCGTTCAATATTAGATAAACCTTGTCTTATCAAATCAGCATTCGTATCTTCCAAATTGATAAGTACAACTAATTCCTCTGCCGAAGCAAAATCTCTGATATTAGATGTTTTCCCACTTATTCCTTTTTCGTTTCTCCATTGCGCCGCCGTCTTGCCAAACAAAGCCATATTAAGAATATCTGCTTCGGATGCGTATGTATATGCCATTTCCTGCGGGGATAATGTTGGTGTTATCAGAAATTCTTTTACTACATCTGTATGAATTCGGTAATTTATTTTTGAAAGTTCCCTCTTGGCATCCCACCCAATCGCTAATCGGTTTGATTCTTCTTTCTTTAATCGCTGATAGTCCTTGATAATATAGAGTTTAAATTCTGGTGAAATCCAAGATGCAAACTCAAAAGCAATGTCTGTATGAGCATAAGTACCGCCATATCGTCCTGATTTTGATACAATACCGATTGCGTTTGTTGCTTTTATCCATTGTTGCGGCGTTAATGTAAACGCATTATCTCCCGATTCTGCTTTAAACCTATCGAATTCGATAGGTTTAAAATTTGAATTGTGAATCTGTTCCCACAAACCCAAAAATGAGATTGTGGAATGATTACGCATCCAGTTCGCAACCACGATAAAAGCATTATCTGGATTTTTATATTTCGCTATATTTTTTAGTATACATGTATTTATAAAATTTTTCAATTCCCCGAACTATTTTTCAGCATTGAAAGCTACTTTCTTTATTTTTTATTCAGATCAAAAAATAGCTTTTGTCAGACGGCTTTTACATATCCATAATCCGTTATAAAAGATATATCTTCCCCTGTAAGCAGTTGTCGAAAACTTTCCAGCAGCAGTATATCTGCAATCTGCGTGAGCAGATAGTGGCATTTCATTGTGTTATAATCAAAGCTGTCTGCCAACACACATATTTTAAGGCGCAGGCATTCTTTTTCTTTTTTGCGGCCAGGCGTTTGAATGTCTTTGTTTCGCCGTCATTTTTTAAGGACTTCTAAACATTCTTCCAACGTCGCCGAAATCCAGGCCCTCCCCTCATCCAGCCGGTTTTTATTAGCTTTACGGAAATCATTTCTCCCATCAATTCCAATTAAAACTTAATCCGAAAGTTAGATCTGTATGCCAACGCAAGTACAAAGGCCAGCTTTCGGATTGACCTCTAAATAATTTTTTACTATAACGCAAAATTCAGAAATTTGTCCTTATAAAAAAACAAACTTCTGAATAAATATTAACGTAACATTACGAAATCATTTTCCAAATATACTTTTTTCTATATTATTTAACTAAATTACCCTTATCTTTGCCACGATTTCGTAGCAGAAAGCGGTGTATATCCTTCTTTATAAAACACATGAGAAGATACCGCACTATATGCTTGATAATTAAACGGATTTTCTGGAACTTCGACTATTGCAGAACAATCTCGTATATTCCCTGTAATACTTCTAATGTCTTGGTCAATTAACTTGCCGCTCTTATAATATGCACTACATGTCGTAGTCATTGAATCCATGAACTCTCCCTTCGAATGCGAATATGCCCAGATATACGTATAATTATTATATGCTCTTAAAAACCACTCACATTCTATAGATCTTGAAGAACGCGAAATATCTTCCTCATTTTTATGTATCATCTCTTTCCCTTGATACATTTGCTCATCCATAATTAATTCTTTTTTATCTGCATCTGGCGGAACCAATGAAGAGTCAAAATCGTTGGCAAATGCCGTTCTTGTGTTTCCCATACAAAGTATCATCGCTAACATTAAAATACATAATTTTTTCATTAATGATTTCCTCCTATTTTTATCCGAAAAGTCTGCTTTAATAAACCAGGCACCCTGCATTCTATCGGCATCTCAAAAGCAAACATTTGATAAACAGCATCGTCTTTTATATTTGGTAAAATGATTTCGTCAAAATAATTTTGATCTGCCACAGAAGAATAACATCGTACCAGCTCCCCTTCTGTGATACCTACCTGTTTCCAGTCACAAAAAGCAACCACTGCATAAGCCTTCACGTCTTTTTGCATACCGCCCAGGCAAAGGCAAACATGATCTGCAGCATTCGCACTGTCAAACACGCTAAGATCCATACTGCTCTTAACAAGTTCAAACCCTGTATTTCCCTCAAAATCTAATAGTTTTAGTTTTCTTGTATCTATCTGCTCCAGTTCATGAGGCATACGTGCCCCTCCATCTTTTGATGCAACGCAAAAACTGCTGCTGCAAACATCCTTCGTCGCATTGAAATTATTCCATCCAACTTCAGAATCCATGGAAAAGTTTTTCGATTCCGGTTCCGGAACAATTAAGTATTCTATTTCATATGTACTGCTTTCTATGGGAATTTTAACATCTATCGTTTCCTTATCCACTCCCGATAAAGAAAACCTATAACAATCAAACGTCTGATCATGAACCCAAAATTTTTTTTGCTCAAAATCTGTCATAATAATTAGTCCGTACTCCATCTGCACCTGTTTGTTTTGCTGAAATTCTATGGATCCTTTCACAAAGGCACCTTCACACACAGCAATACCGCCGGTATTTACAAGCGCTCCATCCTGTCCATAAAATCCATGTGTTACATACCCCTCTTCCAGAGTAACAGAACCGTCATTATGAAATTCAAAACCTTCCGCTTCCGATTTATCATCTGTTTTTTGATCTTTAAAAATATTAGCCCAAAACAGGAAAACAATGATACCGGCTATAATCACAGCACCTGATATCAGGAACACTTTTTTACTTTGTTTTTTCATTTCCTGCAACTCCCTCTCTGCTCTGATTTTAGATGAAAATTATATTCATGTCACGTAATAATACATTCAAATTATCATCTTATAAATATAGTAACACTTTTTTCCTTTTTGTCAATAACGTTTTTAAATTTTAAAATCATTTTTATATTTTTTTCCTATTTATAATTTTATTTGTAATAAACTATAAAAACTATATTTTTATGATATATTCAAAAATTTTTTTATAGCAATTAAAATAATGAATTGACTATATTCAATACTACATATATAATGAAGAAAAATGAAAAGAAAGGAGATCATTTATGTTGAATCATTACGAATATTTTTGCTTATCACCAAAAGAAGAAGCTGCTATGAATGTATTATGGAACACCGAAGATGCATTAAGCGCATCAGAAATAGCGGCTAAAATACCCAACCGCAATTGGCCGTCTTCTTCTATACAAAGTATTCTGCGTAATTTAGAGAAGAAAAACGCTATTAAAGTTGAGTCCATCACCAAACTTGGTAAATCTTATGGCAGACTTTTCCGCCCAACCTTAACTGCAAACGAATATGCTGCTATGCAGTTTCAAAGATTTTTCAGGAAAAATCAAAAAGACGGTTTTTCCGTACTCTCTTCTCTTTTAGGAGATACAAATATAGAAAATAAAGAACTTTCTGCAACTTTACAATCTCTTTTAGAAGAATTTGAACATAAGGAGACCTGACAAATGAATTTTTCCATTTTTTCATTCATTACAGCTGTGTTTTGGACATCAGTTTTCATTAAATTAACTGTTATTTTCAGGAAAAAATTTTTTATCATGAGACAAATCTCATTATATACGTTAGAATTACTGTTATTGTTTTGTGTAATGCGGCTTTTCCTGCCTCTGGAATTTAGTTTTACAATTACAATTAATTCGCAAAAGATTTTACCTGCAATTCAATCCATTTTTTATAAGCCACTGTTTTCTTTTGATCATATTACAGTGAATGCCGCCATCATTGCTTTTGTCATCTGGTTTTCTGGCTTTTTCTTTTTGCTGTGGAAACAAGCCTTTCAGTATCTATCTATAAGAAAACTTATAAAAATGTGTCCTTCTTCCAATGATGAACGTCTGCTCCGTATTCTTCAAACAGCTGAACAACGAATCAGTTCCAAACAAGCAAAGATAATTGTTCATTCTTCTATTACAACTCCTGCGATGATCGGGTGGTTTCATCCAATAATAATTCTTCCCGAAATCCAGTTTCTTGATGATGAACTGCTTGGCATCTTTATACATGAACTGGCACATTACCGTTACAAGCATCAATGGATTCGTTTTTTGACCATAATTATCTGTTCCTGTTTTTGGTGGAATCCATTCATAAAAGAATTATTTTCAGAAACTATACATGTTCTGGAACTGCAGGCCGACAAAATTGTGTGTGAAAATTTAACACCAAAACAGCAAAAAAGATATCTGTTAACAATGATAAAAATATTAGAGTATGCACAAAATTTCAATCAGCTGTCTACGTATACCTGCAGCCTTGTAAAAAAAACTTCCAGCGAAAACCTGCAGCAGCGTTTTCACTGGATTTTGACAAAGGAGAACAAAGATATGCGAAAACCAGCATTTACCACTTCTTTGTTTGTATTGTTCGTTTTTCTGCTGTCCTATGCTTTTCTTCCTCAGCCTTTCAGCAGTCCGACAAATGCAGACTTTGGAAACTATGATCTCGTACCAGACTACAGATTTTATTGTATAAAATCTGATAACGGTTACGATTTATATAAATATCCAAAACATTTTATTGTACATATGGAACAAATGGAAGAACATATGCAATGGATGCAAATTTACGATAATATGGAGGAAATAGAATGAAAAAGATAATATTTTTTATAACTTTAAGCTTGATAATAACATTTCATCCTGTATATATCATTGCTGATATATACCCTGCAGTTCCCGGAAAAAAAATTCAATATGTCCAGCCTTACAGCAACCAAACCGGATACCGTTATAAAATATCAAATGGCAAAGTATGGAAAAGACTATGGTCATACACCTATCATCGCTGGGAAGAACCTGACTGGAGTTTAGCTTAAAGGAACCTTATAAGGCAACCGTAAACCAACGCATGAATCCTGGCAACCGCACATCATTGTCTGAACGTCTGAACATTTACTCCGCCTTTGCGAAATACAACGCAAACCTGGCCTGCGTGCATCGTATATCGTGTTATCAAAAACACCATCCGTTTTTATATGAAAATGACTGCTCGCAATTGCTGCATTACTGCCTGCTTCGTAACGCCCAGGACGGATTTTTTGAATATGCGGACTGCACGCCGCAGCTTTCGAACCGCATCCTGCGGCATCTGGACGGCTACACCGGATTTACTGATTTTTGCATGTGTTTAATGTCCAAAGACCTGGCTTATACGAGAATCAGCCGCGTCCTTTCCTTTGCTGACACGCGAAGCTGACGCAAGAAAAAAATTAAGCGATAAAGACGCCGCTTTGTTTTACCAAAAACATCTGTTTACAGATGCCGTTTACCGCGCGCTTGCCTGTGAGAAAGGCGGCCGCAAACCAAAGCAGGCATCCGGGCAGCCGTTCCTCATTGTCTGATCAGGAACGCTCCCGCTCCCTGCGGTACTCTCCCGGTGTAACCCCATATTTGTTTTTCACCCATTCAGTGATTTCTTCGCAATTCATCTATCTCATTTTTTGAACATCCATTCACCAGGAACATAATCTCCTCTGTAGGATATCCTTTTTCGATCATTTTTTCGATTGTCTGTCGCTGGGAATCCAATGCCTTCTTCCTTTCTGCCTCTATTGCCTGCCGCTTCAAATCCGCTGCCTTCTTCCTTTCTGCCTCTATTGCCTGCCGCTTCAAATCCGCTGCCTTCTTCCTTTCTGCCTCTATTGCCTGCCGCTTCAAATCCGCTGCCTTCTTTCTCTCTGCCTCTACTGCCTGCTTCACTGCCTGCTGTTTTTCCTCTTCAAATATCATCGCTACCTGTGTCATTTCAATCGCCCTCCTTATTTTATTTGCCGTCTCCTTATCAATGATCTTATCTGTAAATGCCAGTATCCCAGCCAATGTAAACACCTGCTGGCCCCTGTCCTGCATCCGTACTGCAAGACCCACTGCCTGTTGTATTCTCTTTTCCTTTTCCTGCCTTTTGCGGTAAGACAATGGCAGGATTATCATTTCCATCAGTTCCTCGTCTGTAAGCAGTTCATTCCTTTCCACCTTACCTTGCAGACGCTGCAGAATACCATCAGAATCCAATTCGGAAAGGAACGCTGGTTCTATATTCATTTTTACTGCTCCAATATCATACGTACTGCAAACCTGCTCCCTTCTGATGTCGCCAGTATATATTACAATCATCCGCAGCGCCGGACTCGCCTTCTTTTCTTTCTGATACCTGCCTGCTATCCCGGTCAGATAATTCAGGTATTTTACTTTATCCGCCTGCTCGTATTCGCTTTCATAATCTACCACAGCTACCGTATCATCCTCCAGTTCAAAAAGATTATCCAGACGCAGTTCATTCGCTTTCACTACTGGTATGTTCGTCGGTCTTACTTCTCTTATCTCTGGAAGGTCCAGACCATACACCCGGAACGTCTTACCCTTAAAATTTTCTGCAAGCACTTTGCTTGTTATGTCTTTATTCTGATATGCAATCTCCTCATTGCTCATATCCCTTTTACCCTTCCTGTGAAATAACCATACTTTATGGTTTTATTATATTTACTTTTTCCTGAAAAATCAAGAATTCCTTTTACATGCCACCTACATCAAATCATACTGCGAATCACGTTCTTACAGCATGTCCCTGCTCTGATTTCGCCGCACATCATTGTCTGAACGTCTGAACATTAACTTCGCCTTTGCGAAATGCAACGCGAATCTGGCCTGCGTGCATCGTATATCGTGTCAGGGCGCTGTGTGTCTCTATCGCTTCGACAGCTTCCTTTCCCGGATGCCCGTAGGAATTTTCTTTTGCGCAGGATATCACGGAAACAGCTGGTTTCAGCGCCGCGAGCAGCTCCTGCGCATTTGAGCTGTCCGAGCCATGATGCGCCGCTTTATACAACGTTATCTTTTTCACCTGCTGTTTGGCTAAAAGCATTTGTTCTTCCTTTTGAGAAATGTCTCCGGAAAAAAGGCAGCTGTATCCATGATCTTCATACAGCAGCACAAGGCTTTGCGCGTTACGGTCGTCGGCTCCCGGCAGGGATGCCGGAGCAAGACAGCGAAAGCATGCCTGTTTTGTGCGCAGCGCATCTGATTGTTTCAGATACCGGACTTTTATTTTGGATTCTGACAGCTGTGTGGTTATTTTTTCATATGCCTGATCCCGTACCATGCCATCCGCGCATACGACTTCTCCAACGGGATAACCGCTTTGTACGATTTCTAAAAAGCCGCTTGTATGATCCTGGTCCAGATGCGATAAAAACCAGTAATCTATCTTTGCTATGCCATGAGATTTTAAAAACGGCAGAATCCGATAAGTACCGACCTGCTTAACGTCTGTACTTCCTCCGTCTATCATAACGCGCAGTCCATCACTTGTACGAATATAAATGCCATCTCCCTGCCCGACATCCAAACATACTGTTTCCATAGGAGCTGGAAGCGGCGCAAACAGAACCAGCATGCAAACGACAGCTCCGATTCCGACCGCCAGCCTGCTTTTGCCGCCATCCGCCGTTAATGCTTCTTGATCTGCAGCTTTTTTCCGCGTACGAAGGCTGCGCACAGCATACCAAACACATACTGCCAAAATCAGATAATAGCAGATGAGCTGCCATATCTTCGGCTGTCCCGTCACGCGCACCGCACCCGCCAGGCGCAGAGCCAGCTTTCCTGCCTTTGAAAAATATTTAAGAAACAGCGTACACCCGCTTAACATCGTCCTGGCTACCGCTGCAGGCATTGCATGCATGGCAAACATTCCGAAAACACCTCCTGCCAGTCCAAGCAGCAGCACCGTGCTCATAAACGGAAGCACCAGCAAGTTCAAAGCCAGGGAATATACCGGTATTTCAAAATAATACCAGGCGGTAAGCGGAAGCGTCAGCATTTGAATGGACATGCTGATCAGTACTGTTTCTGTCAACTTGTACTTTGGCCTGTAAACCTTACACACTTCTTTTCCAAGCAGTACACCTGCTACCGCTGCAAACGAAAACTGAAATCCTGCCAGAAACAAAGCACATGGGTTTTGCAGCAGGATACAGGCCGCGGCAGCAGCAAGCCCGGTCATGCTGTCATAAGCCCTGCCGCAGCAGGCCGCGCCAAGATAAATGCCAAACATAATAACCGCACGCATCGTAGAAATGCCATACCCGCTCATAATTCCAAATAAGCAAAGCAGCCCGACTGCCGTTAGTGATGAAGCCTGATAAGATATTCGGCACCTGCGCAGCAGACTGAAAACCGCCTGGCCAAGTATGGAAATATGCAGCCCGGAAATCGCCAGAATATGGGCAATGCCGCTCTCCCTGTAGAGCTGTTTTGTTTCATTTGAGAGCATGGATTTTTCTCCCGCGAGCATGGCACATAAGGTACCCGCTTCTTCTGCCGGCATATATGACTGAAATACCTGGATGAACCTTTGCTGCAGCTCATACAAATACTCCCGCAGCCTGTCCGTATGTTTATCCACAACCTGATAAGCATGCTTATCCGCGTACATTTTAAACGAATAGCCCTGATTCTGGTAATAGGCTCGTTCATCAAAATTCCCGTCATTGCGGGCCTGCTGAAATAAATGAATGGTTCCTGAAATCAAAATGATATTCCCGATGACCGGTGCATCGGAAGTCAGATCTGTATATAGAATGATATTCCCACAGGAGCGGATGCCCTGCGGACTTTTGAGATAACTGTCCGTCAGATAGACGGTCCATGAATTGTCACTGTCTTGTGTCTGCCTTAACTGTTTTTTAATAATACGGCCCTGTAAAACTGTTTTCTGCCCATCCCGGACATCTGCACTGCGTTGTAGGATCTGTTCCTTTGCAGTATCCATCCGCACTGCCCCGATGATAAATATTAGCAGCAGGATGCACGCCTGGCGCAGCTTTTGCTTCTTTAACGGCTGCTTATATATACAAATCCCGACGCTCACCGCCGCGGCTAAGACTGCTATAACAATAAGATGCAGCCTGCCGCAGACAATTCCCTTTCCTGCCAATATACCAAAAACAAGCAGCAAAACAGCCTGACAGGGATACCTGTCTAACATCTTTGATCCCCCTTTCTGAGCTTAAGCTGTGATCCTGTTTTTAAGAGCCTTCTCCTTTTGCTGTATCTTTTACATCTTCCACAACAACCGCCTTACTCTTTGCCGCACTCACATAACTGTAATCTTTTTCATACATCTGAGACAGTTCAAAGTCATCCCGGTATTTTCCGCTCGTATCCCCGTTAATCGAAATCTGCACACGATCAATATGATCCAGAGAGGTCAGGGAATTTACAATCGAATAGATCACAACCGGCTCTAAAATCTCATAGTTTTGATTTTTAAAGTTTTCATCCAGGTTGACATAGCAAGACCCATCTACAACAGCGACATTGATTAACTTTGTCTCTTTTGGAATCGTACCTTTTGCCCCCCCTCCGCTTTTCGGGCCGGAAATCAAATGCTCCATAACGAGTTTCTCCATCGAAACATTGCTGTTGTAATGAACCTCCTGCGTCTCACGTACCAGTCCGTCTCCATTTTCATTTGCAAAATACAGGTCAATCGTCGCATTCTGGTAAGAATTAATCTGTTCGCCGGGATTTTCCACAAAAGAATCAATCGTCACTGCTCCTACCTTCTCGCCTCTGCTGTCTTTTAAAGGCTCGCCCTGTACAAAAAAGCTGACGCTTTCTATGCCTTCCACCTGCGTCATCGTCTTTACAATCGCAAGACGGCATAAAATCTCTGTAATTGGATCCATCTTACCATAAAAGCTGTTAAAATTAAGCTGCAGACAATCCTGATCCACTTCCCAGGACTCAATACTGACGCCTTCCGGAATCGCTTTCACATAATCTAAGGTATCCGTATCTGTTCCAAGCCTGTCTAACAGCTCCTGGATCAATCCGTCTACAGATGCGTTGACCGGCTCATACCCAGACTGTACCGTCTGTGTCTGCTCACTGTCCACATAGCTGATATAATAGGAATACTCCTTTTTTCCGGAACCGCACCCAGACAGGCATCCCGCTAGTAAACATGCCCAGATGCAGCAAAAACCTGCCATCCTGCCAGCTGACTTTCTCATCTTATCCCCTTCCATCGGTAACGGCTGCTGATGCACCGTTTTTCACACAATATAGCTCAACGGAATGCGAACGTTAAAAATCGTTCCCTCTCCTTCCGTACTGAACGCTTTAATCGCTCCGCGGTGCATCAGCACAACACTTCTCGTAATCGCAAGGCCAAGGCCCGTTCCGCCGATCTCCTTTGAATGCGACTTATCGACCCGGTAAAACCGTTCAAAAATACGGTCCAGCGATTCTTCCGGTATTCCCATTCCATTATCTTCCACTTTGATATAAAAAAACTGATGATCCGCATTTAAAGACACATGTACCCAGCCGTTTTCAGCATTATATTTGATCGCGTTTTCCACAAGGTTTGAAATCGCAAGCGTCAGCTTTACTTCGTCCACTTCAGCTGTTACCGGACGAAAGCTCTCCAATACCAGTTCTATATGCTTTTGCTCCGCAATCGGACGAAGCCGTTTTAAAATCAGCTCCAGCAGCTCATTGATATTCAGCGCTGCAATATTCAAATCATCAGCGGATTTATCCATTTTTACAAGCGACAGCAAATCCGTAATAATTTTATTCTCCCGGTCAATCTCATTCGTAATGTCCTGCATAAATTCTTTATACAGCTCTACCGGCACATGATCCTGCCCGTTCAAAGAATCCGCCAGCACTTTCATAGAGGTTAACGGCGTTTTCAGTTCATGAGAGACGTTGGATACAAACTCCTGTCTGGAATCGTCCAGCACCTTCATGCGCCCCAGCAGTTCATTTGTCCGCTCGCAAATAAGCTCCGTCTCTGAATACGTATGAATCATCAGCTCATCTTCTCCATAGCCGGCCTGGATCTCATTAATGGATTTGGACAAACGGATAAACGGCTGCGCCAGCATAGAAGAAAGAAAAACGGCCAGCACGACACAGATCACACCTGCGGTCAGCAATACGATAAAGCCAATCTGTGTCAGATATGCAATATGCGTCTGCGTCGAATCCGTAGACACGCTGACAAGCATAACGCCAATCACTTCATCGATCAGCGGCTGACGCACCGGTACCGCAATTTCTATAAACCCATTGACCGCGTCATGCTTTGTAACATCTTCTCCCTGCATGCACTTAACGACTGCCTCAGAGATAATAATTTTATCACTGTCAATGTCAAACGTGTCTTTCTGAATACGAAAGGCACGGTCTACCACCAGTATTCTCCCGTCATATATATTTGTTAACTGCTCAAATTCCTTATTAATAATTTCATTCGTATGATCTTCCAGATAACCGTAAGCAGCGATCTGGTCCGCCAGTATTTTAGACTGTGACAAAATATCTACCGTACGCACGTTAATGGCACGCTTTTTATAACCACGAATTACAAAAAACTGCATCACAAGCATCGGCACAATTCCAAACAGCAAAAGTACAAGCAGCAAACGGAACTTTAAGCTTTTCAAATAGTTACGGATTTTCTGTTTTCTGTTCATCATAACTCCATTCGTTACCGGCAGCGGTTCAGATTACTTATCAGCCATGATAATAATATCCGACTCCCCACTTTGTATGCACATATTTTGGCTCGCTTGGATTTTTTTCGATCTTTTCCCTCATCCGTCTGACATGCACATCCACGGTCCTGACATCCCCCGGATAGTCCGCGCCCCAGACAAGATTCAACAGCTTTTCACGTCCATAGACTTTATTTGGATTGCGCACAAGTAGTTCCAGCAATTCGAATTCCTTGCCCGTTAAATTCACTTCCCGCTCCTGTATAAACAGTCTGCGGCTTTCACAATCCAGCCTTAAATCACCGTCCTCAATCATATGCGCACGCTCTTCCACGACTTTCTTTTTGCCGGTCCTGCGCATAATCGCCTTGATCCTTGCCTTAACCTCCAATATATTAAATGGCTTTGTAATATAGTCATCCGCACCATATTCCAATCCAAGTATTTTATCCATATCGTCGCCCTTGGCTGTCAGCATAACAATCGGCACATCAGAAAATTCCCTGACACGCTGGCATACTTCCATGCCATCTATTTTAGGCAGCATCAGATCCAGCAAAATCATATCATATGCACTGGCATTTGCTTTCTGCAATGCTTCTTCCCCGTCATAGGCACAGTCCACTTCCATGCCATCCTGTTCCAAACTGAACCGGATTCCTTTTACTATCAGCTTTTCATCATCAACCACCAGAACCTTCTTCGCCATGCTAACCTCCATCGTTATCGTATCACTGTTATTTTATCCTGAATTCTTGCATACACGCCTTCCCCAATCCCGCTTACGTTCATAATCTCTTCCGGAGCGGAAAACCCGCCGCAGCTTTCCCGATAAGCGATAATATTGGCGGCTTTCGCCTCTCCAATCCCGCTTAGCGTCATAAGCTGCTCCATCGTGGCCGTATTTAAGTCAATCCGGCCG
This sequence comes from uncultured Eubacterium sp., assembly GCA_948468465.1. The sequence goes on along the minus strand of CAOKJJ010000033.1, from coordinate 12,230 downwards.
TCATGCGGATCTGTCTGCTGCGGATCTGTTTGCTGCCGGTCTGCCTGCTGCGTCATATTTTGCTGCCTGCCTTCTTCGAATTCTTCTATGGTAAGCACCTCGATCATCTGACCGTCCGCAATCTGCTGCGCCTGATTCAAATTTTTCTCATAAGCGTCTTTTCTCAAACCGCCGGCAAGCGCAAGCGCCTCATAGACCCTGCTTCCCTGCGGCAGCTCATATACACCGGGATGTCTGACAGCGCCGCAGACATAGACAAAACAAATCGCTGTTTCTTCTTTTAAGTCTGAATCCTGGTCTGCATCCTGATCTGCATCCCGCGCAGCGTCGTCCGCAGCTGTCCCGGACAGTTGTTCTGATACCGTTGTTTCCTGCGTTTTTGCTTCCAGATACATCCTGGTATCTTCTCTTCCGCATCCGCAGCACATAAAAACTGCCCATATAAAAAACATGTATGCTGTTTTGTTAAATTTATTCATATGCATTCTCCTTTTCCCTGATCCCAAATATGGATATGAAATGGAAAAAGAGTCCCTCAATGCCTATCGTTCTTATTTTAACGAAATTGTGTAAGTATTTCAATAGGATTTTTAAATCTTCAGAAATAATTCAGAAAATGTAACGCAGATCAGATGATATGTTACGTTAAGACATGTGTATCTGTACATCTATAAAAAAGCACTCTTGGGGATTTAGCGAAAATTTTTCAAACCATGTATTCATAATTTCTCTTACTTGATTTTTTAAATTGTCTGGTGCTTTGTCTTGAAATATCTTTTCCGCCTGTCCTTTATTTATTATTCCTTCATCCAGTTGAAGCCATTCTTCTGATTCAAAAATAATCTCTTTTAACTTTTTTGATTCCACATCATGAATAGCATACTTTTCAAGAATGGAATTTATATCCCACTTTATAATTACATTTCCAAAATCAAACACTATATTTTTAATCATTTTCTTTTTCCTTCTATCTTGCATGTCTGAATGACAGCAGAACTTATACTAACTGGTCCTTTCTGGCCTGGCATATGCTCTTTGCCTATGCGGATATCATTATAGTGCGGTTTAAAAGAAAAAGATATTCCATTTATGCCATTATATATTACAATCCTGCCATTTCTGTCGGTACTCTGAGGGTGTGCAGTGAGCGTATTTCCGAAAAATTTTTCCAAAATAGCTGCTGCTTCCTAAATCGCAAGATTGGCTGATTGTCGTAATAGGTTCCTGCCCTTCTGCCAACATTTGGCAAGCTTTTGTTCTATTTTGCTCCCATGCTTCCCTGCAAGCATAGAAACGTCAAAAAGATGAACAAGCGGAACATTTGTTTCCGTATGTGATAAAGCCTTTATCATATGAAGCACATTTGAATTTACCATGCATCCGCTTCCTTTCGGAAACGCAATTTTTCCTCCAGGGGTATAACATTCAAGAATGCCGCTCTCTATATAAAAAATTTCTACTGCCCTGTGCCAATGCCACGGAGCAGAACGCTCCCAGAGAAAAAGACAAGCAAATGGCCATAGGTTATTTACATACAGTTCCTAATGAAATCTGTACGGGATATACCTCTCTGAGGCGTATCCCGATCTTTGTATAAGAAGTAAAAATCATGGGTTAAAAATTTCATTAAAAGAGTTTATCTTCTATGTAAAAAATGCTATAATGACAGTGAATCACAACATAACTTTGAACGGAGGAATTTGTAATGAATACGATTGAAAGCACCCTTGCAATAATAAAGACACTACCAGAAGCAGATTTAATAAAAGTACGTGATTTTACGCTCCAGCTTCTTTCTCGCCAGGAAAAAATATTGACCGACGAAGAGGCAGATGAGGCTGTCGGCAAATTTCTTAAACCTATGAGCCGAGAAGATTTCTATAGGGATGTCAGAAATGCAGAACAAGAAATTGTTCATAAGAAATATAGCGATGCGTCGGAGGTGTTTAGTGAACTGGAATGTAGATACGGATTTTAATGTTACATTAACTGATAGCGCAAAGGTACAGGTTCAGGATATTCTTGACTATATCTGTTTTAAGCTAGAAAACCCACAAGCATCTTATAACGTTGAGCAGGACATGAAAGAAACTGTCATGAGACTTTCGCATATGGCAGACAGCCTTAAGCTGTGTGACGATCCAGAATTGCACAGTTTAGGGTATCGCACAATACATCTTAAACGCCATCGGTATTTCTTTCTGTACAAAATTGCGGAAAAACAGGTGTTTGTTATTGGAGTTTACCACGATCTTCAAGACTATGAGAGCGTTTTTAAATAAAAATGCTCTCGCTAACACAGCTACACTTATGCTCTATCGAATTTTGCTGTTTAGCCCAACTATCTGAGTGATGGCAGGGCTATTTTATAATAAAATGTTGTGTATGAAAATTAGAATATATAAACTGTATTCGTTGTACTGACTTTATCAAAACCAAACTTTTGATAAAGTCTTCGCACAGTAGAAAATGCAGATTGCGGGAATAAATTTTAAGACACGCTCCAGCGCTCCTATTGAACCGTATGTACGTCATTTTCTCTTCACCCGACTAGTTTTCTCATACTTACGCTTAAATCCGTGAACATTTATGAAAAAATCCACAGTTGTTAAAATCTCATAGCGGATTCCAATGGCTGCGTAAAAATGCAATCTATATCATCTTTTATGTTAATTTTCTTATTGCCAAATGTGCAAAACTCCGATATAGTAAAAAATACCTACAGCGACAACCGGCGGCTATCATCCGCCGAATATACGTAACAATCCAGATAACCCTTGAACTGTTACGTATATACAACCCCCATACGATCAGAAAGGAGTGACAAATGAATTATCGAAAACTAGGAAAAACAGGACTGATGGTCAGTGAGATCGGCTTAGGCGGTGAATGGCTGGAGCGCCATAATTACGAAGAATGCAAAGCGGTCATCGACCGTGCCCAGGAACTTGGAATCAACATTTTAGACTGCTGGATGTCGGAGCCTAACGTGCGGTCAAATATCGGCAAAGCCTTATCCGACAGGCGGGAACACTGGTTTATTCAGGGGCATATCGGCTCCACCTGGCAAAACGGCCAGTATGAGCGCTCACGCGATCCTGAAAAATGCAGGGAAGCTTTTGAAGACCTGCTGGCGCGGATGCAGACAGACTACATTGATCTTGGCATGATGCACTTCATTGACCAGGAAAGCGACTGGGAAGATGCCATGGGCGGCCCTTACCTAGAATATGTCAAAGAATTAAAATCCTCAGGCAAAATCCGACACATCGGCATGAGCACCCACAATCCTGCCATGGCCATCAAAGCGGCGGAAAGCGGCCTGGTGGAAATGCTGATGTTCAGCGTAAATCCTGCCTTTGACCTGCTGCCGCCGACTGATAATATCGACGCTTATTTTGTAGATGAGTATGAGGCAGGCCTAAGCGGCATCGACCCTGTCCGGGCAAACATGTACCGGCTTTGCGAACAAAAGGACATCGGCATTACTGTCATGAAGCCTTATGCCGGAGGCCGGCTGTTTGACGCAAAGCGTTCTCCATTCGGCGCAGCCTTAACCCCAGTACAGTGCATCCATTACTGTCTCACCCGCCCGGCAATCGCATCGGTTCTGGCAGGCTACGACACGCCGGAACATGTCGAACAGGCTGTGGCCTATGAAACTGCCACCCAGCAGGAGAAAGATTATGCAAATGTACTGGCAAAAGCTCCCCGCCATACCTTTGGGCAGGGCGAATGCACTTACTGCGGCCACTGCAAGCCATGCCCGGTAAACATTGACATCGCTCTGGTAAACAAATATTATGACCTGGCTGTGATGCAGCCTGAGGTTCCTGCTGCCGTAAAAGCCCACTACCATGCGCTGGAACATCATGCTGATGAATGCATTGGCTGCCGAAGCTGTGAAAGCCGCTGTCCTTTTGGCGTGCAGATCGCAGATCGAATGGCAAAAACGGCAGAGCTGTTTTCATAGTTTCTGATTTTGAGCAAATGAAAAAAGCAGTGAACGGACTTTTATATAAAAATCACGTTCACTGCTTTTTACTATGAAAAATATGGTACAGACACACGGCTGTTTTTTATTTAAATGTATCCAGCACGCCTTTCAATCTTTTGATCATCTCATCCACATCCGCCTGCGTAATGACAAGCGGCGGCAGAATCCTTATGACATCCGCCCCGGCTGTTATGATCACCAGCCCGGCTTCCAGCGCCTTTGCGGCAATCTCTGTGGAACTTTTTTCTGTTACTATGCCCTGCATCAGCCCCATCCCCCGGCGCTGCAGAAGGAAATCATACTGTTGTATCATTTCGTCCAGCTTTTTCTCCAAATAGGCAGATACCGTCCTGACATGTTCCAATAGCTGCATTTGTTCAAATAAATCAAATACTTTGCTCACTGCCGCGCCGACAAACGGATTGCCGCCGTAAGTCGTGCCGTGGTCTCCAGGCTCCAGTGATTTTTGCGCCACACGTTCGGTCATAAGAAACGCGCCGACCGGCACGCCGCAGCCAAGCGCTTTTGCCGCTGTCATAATATCCGGTTTTACGCCGTAATGCTGCCATGCAAACATCTGTCCGGTCCGGCCCATGCCACACTGGATTTCATCTAAGATGAGCAGAATATCCTTTTCGTCACACAGCGCACGCAGCCCTTCTAAAAATTCACGGCTGGCCGGATGTATGCCACTTTCTCCCTGAATCGTTTCCAGTATCACCGCGCACGTCTTGTCCGTAACCTGCGCCTTTACACTGTCCAGGTCATTGAGCTGCGCAAACTTCACCCCGCCCATCAGCGGTTCAAACGGCTCCCGATAATGCGCATTGCCGGTTACAGACAGCGCTCCGATGCTTCTGCCGTGAAAAGACCCTTGCATGGCAATGATCTCATGCCCTGCGTGTCCGTCTCTTGTATAGGCATACTTTTTCGCGGACTTCATCGCTCCTTCCACCGCTTCCGCTCCGCTGTTCGTAAAGAAAATACGGTCCATCGAAGAAGCTTTCAGCGCTTTTTTCGCCGCCTGTATAATAGGCACGTTATAATACAGATTAGATATATGCATCAGCTTGTCTGCCTGTGCTTTGATCGCTTCGTTATATTCGGCATTATTATATCCAAGCGCCATAACACCGATGCCAGATGCAAAATCCAGATACTCTTTTCCTTCTGTATCATACAAATACACACCATCCGCATGATCAAATACAACCGGAAAACGGTTATACGTATGTAAGATCACCTGTTCCGCTTCGCTTTTATAATCTATCTCACTCATGATAATATTTCGTCTCCTTATCCCCTAAAATCGCAGTACCGATGCCTCTGTTCGTAAAGATTTCCAGCAGCAGGCAGTGCGGGATTCTGCCGTCTAAAATATGCACCCTTGATACCCCGTTATCAATCGCGTCAATACAGTTATTCAGCTTCGGCAGCATCCCTCCGCCGATATAGCCGCTGTCTATTAATCCCTTCGCCTCGGATACCGGCAGCTCGGATATTAACGTAGCAGGATTTTGCGGATCTTTATAAACCCCTTCAATATCCGTTAAAAACGCAATCTTTTCAGCAGATACCGCCCTTGCGATCGCGCATGCCGCGTCATCCGCGTTAATATTATAAGTATGGTATGCATCATCCAGTCCAATCGGCGCTACAATCGGCAGGAAATCTTTTTCCAGTAAATCAAACAATATCTTTGGGTTGACTTCCCTGATATCTCCTACAAAACCGATATCTTCTCCGTCCGCATATTTTTTATCCACTTTCAGCATTCCGCCGTCTTTGCCGCTGACGCCGACTGCCAGCACGCCAAGCTGTTCCACCAGCTGTACGAGAGATTTATTTACTTTATTGAGCACCATCTCAGCAATTTCCATCGTCGATGCATCCGTTACGCGCAGCCCATTGATAAACTTCGGCTCCATACCGGATTTTTCCACCCACCGGCTGATTTCCTTGCCGCCGCCATGTACAATGATCGGCTTAAATCCAACCAGCTTTAACAGTGTCACATCTTCGATTACACTGCGTTTTAAATTATCATCCACCATTGCGCTGCCGCCGTATTTTACGACGATGATTTTGCGGTTAAACCGCTGAATATACGGCAGTGCTTCTATTAGAACCGACGCTTTTTTTAACAGCTCGTCCATAGACCGTTCTTCCATATTCCATTACCTTCTTTCAAACCTTTTTACTCGTTAAACATCGTAATATTTTCATCATTGAGCGTAAAATCATAATAATTCAAGTCCTCGCGAAACGTCCAGCCAACGCTTTTCCAGAACTGATTGCCTACCGCGTTTTGCTTGAACGCAATCAAAGATACTTTGTTGATCTGTTCTTTTTGCAGCGCTTTCATCGCAAATACAGCCATCGCTTTTCCAATCCCTTTTTTGCGGTAATCTTCCCGCACGCATACATGATAAAAACAGCCGCGCCTGCCGTCATGCCCGCATAAAATCGCTCCGACCAGCTGTCCGTCCGCTTCCGCCACAACGCTCGTAGAAGGATTTCGCCGGAGAAAGCGGCTGACCCCTTCTTTGGAATCATCGATCGAACGAATGCCAAAGCCGCGGATTGTCATCCACAGCGCATGTACCTGATCGTAATCTTTGATCTGCATTTCCCGAATCTGCATTTCCCGGATCCACATTTTTTGACACACGTTGCTGTTCTTATCATGATCTGTATTATCTGTATTTTTTTCTCTGCACATATTTATCCCCTTTTAAGGAAACATCGGTATCAGGCCAAGGCCTTCTGCTTCCGGCAGTCCAAACATCAGATTCATATTCTGCACTGCCTGTCCCGCGGCTCCCTTCACAAGATTGTCAAGCGCTCCTATCAATATCACACGCCCGGTACGTGCGTCAATCTGAAAATTAATATCTACATAGTTGCTGCCTTCCACCCACTTTGTCTCCGGCAGCACGCCTGGCTCCAATACACGTACAAATGTTTCTTTTTCATAATATTTTAAATACGCCGCCCTTATCTCAGCTTCCGACGGAAGGCTGCCGTCCGCTTTTTTGTTCAAGGACGCATATTCCGTCGCCAGTATTCCGCGGTTCATCGGCACAAGATGCGGCGTAAAATTAATCGTAACCGTATGTCCGGCCGCATAGCTAAGCTGCTCTTCGATCTCTGGCGTATGCCTGTGCGTTGTAACCCCATACGCTTTTATATTTTCATTGACCTCGCAAAACAGGTTATTCGTCTTCGCCCCTCTTCCCGCGCCGGAAGTGCCGCTTTTTGCGTCTACAATCAAAGTATCCGGATCTATCAGCCCTTCTCTTACAAGCGGATACGCCGTCAGGATCGAACAGGTCGTATAACAGCCAGGGTTTGCCACAAGCCGCGCCTTTTTTACCTGTTCCCTGTTAACCTCACACAGTCCATATACCGCCTCTTGCATAAACTGCGCAGACGGATGCTTGATCTTGTACCATTGTTCATACACCTCCGCATCCTTAAAGCGGTAATCCGCACTCAAATCAATAAACTTCGCCTTCTTTAAATATTCTTCCTTCATAACAGACGCCAAATATCCCTGCGGCGTCGCCGTAAATACAACATCGACCTGATCAGACAGTTCACCGATCTGATCATCCAGGCAATCTCCTTCCACGATTCTGAACATATTTTGATATACTGACGCATACTTGTTACCGATATAACTTCTGGAACCAAGCCATTTGATCTCCACTTCCCGATGTCCGGCCAAAATCCGGACCAGCTCCGCACCGGCATAACCAGTCGCTCCAATAATGCCTGCTTTTATCATCCTTATCCACCTCTTTATTCGTATTTCAAACAAATCTATACTAATATAAATGTTTTAAAAGCACAAGCACTTTCTGAACTTTTTTCTTTTTTTGTGTATAATTATGCATATTTATATGTTTTATGCATGAATATCAATCATTTTATGCATACGTATTTCCTCTGTCCGCTTTTTCAACCGCTTGATTTTCCTTATGCTATTCTTATGTTATCCTTATTTTTTGTTCATCTTATCCGGTTTCCAATCACAGCTATTTCTGTTTCTTCTGTTCGTTTTCCAGTCACAGCTATTTTTGTCTATTCCATTCGTTTTCCAGCCGCAGCTATTTCCGCTTCAGAATTTATTGTCTAATTTCCTTAATTTTCATGCATATTTATTTATTTTTTTGCATAAATTATCACTTGCGTTTCGATGGCAAGTGTTGTATATTAGTAAACGGTTATTAGAATACGATGATCATATTGTAAGAGTTCAAGAGTTATCTGAACTGCTGCATCATATTTTCAGAAAGGACAAATACTATGAAAGAAAAAGTTGTTTTAGCCTATTCGGGCGGACTGGATACAACAGCCATCATTCCCTGGCTGAAAGAAAATTATGATTACGAAGTGATCTGCTGCTGCGTGGACTGCGGACAGGAGAGCGAGCTGGACGGCCTTGACGAACGCGCCAAATTATCCGGCGCTTCGAAGCTATACATTGAAGACATTACGGATGAATTTTGTGACGAGTACATTATCCCATGCGTGCAGGCCGGCGCCGTATATGAAAACAAATACCTGCTCGGCACTTCCATGGCACGTCCCGGCATTGCAAAAAGGCTGGTGGAAATCGCCAGAAAAGAAGGCGCCAGCGCGATTTGCCACGGCGCGACAGGCAAAGGAAACGATCAGATCCGTTTCGAACTGACAATTAAGGCACTCGCGCCTGACCTTAAGATTATCGCTGCATGGCGCGACGACAAATGGACGATGGACTCCCGCGAATCCGAAATCGAATACTGCAAGGCACACGGCATCGACCTTCCATTCTCCGCAGACAACAGCTACAGCCGTGACCGCAACTTATGGCATATCAGCCACGAAGGACTGGAGCTGGAAGACCCTGCAAACGAGCCAAACTATGACCATCTGCTAGTGCTTGGCGTAACTCCGCAAAAAGCTCCGGAAGAAGGCGAGTACGTAACAATGACATTTGAAGCAGGCGTTCCAAAATCCGTAAACGGAAAACAGATGAAAGTATCCGACATTATCCGCGAGCTGAACCGCCTCGGCGGAAAACACGGCATCGGCATTGTAGATATCGTGGAAAACCGCGTCGTAGGCATGAAGAGCCGCGGCGTCTATGAGACACCTGGCGGAACGATTCTGATGGAAGCGCAAAAGCAGCTGGAAGAGCTCGTCCTCGACCGCGCAACGATGGAGGTCAAAAAAGACATGGGCAATAAAATAGCTCAGATCGTATACGAAGGAAAATGGTTCACCCCGCTGCGCGAAGCCGTGCAGGCATTCGTAACATCCACACAAAAATATGTCACCGGCGAAGTAAAATTCCAGCTTTATAAAGGAAATATTATCAAAGCCGGAACAACCTCTCCATATTCTTTGTACAGTGAATCCCTGGCAAGCTTTACGACAGGCGATCTGTATGACCATCATGACGCGGAAGGCTTCATTACATTATTCGGACTGCCTTTAAAAGTGCGCGCCATGAAAATGAAAGAGGCGGAAAATAAATAAAAGAACATGATGCAAGTTCGGGGCGATTTTTACACAGCAAAACTTTAAAAATCGCCCCGAACCGTTACTTTTTCAGCAGTCCTTCTTCTGCAAACTGTCCCTTTCCATCCCATTTCAGCACCGCGTATATCTCCATATCCCCATCATCGCATGCCGGATTCTGCGGTTTGTCCGACAGCGTTTTTTTGTAGCAGACAAGGGTATCGCTGCCTGCAAAAGCCGCAAACGCATCATCCGCAAGCTCCAGGCATTTTACAAAAACCTTCTGAAAATCGCGGCCATTTACATGATACAAGGTAAGCGTCTGCGTCTTTACGCCCTGATAAACAGTAACAAGCGACACTAACATATACGTTGTTCCATCCTCGTGTTTCAGATCATAAATATCCACAGAATCTCCGTTCAATACCTGATAAGTCAGCAATTCGCCCTCTTTTGAAAAAAGAGCCATAACCTTCCGGTTAAGGCCGCCTGTATGCGGCGTATTTAAAAGTTCAAATACAGCAAGCAGTTCCTCCGCATCAGAGCCGGCCTGTGAAAAATTTCCGATTTTTATCTGCTCCAGCCGCATATCACCGGACGCATGAATCTCCGACGCATGCACCAACGGGCCCGCTGCCTGCTCCGTAAGCTGTCTTTCCAATGCATGCGCGGCATTTCTCCCCGAAACAGCCTTCCCAGCAGCCACAAAAGCCTGCGTACTGCCCGCCGCATAACTCACATGCATCATCCCTATCGCTAATCCTGCCACCAGACATACGCGCATCCTCTTTTTCATTGCAAGCTCCTTTCGTTTTGTCAAGTTTACAGTGCATGGCATCCATCAGGATTGCAGCACCCGTCTTGCCTGTGCAACAACCTCCTGATCCGTCCGGAAAATCTGATACTCGCTCATGCCAAAAGCTCCCATTGGCACCCCTTCTTTACGATAGCGCATGCCGCTGTCCACAATCTTTTTCGCAGACAGATGATAAGCTGCAATATCCGTTTCCGCCCGAAACTTTTTAATGATTTCAGGCGTTACTCCCGCACCAGCCATAATCTTTGGCCCTTCCATCTGTTTCTGCAAACCGCTTAACTGCTTTAACAGCGGCATTCCCGCAAGACAGTCAGCCTCCTGCCCGGACGTAAGAATCGTATCTATGCCAAGTTCCTTTGCCTGCTCATAAGCTCGCATCGGATCCGCACAGACGTCAAACGCCCGATGCAGCGTCACAGGAAGGCCAGCCGCTGCCGTCACCAGTTCCCGCATCCGCTCCATATGCAGGCTGCCATCCGCAGCAAGGCAGCCGATCACTACTCCATCCGCACCAGCCTTGCCAAACAGCTCCACCTCTCTTTTTATCATCTCAAATTCATAGTCCGTATAATAAAAATCTCCAAAACGGGGACGCAGCAGCACGCGTATCGGCAGGCTGCAGTTGTTTTTTACCTGCTCAAACAAACAAAGGCTTGGCGAAATGCCTCCTATAACAAGCGCCGCACATAGCTCCAGACGGTCCGCACCGCCTTTTTGAGCGGCAATGGCGGATTCTACGCTGTCTACGCAGCATTCTAATAAATAATCAGACATTTTGGAGTTCCTCCTTTTCATTTTATTTTTTCCTCCCGGACGCCGGATAACGGAGCTGCTGTCTGTGTTCCTGTTCCGTAAAGTTAACAATCCACGGACAATATACATCCGCATTGCCAAAACGGTATCCATCATACCATTTCTTTGCCATATCATAACTGTCTGGATATCCATAATACGCTAAAAGCGCCTTTACTTCCGCGTCTGTGAATCCAAAATATTCATCAAACCGTACATCCGTAACCGAACATACCCTCAGGTTATTAAGTCCGGTAAAAATACTCTCCTTTGAAATTCGAAGGCAGCCGGTCAAAACCGCTAATTTCAGGCTGTTATTTGTCTTTAGCGCTTCCCCGGGCAGATTTCGGATCAGGGAGATCATCTGGTCAGAGTATCCATTCGCATGAGCTTTTGCCAGCGGGACGTCATATTCATCCATCAACAGGATCACTTTTCAGAGCAGTTGTGCGATAAGCCCTGTTTTATCAATATAGTAAAAATCTTCGTTGCAGATCTCTTCAAAATCTTCAATCCCAATCGGAAGCTTCTTCTTTCTCATCTCCATCTCCCGGCACACTCCTTCCGTCATCCGCAGCCTGCTTTTCGTTACCAGGACATGCACCTGATCCCCTGACCGATTTTCTGTCCTCCTCTGATCAGACAGGCGTTACCATGACATGCACAAAATCCCCTGGCTGCTTCCCGATTTTCTGACGGATGTCCTTGCGGATCCCAATAATATAGCAAACAGATCCGTCCGGATTTTTTACGCCCATATTTACCACGCTTCCATCGTAAGGTTCACCGTCAAATTCTACATGTACTTTGGCGCGTCCCGCGTGAAACTCTTCCCGCACATCATAAGGAAATGCCACATAAGCGCCGCCTTTTTTCTCTGCCTCGCAGATTTGTGTATCATATTCGTATATTTTCCCATTCATAAGAAATACCACTCCTTTTTTCCCTAACCTGGATGAAACAGAAATGCGACATTTTTGACATTGTGGTGCGTTTTTTTTGGGGGGGGCTATGCGGACGCCGGGTGAGGGGGAACTGGCCTGGCTTGCGGCTCCTATTCCAGAATATTAAGAATCTCTAGGCATTCTGCATCGACGTAATGGCCCCGTCCGG